>NZ_BALY01000032.1 GCF_000615445.1 Lactobacillus hamsteri DSM 5661 = JCM 6256 | reverse complement strand
TTTATTTATTGCTTATTATGCAAACTTTACACGTTTAATATGTTTGTTGTTTACTCTAGCCCATTCTGTAAAGAATGCCATTCCAAATCCAAGAGCAGCAATTACACCTGCAAAGATCATTGCTAAAGTTGAGCCATTTGCAGATAATGCTTGGCTAGTTGTGTTAAAATCAGATGCTTCATTCATCTGAATAATCAATCCTGAAAACAACATGGCTAAACCACTTAAAGTTAGCAAGCCATAAACAATTGTCAAGATTTTCATTTTAGTTAACTTCATATATAACCATGTCCTTTCTAAATTTATAAGTATGCATTATACACGCCTCATTTAGAAAGTCAAGGAAAACATGAATTAATTTAACTCGTGCTTAGGTTTAGGAATATCTTCAATATTGATTCTTGGTTCCTTGTCTTCACCAGCAATATCTTCAGACTTCAATTCTGAACCTAAAAGTTCATTTTTCGAATCATCCCCAACCCCAGCTGGCATATTAAGCTGCAAAATTTTATCTTCTTTTGCTTGTTTCTTTTCCTCAATCTTCTTGAGTACAAACTTAGTACCCACAATTGTCGCAGCAGTTGCTGCTCCGACCGCTGTAGCAGTGATTCCGATAATTTCTAATGTATTTAGTTTTTTCATATATAGCACCTTCTTTTTCTATAATTTAACCGTTTACATGTACTTAATTATAACTTATTGAAAAAGACATTTCATCTTTGATGCTTATTACAGTGTGTGAATACTAATTATATATAACATTATTTTCACGATTGTTATAGAAATTAAATTATTAGTGTTATACAATAAATCTGATTTTAATTGGAGGAGAAATCATGAAAAAACATAACAAATTTTCAATTGCTATTATTGCGGCGTTAATGAGTGTTAGCGCATTTTCTATGACTGCCAAGGCGGATGAAAGTCCATCTGCATCATCTACTGCAGTAAATATTCAAAAATCAGCTATTAATAAAAACGATTATTTAGGAACTAAACCTAAGATTATTCGTTTAAAGCACGCTACAACTTTATATAAGGATGCTGATTTAACTGAAAGTGATCATAGTGCTAAGGCTGGCTATCATTATCTGATTAGCGATTTAGTGAATAACAGTGATCAAGTTTCTGTACTTCGAACAAAGTCTGGATTATACATCCCTGCTAAAAAATCTTTGATCAAATCTGTCAAAGCTTATCAAAACCCTAAAGGCTATCACCAAATTCACTACACTCAAGTAAAACCTTATGGAAAAGTGGGCTATAATCTTTACCGCGGTTACGAAGGTATTAAAACTTGGAAAGTAATGCATAGATTAGGTACATGGGCTGGACATAATTACTACAATCAAGCTACTTATAATGCCGTAAAGAATTTCCAAAGAAAACATAATTTGCCTGCTACTGGAAATGTCAATTTAAAGACCTGGACTAAGTTAGGTTTTTCTAAAAAGTCATGGTACGATATTGATAATTATATTGCTCCATTAAGGGTTCAAGCTTGGCAAGGGAGAAAAGCTCACATTGAAGCAATGATCAATCAAGCATATAAATATATGGGTAAGCCTTGGCTTGCTGGCTGTTCATCTAGCCCTGCTTACGGCGTTGATTGCTCGGGTCTTGTTATGCAAAGTTTGTATGCCGCAGGTCTTAGCCCTATTCCAACAAGCTCAATCGGTCATGCTCATCCCGGGAATGAATGGAATTCTCGCAACCTTTGGGCAGATAAGCATTTGAAGCGTGTACCCTACTCACAACGTCAACGTGGTGATTTAGTATTTTACTACCAACCTGGTACACACATTATTTGGCACATTGCTATTTACTTAGGTCACAATCGTGTAATTGAAAGCTGGCCACCTTGTGTAATGGTTCAACCTATTGTTAATGGTCAACGTAATGTAATTGCCGGAATCAAGCGTCCGTTTATTTAATTAATAGTTCATATAAAGAGGAGTATCACAAATTTGATACTCCTTTTTTCTATTCATTGTTTATCGGTCGAGCATAAGTAACCCGCTCTTGATCTAAAATACTATGAAAAGATCTTTTAATTATTGAACGATGGACCGAACCTACAGGATCAATTCCGCCAATTTCAATAATTTGCGTTTTTCTTCCTTTATATGGACCGTCAATAATTGCCGTATGTCCGTTTGGACCATAACCGGAACCGACGTTTATGATCACTACATCGCCGGGCTTAACATCTTTAGCATGAATTTGCTTGAAGTATTGATGATAAGTTTTTGCATCGTTTTCCATGATCGGGGTAGAAAAAGCCTTTTCGCCAACATTATATCCGGCTTGTTTCATTACTAGCCAAATAAAACTTGAACAGTCGGCAAAACCATCTTTTCGGGGATGCTTCCAATTACCGAAGTCCATCCTTTGATCGTTAGTTCCATAGTGAAAATAACCGATCATCTTTCGGCTTTTTTTAATCATTTCACTTTTATAATGCGAATCATCAGTAAATTGATAAGAATTATATTCCTTCATTATCCATCTGCCTATAATAAGTATTCCAATAATCGTTATTAAGCATGTAAGTATTCGTATACCCTTTTCCATAATTAAAGTATACCTTTAAATATTCAGATTTAATATTGAAATGCTTATCTTCCGCGACGATCAATCTCTTGTTTTGCGGCACGTCTAGATGGGCTTTCGATTGAAGCTAAGAACAATCCACCGAGTAAAACTATAATTGCAATAATTTGTGAGGTCATATATATTCTCCTTTTTATGAAATATTTATCTCTGTATTTTTAACTTGAGTATATTCTATAGGAAAAAATCATTCTCAAAAATTACCAAATGCATATGCTAGGATACGCTAAGCGAATGCTGATGATATTTTGACGATCATGCATGGTCCTGTATAATTAGCTTATTAATTCATTAAGGAGGAATTATGAGTACTTTTGCCTTAATCAATTTGCTACTATTAATTATTATTTTTGGCATGTGTTTTTACCTTATATATACGTTCAACATTCGAATTGATCGTACGTACATTCAAGCACAAGGATTATCTGATTCCGCGCGAAAATTTGTCGTTAACTATGAAATGCTTGAATCATGCAGTATTGGCTGGGTATTTAGCCTTATTATTTTTAAATATTTCATCTGCCCTTGGCGTCATATAGAAACTAGTTGGATCTCCCACCAGATCTGGATAGGCTTCATTTTATACCTTGTAATCGAAATAATTGGGGCTTTTATTCTATTCAAACTAAAAAGAAAACAATAAAATTGCTAAATTTCCTATTAAATCAAGCTTTAGCGGTTCCCAACTCGTAAAGTTAATGGTACAATTAATGAACGTAAAAGGTCTTAAAAGACCTTACATCTTAAGAAAGAGGTTTTTTGTTATGGCATCAGTAAATAAAGCTGAATTAGTAAACGAAATTGCTGAAAAGACTGGTATGAAGAAGAAGGATGCAGAAGCTGTTCTTGCATCAACTATTTCAACCATCCAAGACGAATTAGTTAAGGGTAACAAGGTTCAACTTATTGGCTTTGGTACTTTTGAAGTTCGTCACCGTGCTGCACGTAAGGGTCGCAACCCACAAACTGGTAAGGAAATCACTATTCCTGCAACCCAAGTTCCAGCATTCAAGCCAGGTAAGGCTTTGAAGGAATCAGTTAACAAGTAATTTTCTGATAAAACTATGTAAAGCTTAAATGCCGTATTATCAACATTTAGCTTCAAAATAAAACTATAGAAAACTATAAAAATTTTGAAGTTGGCACACAATATGGCACACAAAAAAAGACTCACACCAGAGAGGTTAATCTCTGATGTGAGTCTTTTTTCCGTACGGCCGTAATAGGCTCCGTAGAGTATCTATCACTTGTTAAATTTATTATACCATCTTTGCAAACTTAGCTGGCACCCATTGACTATCAGCAGCGAATTCATGCTTTTCTGATCCAGTACCGCCTAGGAATTCAGCTTCATGAACTGCATTGGTAGCAATTTTTCCTAACCAATCTAATACTTGGCCAATACGAGTTGCTTTATTAATTTTGCCTTTATCTCTAGCATAAATAACAGCAACAATACCGACCAAGTAACTTAAACATGCAATTGCAATATAAATCCAATCTTTAATTGTCACTTTCAGCCGTTAAAAAATCGACTCTTACAACGTATCTACACACTGTAAGAGTCGATCATTCTCTTCCTTAGTGTAATCACGATCACTTTCTTATTGCTTAAACATTCCTGTAACAAAAGGCAATAAAACTTGCATTAAGTTGTAAAAATCGTGCAAGCTTATCGTCTCCTCACTGTGTCGCCTTTTGGGAACACCTTGGGTAAAAAATAATGAAACATCGTTTTTACCATAGCCAAGGACTTGTAGCATTTTTGCTAATTCATTAACAGAAATAACAACAATTCCATTTTCACGTTTCCAATATGAACCCCTACTCATTCCTAATTTGCGCGCAAATTCAGATTGATCCCATCCTTTAGCAACGCGCTCCGCTTTTAAACGGTTAAGATTTAAGTTTAATTCGTTCAGTGTTTCCTACCTTTTATTGTGATCCCATTTAGGAACAGCTAAAAGATATATTCTTTGTTCCAATATGTCAACCACTTTTTTATCTTTGTTACTTTTTATTTCTTTTTGGGAACAACTGTAATACAATAAAAGTTGTAAAGGAGAAGAAGAATGCGTAGTAATGAGGAAGTAGTTGACTATGTAAATGAGTTAAGAAAAGAACGACATATGTCAATAAATGAACTTGCTAGAGAAACTGGATTAGCTAAATCAAGTTTATCCAGATATTTTAATAAAACCAGAGGATTTCCGGTAAATAAAGTAAACCTTTTTGCTAAGGCTTTACATGTAAAACCAGAAGAAATATTAGGTATTCAGCCTACAAACATGAAGCCACTCTCTCAATCAGGGATGCACGCAGTTCGCCTCCCTATCATTGGCACAATTGCATGTGGCACGCCTATTTTGGCTGAACAAAACATTGAGGGCTATACTACTGAGCTATTCACTGAAAAACCAGATGGCACACTTTTTGTTTTAAGATGTCAAGGTGATTCCATGGAACCTAAAATTCCAAACGGGGCTACTGTTGTTGTTCGTGAACAGCCTACTGTTGAGGATGATGAAATAGCTGCAGTCTTAGTTGATGACAATACAGAAGCCACTTTGAAACGCATTAAACACATTGGTAAGCAAGTAATGCTGATGCCGGAGAATATAAAATACGACCCTATTCTTCTTAATGCTGAAAATCCTGGTCGTATTCTAGGTAAAGTTATTAAAGTTAGTTACGATTTATAATTTTTTGTCCAATAACTGAAGACAATAAAAGCTGAAAATGTTTTTTGGAGGCAATCATGAAAAAGAAAGTGTTTATAACCGCCTTAGCTTCAATTGCTTTGGCTACAAGTATAGGTACTGTAACTTCTATCAAGCCTAATGATGTTCAAGCTACAAAAATGCCTAAACAAAAATATGTTAATAAATTTTATAAAAGTGAAAATTACCAAAAAAACTGCATATTATAAAGTGATTATGGGCCATGATGAAGCTCACAATAAATATAAAAAGATGGGCTATTTAAAGCCAGGTCAGATTGTTTATGTACGTGGCAGAGGTGTTGTATGGGGATGGACAATTGGAAAGAAATATAATTATTGTTCTTTCAGAAATTCATATGATTATTCTTGGTTTACTACAAATTTAAAGACTAAGAAAAGAGCTAAAACCAGATCTACAAAATCAAACAATAAAGCTACATTTACTCATAAAAATGGTACTTACACATACAACGACAAGTATTGCACTATCTCATTCAATGGGGATGCACAATACCATAATGCCAAACCTGGAAATCCTGCAAATGTAACTTTAAATTTGAGATTTAAGAATAAAACCAAAAACACTGTTGCTGCAGAAAAATATATTCAACAACGCATTAAAGTATCTCAAAGTGCCGATTACTTGAATTTTAAAGTAAATCACAAACGTGATATTAAACATCTGGGTTGGGTTGATATGGTTGGCCACAATAAATACGAAACCGTCCCAATGATTATTACAGATGATATAAATCCTGAAGATAATTTTGTTCTTATCTTCTCTGCTCCACATGCTTCAAAGGAATCAGGTGTTGCTATCTTTTCACCACTTGCTGATGAAAAAGATCAACATACTACATCCCCTGCTAATACGGTAAAAGTTAACCCTAATGCGACTGTACCTACAGTTTCATCAAATACAATTCCAGAATTCACCTTCCCTGCTAGTGCTAATTCAATGGTGGCCAAAGCCAACATTATCTTTTCACTTCAAGGAAATGAACGTAAAGCTGCAGATTTGGCTCTCATGAAAGAAATGGGTATGGTAACTAACGGCCGTCCTGATGTTTCATTCGAAAGATTCGAAACTCAATTAAGATCAATTACTAACGGTTTTAATCAAGCAGCAAATTGGATAATTAACGGTCAAAGATAATTATTTTTAAATAAAAAAGCTTTGTCGGTCTGGTAAACCAACAAAGCCATCATATGATACAAATTATGTCTCTTGACACAATAAGTCACATAGGTTAACATAAAGTTAATCAAGTTAAGTGATCGCTATGCGATCAGACCAAAAGGGACATGTATTATTACATGTCCCTTTTGTGTTGGAGGTGTTTTCATGAATCCAAAACCTTTTAAAACTATTGATCAACAAATAAGTATATTAAAGAGTCGTGGATTGCTAATTCAAAATGAAGAAGCCGCTAAAAATAATCTTCGTAGATATGGTTACTATGAAATCATTAATGGTTACAAAGATTATTTCTTAGATAATTCTAAAGATAATGAAACTGAAGTGTTCAAGTCCAATGTTACATTTGAACACATATTTGCTTTATTTACTTTAGACAGAAATTTAAGAACTCAGGTAATGTCTGCTCTTGAAATATTTGAATCTAATTTAAGACAAGCAGTTGCATACACAATATCTGAAAAATATACTGAACTACAAGATAATTATCTAAAGCGGTCGAATTATCGAACTGGAAAAAAGCAATATTATCGCTCATTAGGTCGTGAAGCTTATCCCATTGATGTATTATTAAATATTCTTAAGCGCATTACTCATTCAAATGCTGAACCATTTAAACACTATAGAGATAAACATGGAAATATTCCTCCATGGATTATTGTTAAGAAATTAAATTTTGGAAATTTAATTTGGTGGTACCAGTTGCTTAAGGGTAAACAAAAAATAAATGTAATTTCAATAATGACAGGCTTAGAACCAACCTTAATTGAACAATTACCTGATTTTGAAAAAGGTTATACATCATTATTGTCTTTATATCTTGATTACAGAAATACAGCTGCACATGGTGGCAGAATTTATAATCATTTTTCAAAAATTCATGAATTACCATATAACAAAGTTATACATACATTAATGGATATTTCACCGGCTGATTATAGAAATAATAAAGGAAAAAGTCGATTAGGAACCCTAGCAAAAGCTTTAAATATTGCGAGTGATAAAACCCCTTATAATGAATTAAGAATAGGTTTGGGTATTTATATAAATCAATATTTGGAGCTATATCCTGATGAAAAGACTTATCTTTATAATCAAATGGAATTAGATGCTGATTATTTAAAACAAGATTTTTGGGAAGAAAAAAGCAATCGTCCACAGTGACAAAAAACTGAAACAAAAAAGCTTTGTCAGTCTGGAGAACCAACAAAGCTCTAAACTATTCAGCAATGATTTGGCAGTCGTGCTGAATAGCAAATCAAATCAAAACTATTCAAAAAGATGAACAGTAGTGCGTAAAAAGCATTACGCCTTTTACGTACCCTATTTTAGCAGATAAAAGTGGTATTTTAAAATGGCAGTTTATAAACGCAACGGTACTTGGTATGCAAGAATTTATTGGCGCGACAACTTAAAGAAACGCCATACTAAGCCTCAGGGTGGATTTAAGACTAAAAAAGAAGCTTCTATTTGGGAAGCAGAAACTAAAACAAATTTATCTCACGGTTTAAAAGTTGATAAAGATCCTATATTTGCAGATTATTATGATAAATGGTATCAAACTTTTAAAAAGCCCAATATTAGATCAACTACTCGCACAAATTATGAGGCAATATTGAATTTAGTTAAAGAATACTGGGGAAATACACACATAAGCAATATTGATAGAACTTCATGGCAAGCTTTTATGAATGAACTGGGAAAAACTCGCTCATATGGAAGAATGAGAGAGATAAATTCTTCTTTACATTCCTGTATAAAAACCGCTGTTGCTGACGGAATAATTAATAGGGATTTTGCCCTTCAGATAACTGTAGCCGGAAACAATTCACGTACTAGAAAAGGCAAAACCAATTTACCTAACATTAGTCAAATAGAATCTATTGTTAAATATTGTAAGGATCATAGAGACCTTAAATCCCCTTTTGCATATTTAATTCTTACCTTATTATTAACTGGTTGCAGGTCTGGTGAAGCAAAAGCTCTAAAATGGCATAACATACACTTTGAAAATAATACTATTGATATTCATCACAGTTACAATCAATGGAAAAAGGAAAACGGCCCTTTGAAAAATAAACAATCTTATAGAACTATCGCTGTTCCTCATGAATTACTCATGCTGCTAAAAGAATTACAAGCAAATGATCACGATTATGTATTTGCTGGACGTATTGGAAGACCTGCAACAGAAAAATATGTATCTAGTTACTTTCATGATACATTAACAGATTTGGAAATACCTAATGACTATTTAGTAGTTCACGACTTACGCCACTGTCATGTTGCTTTGCTTCACCATGCAGGTGTTGATTGGTACGCAATAAGTAAACGTCTGAGACACAAAGATTTAACTATTACACTTAATACTTATGGCTTATTTAGCTGCCGAAGATATAAAGAAATCTGATGATCAAATTCGATCTACGCTTCAAGAAATTATGTAGTTGGCACACTTTTGGCACACACGTAAAAAATCAAAGTGGCATAATCATTGATATATCAACAATCTAAGAAGACGAAATATAGTTTGAATCAGTTAACAAGTAATTTTGCTTTTAACAAAACTAAAACACGCTATTCCTATGTGAGTAGCGTGTTTTTTGTTTGGATTTGTTTTCAAGTTTAAAAATTAGCTATAACGTAATAACGTTTGTTATACTCTTATGCGTAGATATAAATAATAAGGAATTGAAAGTGAGAATAAAAATGAAGAAGCATAACGATGTTTTGTTGTATGCTGAAGCTAATCAAAGACAGCGCTTCAGTATTCGTAAGTTATCAATAGGAACAGCATCAGTTTTACTTGGTACTTGTTTCTTTTTAGCTGGTCAAAATAATAATGTTGAAGCTGATACCTTACCTACTACTCCAAATTCATCAGCCGTAGAGGTTGACCACCAAAATGATGAAAGAACAAAATCAGCAATTGACAATGTTCAAAAAGATATTGGAGACGAAGGTACTGTTGATGAAGATGGAGCTACCACTATCGACCGTACAATTCATTATCAAGAAAAAGATACAGGTAAAACTTTGTCTGGGGATGTTGAAGAAGATATTAGTATTGTTCCCTACTATAAAAATGGACATTTAAACATTACTTATCATGACGATACTGATAATAAAGATATTGAGGGTTCTGACAACATTACTCAGTACGTGGGCACTAAGATCAAGGATAACGAAGTTAATAACAAGATTAATTCAAAGAAATCTGATTTAACTAAACAAGGTTATGACTTTTCTTCAACTGATAATTCTGGCTTAGACAACTCACATAAATTTACTGAAAAGGATCAACATATTGTTGTTCACTTTAAACATGGAATTTCATCTGTTGATGAAACAAGAACTGGAACTCAAATTGTTCATTATGAAGGTGCTGGAGATCAAACTCCTAATGATACATCTGAAACTGTAACTTTTAACCGAACGAACACTACTGATAATGTTACTAAGGAAGTTACTTTTGGAAAGTGGGATAGTGACGGCAAAACTTATACGGAAGTCCCTACTCCAATCATTAACGGTTATATTGCTGATATAACTAAAGTCGGTGGAGATACAGTAACCGCTACAGATAAAGATATTGATCGTAAATATATTGTAAAATACACTCCTATCGGTAAGATTATCCCAGTTGATAAGAACGGCAATCCAATTCCAGATCCGTCAAATCCTAATAACAATGTACCAAATACTCCATATATTAATGATCCATCTGATCCGACTAAGGTTAAACCTGATGAAAAGACTCCCGAAATTTCAGGTTGGCACAGACAAGATCCAAGTCAAACTACTATTACTCCTAACGATCCAACCAAAGATACTCATGTAGTTTACATTAAAGAAGCAAATGGAAAAATCGTCTACATCGATGATGATGCTAATAATAAACAATTATCATCTGACAAATTCAATGGTGATGTTGGTGACAAGATTAATTACAGTACTGCTGACAAGATTGTAGCTTATGAAAATCAAGGCTATAAGTTAGTATCCAATAACTTTAAAGATGGTAATGAAACTTATAAGGAATCTGGCAACAGCTTTGAAGTTCACTTTGTTCACAACCTTATTCCTGTAACGACAAAGACCCCACATGGTGTAGATCCATCAATGGTTCAAAAGGATGTTAAGGAAACTGTTAAGTACGAAGGTGCTGGCGACAAGACTCCTAAGGATGTTGTTCAAACTTCACAATGGACTCGTCAATTAACGATGGACCAAGTTACTGGCCAAATTATTCCAAATGGTAAGTTGGATAAGGACTGGGCAATTGCGTCAGGTCAAAAGACTAACTATGATGAAGTTAAGACTCCAGAAGTTGAAGGCTATCATCCAAACCAAGCAGCTGTTGTTTCAACTCCAGTAACTCAAGAAGATATCACTAAGATCGTAACTTACTCACCAAATGGTCAGGAAGTTAAGGATCAAAAAGATGTTCCAGCAACTCAAACTACTAAGTTTGTAGATGACAATGGTAAGGAAATTGCTGAAAAAGTTGTTCAAAATAGCAATTTCCACTACAGTGGTGATACTTACGATAAGGTAACTGGCAAGCAAACTGCTACGGGTTCATGGGATGCAGAAAGCCATAAGTTTAATTCAGTCAATGCCCCAGTAATTAAGGGTTACGTTGCAGACGCTAAGACTGCAGAAGGCTTAACTGCTACTATTGAAAATCCAAATGTAGAAAACAAGATCGTTTACCACAGGATTGGTAAGATTATCCCAGTTGATCCAAATCACAAGCCAATTCCTGATGCACCAACACCTGATTACGAGAATGATCCTAGCGATCCAACTAAAGTAACTCCAAACGAGCCGATCCCAGAAATTGATGGCTACATTCCAGTAGATCCAACTCCAATCACACCACAAAACCCAACTAAGGATACCCAAGTTGTTTACGTTAAAAAGGCTAGCGGTAAAATTGTTTATATCGATGATACCGATAATAAGGATTTAAAAACTGAAACATTTTCAGGTATTGTTGGTAACAATATTGATAACACTACTACCGATAAGATTAAAAATTACGAGAACAAAGGCTACGAATTAGTTTCAAATAATTTCCAAGATGGTAAAGAAATTCTAACTGACGGTAAAAATTATTTTGAGATTCACTTGAAACATCAATTTATTCCTATAAATCCTCAAAATCCAGGTAAACCAGGACAACCAATCAACCCTAACGATCCAGAAGGCCCTAAGTTCCCAGCTGATTCAAATAAGGTAATCAAGAACATTACTCGTACTATTCACTACGAAGGTGCAGATAACAATACTCCTAGTGATATAACGCAAACTGTTCACTTTGAAGCTAATGGCGTTCTTGATAAGGTAACTGGCCAATGGATCACACCATTGACTTGGTCAGGCGATCAAACTGTTGAAGGCGTTAATACTCCTATAGTTGAAGGTTACTACGTAACTAATGTAAACAAGGATAGTGAAGACAAAACAAATGTTGACAGTAAAACTATTGCCCACGATGGTTCAGATTACACTGTAACTGTTCATTATGCTCCATATCAGAAAGCCCAAGTAATTTATATTGATCGAGATATGAATAATTTAGAACTTGAAAAATCAGATTTACTTTATGGTAAACCTGATGAAGATATCGATTATACCACTAGCAGTGTAATAGCTGGGTATGAAGTTAGGGGATTTCATGTTATTAAAGATGAATTTCCAAAGGATAATCCCAAGTTTGATGATGATAATAACACCACGCAAATTTATAAAGTAATCTTAGGACATGGTACTACAACCATAAGTCCACAAAATCCAACTGAAAAGCCTATAATATATCCTATGTTCTTCGCCAGCTTCATTCAAATGCCTTCAACAATTGACGAAGATGATCAACCTACAGTTTACTATGCTTTAGTTGACAACAAGCAAAATAAAATCATCGCTAAAGGACTAACAGAAGACGAAGCTAAACGTAAATTTGCTGAAGTTGAGTCACCAAATATCCCTGGATACAGATTAGTCGATCTTACTCAAGAACAAATTGACAACCTCTGGGTAAATCGTCATTCTAATAAGCATACAGACATTACCGTACTTTATGAAAAAATATCTTCCCCAACTGGAAATAATGACAATGGTGGCAACCCTGAACCAAGTCCAGATCCACAAAAACCTGATACAGATAAGCCGGACAATCCAACCCCACCTACCCCATCAGATGATGGTGACAAGAAGACTCCTGAAGATAAGCCTCAAACTCCTTCTCCTGAAAAGCATAAAGATAAAAAGACTCCAAAGAAGGAACACTCTAAGAAGCCTACGACTCACACGCATAAGGATAAGTCCTCAAAGACTGCCCCTATTGCTCATGAAAAGAAATCTCATGACAACAAGCGTTGGAGTCAAACTGCAGCAACACATGCACAGAATCTTGATGCAAGCAGTAAGAAGAAGCACGTTACTACTTCAAATATGTCTCCATTAAGCGAAAACTACACTAGAGCTAAGAAGTACAGTATCGGAACTAACGCCGACAAGAGACAAGCTCTTCCTCAAACTGGTGAAAAAGCAAATGAATTTGGTTTAATCGGTTTAGGACTTGCATCTCTCGCAGCTTTAATTAGCTTAGCTGGAGACAAAAAGCGTAAAAACTAGGATAAACTTATCCAACCAAAAATCAACTAGATAATCTAGTTGATTTTTTCTTAAATTAAAATAATATTTAATTCTTGCCTTGAATACCTTTTCATAACTCAAAAAGTAGCAGAATACAGTAAC
Organism: Lactobacillus hamsteri DSM 5661 = JCM 6256; assembly: GCF_000615445.1. Classification (GTDB taxonomy): domain Bacteria; phylum Bacillota; class Bacilli; order Lactobacillales; family Lactobacillaceae; genus Lactobacillus; species Lactobacillus hamsteri. The sequence continues at coordinate 8,383 of NZ_BALY01000032.1, read as the reverse complement.
GTTTGTTATACTTTAATCGTATCATTATACTTTTTAAACAATTGATGGTATATATAAAGTATGTGTAGATATAAAATAATAAGGAATGAAAGTGAGAATAAAAATGAAAAAGCATAACAATGATTTATTGTATGCTGAAGCAAATCAAAGACAACGCTTCAGTATTCGTAAGTTATCAATAGGAGCAGCATCAGTTTTACTTGGTACTGTTTTTTATTTGGGCGGAAACGCTAGTGTAACCCACGCTGAAGAAAAGGTTGAGTCTCAACAAGCTCAAAAAATCGAAAATGGGGGGGTAGCATCCCCTGCTTCTACTGAGGCAACGACTGATTCAGTAAATTCAGCTCCTCAAGGTAATGTAGATTCTCATTCTAATACTGAAAATGGTACTAAGGATAACAATTCTAATGTAGCAACTCAAGCTACTTCAGAAATTCCTGAAAAAGTAACGAAAGGATTAGAATCTTCAACTCCTAAAGAACTAAGTACTGATAATAATGAAACCCAACATTTCTCTCCTACTGAACATAAAGTACCAATGCCTGTTCAAGCATTAGCTGAAAGTAAAGTTGACAGCCAAACTAAGCAGACCAAGATTAGTTATGTTGAAAATGGTGAAAGTAAAGATAGTGTAACCGTTAATACTGGAAATACAGTTCAAATAAACTTTCAAACCAATGATTACGAGGCTGGTGATAAGTTTACTTTTAAGATTCACCCCAAATCTACTGAAGGTGATATTGATATTACTACTGATTCTGGTCATAATCCTTATACGATCACGCCAGCTAATGATAAGCCAAATCAAGCTTTAGTAAGCGAAGTACAAAGTAATAAAAATGAATATGAGTTTACTGATACGATGAAAGGCGCAGGAACTTATAGTCAAATTATTGCTATTAAGACTTCTGATTATTTTAAGGCTGATAAAGTATATAAAGATGGTACTTATGAGATTGCAATTGATGTCTATAAAAATGATGACATTAAACCTTTTACAACTAGTACTTTTAAACAAGTAATAAATCACTATCAATCAATTTCTTGGCCTTATAATCCTTCTAGTGATAGTCTTCACAACATTTACACAATGGATGATCAATGGGTATCTAATGGCACTATTTTGCCTGATACAGATTATAAATGGAAATTAAATATTGATATTAATCCATTTTATAATCAAGAAACCCAAGTTACTATTCCAGTTCCTGATAATTTCACTTTAAATCAAAATGAAACAAATACTAACAGTGATAATCTTAAATGGTTGGATAATTATCATGCCACTATTTCACAAAATGGTAATAATTTAATTATTAATTTCCCTAAACTCACAGATGATCAAGTAAAAGAGTTAAATAATATCTCTACCGCTTATTCTCAAACTCTTTCTACTTACATAATAGGTAAAATAGGTCAATATCCTGCTGAAACAACCACTGTTTCAGGTAAGGATAGTATTAAGATGGAATATAATTTGGGCAATAATCAAAAAACAAGTAGTGATTATCCCCTCCAAGCTATTATTTTAGGTACTAATAATCCTGTTGATAACACACCAATAGGTAATTTGTTTTCTGGCAATATTGATCCTGATAAACATAATAAGATGCACGATTATTATCCAGAACAACCAGAAAAAATTACTACTAAAGAAGATAGCAAACAAGGTATTCATGCTCTAAACAATAATGTAAGTTTAAGTAGTACATCTGCAAAGGTAATTAATGATATTGACGCAACCGTAATTGTTCCTGATGGAATGAACATATCTTCAATTGCTAACGAAATTTCAAGTGATTCTAATCCTACTTTCCAATATGAATACCTTGATGGAACAAAATCTGATACTTTCACTCAAGACAAAATTCTTACCGCACCTAGTGGTAAATTTATTAAGAATATTCATGTTCATATTGATAAAGCCAATCCTTATCATCAACTCTTTAACATTAAATTGATGGGTGTTTTGGCTGATGAATATCGTGGCGACAATGATGAAACAGCAAGTAAAAATTCTGATCAAAATCAGCCTGCTAAGTACGACAAGGTAAGTAATCTAGATTCCTTAACCACTAAAATTAAAGTAACTTTAGCTGATTCAGATACTAATTCTAATCATGCTGCTAGTATATGGTCTGCCGGACAAATAGTTTTAGATAAAAATCCTGATACAACTATTCATTTAAATCAGCATTATGCAACGGGTAAGCAAACAGATCAGCAAGCAGGACACAAAGGTGGTACGATTTCAATTGAACCGTATGACTTCCAAAATGAAGTGCCAAATAATACTTTTTATGTAGTATTACCAGAAAATGCTTTATTAGATCCTGATACTCCATTTACTGATTTACCTAAAGACGCTAAAGTAAGTTATCTAAATATAAATAATCGTAATATTGTTAAAATTCAAATTAACAGTGGAAAACGTGAAGATTATGCTTACAAGACGTTCACATTAAATCTAGATAACTCCTCAGTAGTTACCAATAAGACCTTGGAAAGTAATTATCATGTATATGTTGCCATTCCAAATGGGCAAAAAGAATATTATTATTATTCTAAACATTCTACAAAATCACCTATAACCTCAAGTGATTTTTTACCATTGGTAGAAAATAATCCCAACGCATATTCACTTACTGATGGAAATTGGACTCTTGTAACTTCGGTAGTTACGCAAACAACTACTCAGTCAAAAGGTAATCAAAACTCTGATTTTACTTCTGTTGGTAAATCAGATGATAAAGGATCAGCAGATATGAGTTTCAGTTCATCTATTATCAATGGTGAACCAACGGATCTTGAAAATGTCACTACAATTTTACGAATGCCGAATACTACTAAGGATGGTAAATTTGGAGATGGCAAATCTGAATTTAATTTTCAATTAAAAAATCCAATCAAAGTAATAAATGTTACTGATGGAAATAAAGAAGTTACTGACGGCATCCAGATCTTATATACTACAGAGACCTCTTACAAGACAAAAGCAATGAAAGAGATCAGCACCTCTGATTGGCAAAACGATTTTACTTCAACCGTCCCTACTGAGCTTTCTAAAGTTACTGCAGTTGCCGTAAAAATCGCAAAAATTCCACCTCAATATCTTTACAGAATAGTCGCAGAAGGTATTGATCCAACTTTAGCTATCGACGCTGGTAAGACTGCGTATGTTGCTAACAAGATTTGGGGCGATCATCTATTAGAAAAGAACGTTGAAGTTGGTAAAGAAGCTAACGATAAGGATCAATCTGTTTCAGCCAAAATCTCTGTTTCCGGTCAATCCACTATCCATGTAAAACTTCATTATAAAGATGCTAATGGTACTGATCAGTACATTCCAGTTGATGACTTAACTCTTAAAGACAATGAAGATACTTTAACTAAAGACGCTGTTCTCAAAAATTCATTTGGTATAGATGCTGAAACTTTAAAGAAATACGGTATTACAAAAGATAATATTAATAATATTAATGATAATGAAGATTTCAGAAAAGAATTAATCAAGAAGTACCCTACTCTTGCTAATTATGCTATAGACTTCAGCAATCCTAGTGATCCATCTAAAGATCCTGAAAATAAAGGTAAACATGGCTATGCCAATAATGCCAAAGATAATGCAGCTGGTTGGGGTAAAGTGGCTCAATATTACTTTGATGGTGATCAAATTGTATTTGAATTGACTAAATTACAGGATATGAGTCAAAGCATTCATTTTAACCGTCAAACTGATTACATTTCAAACGCTACAGGGAAACAAATCAAACCGCAATTTAATGAATCCAATATTGCACAAAATAGTTTTAAGGCAATTTATGATCCTTTAACTAAAAATTTGGTTAATAATTTTAGTTACTATGCTTATAAATCTCCTAATAACATACTGGGATATTCTCTTGAGAGTAATGATAAAACTTTAGTTGGACCATCGTATATCGATATTAATAAGATTATCAATGATAATAAAGATCAATTATTAAGCCCTAAAAATAATATCGGTATGAAAGTCGACATTACGAAAGATAGTAAAGGCTACCATTCTACTATTAGTGAAGATAAGCGATTACCCAAGGATACTATTTCAGTTGTTTACCATCAAACAGCACATTATGCACCGAGCCACGCTAACTTAATTACCATGGTTCCCGGACAAAATAATGAGCTAACAGCCATTGCTAATAACATTGACCAGGACGGTAATGCGAATAAGGACATTAATTTTGGTGTCACCGATGAGCAGCTAGCTAAAACTGGGTATACTTATAAGGTTTACTACGTTCCTAATAGCTACGAAGGTCAATTAAACGATGCAATTACCAATAATGACTATGAATACCTAACTACGGCCTGGTTAAATGATAATGATTCTTATGATAACCTAGCTGCTGCTTTAGTAGACCACCCAGAGTTTGATGATGCTTGGGATGATGGTTCTGATGCCAATGAGCACAATAATGGTTCAGCTGAATTTGCTCGGCTCAATAGCCAGAACTTTGTCGTTGTTTATACACCGATTAACCAGCGCCCACAAGAAGTTTATATTACTAGTGATAACGACCCATTTGCTTATAACAACTTGCTCAAGGATTATGCAATGCCAAAAGCAATCGTTTCAGATAAGGCGCTCCAACAAAAGCTAATTGACCAAATTAAGCAACAGATGAAGGACGAGGATGCTGACCAAGAAAGTCTGCAGCACTTATTAAACTTGGCTGAAGCCGGTCATTTTGACTATATTTATAAGATGTCTGGGAAGGCCGGTCAATTACCAATCTTATCTGTTGAAGACATTCATTCATTCAATAGCTATGGAACACTACCGAATACCGATATTTCTAATCCAGAAACGGGTGAGGTTACTCCGCTTTATCCGCATCTCGATCAGAATAATTCGAACATGGTAGATGCTACAATTCAGACTAACTTATATACGCGAAACGGTCACTATATCCAACAGGTAACCCTGTCTTCTGCAGACGGCTCTGGGAAAAAGATTGTTCTCACCCATACTTTTGATCCTAATAAGAATCCGGAACAAACTGATAGTGATACTACTGGGGATGCAGCATTATTACAACTGCTGAACTACCTAACTAACCAGACACCGGGTGATGCTGGGTTCAGCTACCAGATTAGTAATGTGGATAATGGTTGGAAAATCAGTGTCGACGGACTGCCAAATTCAGCGGTTGTCACTGATGAAGACGGCAATAAGTTCATAAATATCAATAATGCAGATCGATTCATCTACAATGACACGGATTATAATGCTGATCAAAGTAGTGATCCTAATCCGCAAATTATAAATTTCCACTATGCGACAATCAGTCCAGAAAATAGCGAAGATCAGCAAAATAAGGTTACAATCCATTATATCGATGTTACTGGTGTTGAGCCAATGGATATTAATCAGGCAAAAGAAGATTATGGCTTTAACTTTGCTCCAGGTACTAAGTACAGTCAGCAAGTAAATGCGGGTAATGAATTAACGGATATTCCTGGTTATGATGACAACCGATCAGGAGTGGTATCGGCAATTAGTAAGGACTTTACTTTCGACAATACGGCCAAGGATAATGAAATCCTGAAAGCATTAGCTGACCAGGGCTATTACCTTGTTCAACGTGATCGTGAAACAACTGGTCAGCATCCCTTTGATATTTATGCTTCGGACCAGTCGACTGGCGAATATAATGGGAATTATCCTGCTTATTATACCGGTTCCTCTTCAGAGCAGAATTACTATGTTTACCTTAAGAAAGGAAGGAAAGTTAATTACCAAGTCATTCTTGAAGATAAGAATGGTCAGCAAATGAAGGTATTAACAGGTTCCACTCTACTGGGTTATGGTGATCCAACCGATAAGATTGCCACAACCCCAATTGGTCAAGATCATACCGTGGACACCGACACGATTGGTAAGAAGTATGATGCCATTATGGAAGGACTTAAGAAACAGTATCCAAACTACACTCTTGTAGTCACGGGGAATCCTAATTCTAAGTTAACGGTTTCTGATGAAATTGGTACCGATGAAACCTTTGGTGATAAGGACAATGACTTAACAAAGACCATTTACATGGTTCCTAAGTACGGTAACGTTACGGTTCACTATGTTGATGTTGATAAGGCTGCTGAAAATCTTAAACCAACTGATGGTAAAACCATTGATAATAACGAGCACAACTTTACTTTCAATGGTCACGTTGGAGACGATTTCTCAAGCAATCTTTGGCAATATCCAGATGATTGGGAATTCGTAACTCAAAGTCCTGAAATTAAGGGACACACCTTAACTAATCAAATTCCATCCGACCTTTACGTTTACCTTAAGCACAAGCATACACCTATCAAACAAACTAAGACAGTTAATGAGACTATTAACTACGTTGATCAAGATGGTAATCCTCTTCCTAAGAATGTTAAAGATACAACTAAGCGAACTATTACCTTTAAGACTACTGACGATAGTTATCATGATGAAGTAACTGGTGATGATCATATTGTTTGGACTCCTGAAGGTGACTTTACTAAGAACGGCGATCAAATCCAATTTGGTACTGCGGATACTGGTGTTGAAGGTTATGACTTAGATAAAGATGCCACTAAGAATGATAAGAGTAATCCAACGGATGTCCTTACTGGTGAAAATGTTTCTGCTGTAACTGTCGATCTAAGTAAAGAATTAAAAGATATAACTCTTACCATCCACTACAACAAGCAATACGAAACTCACATTCATTACATTGATGTAAATGATAGTGAGAAGACTTCTGGCTATAAACCTGAAGATGGTAAGGCAATCGATAACAACAGCCACAACGTTGATCATAATAACGGTCACATCAATGACCCAATCTTCCCTAACAACAAAACTCCATGGAACTTCGCAGATGCTGGATGGATTTTAGCAGAAACACCATCAACTTCAGTAACTAAAGAGATGACTTTGACTAAAGATACGCCAAAAGACATCTATATTTACTTGAAGCATGATACTACTAAGCCATTTAACAAAGATATGCCTGGTACTACTCCTATCCACGTAACCGAAACTATTCATTACGTAGACGAAGCTGGTCATCCTGTTGCAGATAAAAACGGTAATACGACTGCTGAAAGTACTAAGACAATCACTCTTACTCCTCAAGGTTACTTCGATAAAGTAAAAGGCAAGAATGTTGTAACTGGCTGGACAACTAAAGACGGTAATGAATTCCCTACTTTTGCTATTCCTGAATTTGATGATTTCTTTGCAATCTCTGCAAATCATACTGACCAAAATAACTCCAAGGTTGATGACTTCGATAAGGACAATAAGCAAGTTAAGCCTGTTTCTTATTACGCAACTGATGATGATCAAAATATTGATGTAACTGTTGTTCTTAAGAAGAAACATAGTGAACTTCAACACAATAAACCAATGAAAGTCACTGAAACTGTTCACTATGTTGATGAAAATGGCAATCCTGTTAAATCAGACGACAAGGTTGAAATGACTTTGACTCCTGAAGGTTACCACGACAATCAAACAAATGAAGATGTTATTACTGGTTGGACTTCAAGTCTTGATAATTCAGAATTCCCTACTCATTCTACTCACGTTGATGGTTACGACATTGACATGACTAAGACGAAAGCTTCTGATGTTTCAGATGATCATAGTGAAGTTAAGGCCGTTAAGGTTACTGTCGAAGACAACCAACAACCTGCTAACGTAAAAATCACTATTCACTACACCAAGCAAGCAGGATCTACTATTATTCCTCCTGATGGTGGAGATAATAATGACAATGGTGGCAATCCTGAACCAAATCCGGACCCTGAAAAGCCAACTCCAGATAAACCTAATAATTCAATCCCACCTACTCCATCAGATGATGGTGGCAAGAAGACTCCTGAAGATAAACCTCAAACTCCTTCTACTGAAAAGCATGAAGATGGCAAGACTCCAAACAAGAAGCACTCTAACAACCCTAGTCACAAGAATAAGAATTCTAAGAAGACTCATCCAAACAAGTCTTCAAAGACTGCTCCTGTTGCTCATGAAAAGAATAATAAGAAGTCACGTGACAACAAGCGTTGGAGTCAAACTGCATCAACACATGCACAGAATCTTGATGCAAACAGTAAGAAGAAGCACGTTACTACTTCAAATATGTCTCCATTAAGTGAAAACTACACTAGAGCTAAGAAGTACAACATCGGTACTAACGCCGACAAGAGACAAGCTCTTCCTCAAACTGGCGAAAAAGCAAATGAACTCGGCTTGCTCGGTTTAGGACTCGCTTCACTCGCGGCTTTAATTAGCTTAGCTGGAGACAAAAAGCGTAAAAACTAGGATAAATTTATCCAACCAAAAAGGAACTAGATAATC
>NZ_BALY01000033.1 GCF_000615445.1 Lactobacillus hamsteri DSM 5661 = JCM 6256 | reverse complement strand
TCCTTTTGCATCATTAGTTTAGTGTTTTGAGAAATTGTTAACTTAGGATCAGGATATATTGTATCTAATATATGGAGAGTCAATTTTTGTTTATAAAATTGACGATGAAATAATTCTTTACTATGTCTGTTTTGCATTTCAACAAAGCAAGAAATAATGGGAACATTTAATTTGGCTGCATAGTAATAGGCACCCTTAGCTAAAGGACGGGGTTTGCGATAATTGAACCATAGTTCCTGTTCAGGATAAATTAGTATCCATGATTTATTATTAATAATTTTTGATAGATGCTTTGGCAATTCCCGACCTAAATAGTGAGTGTTATAGGTAAGAGGGATGCTATCTGCATTACGCACTAAAAATCCAATTGGAAAATGCATCACTAAATTTGTATCTTTAACAATGAAGTAGAGTCTTTTGTGATTTCTTAATGCAAGACGTTTAATCGGTAAAATATCTAATTGATTATAATGATTGCACGTTATAAAGGCTGAAGGAGGTAAAGAAGAAGTGCGGCCTTTTATTTCTAATTTTGTGGGTAAGATGCAGGCAATTAAATTTAAGCATTGAGTAATTATAAAATTTAATATTTTGTACGATTTAGTACTTTTCCTGTTCCATAGACTTGCTACGATTTTTTGCTTTCATTATCAGACAAAGTGGGATCAGCAATTTCTGCTTGTGAATGAAATTGTTGATTTTTAACATTATCTCTTATGTTAGAAATAACATTTTTTCGATGAAATGCAATAATCATGTTGTTAACCTTTCGTTATCATCATGAATAATGATGTGTAAATATAAAAAAATATAGTATCTGATTTTCTTTTTTAATTAATAATGTTTTTAGCATATAATTCATTTAGAAAGTTGAGGACCAAAATATGAAAAAATTTGTTACAAGCATTGGTGCGATTACAATTGGTATTTCGCTAGGATTAGGAATTGTTAAGATTATTTCTGAAGCATGTGCAACTGATCGAAAAGAAGAGAATGATTCGTTGATATCTGAATATAGAAATAAAAAAGATAGATTAAACAATTTTTAATTATTCTATATAAATACTTACCAAGCATATCTATGATTATATAATGAAAGTAAAAAGAGAGATGATGTAGTGAGCCGAAAAAGTTAGACATTTTATAAATTTTTCAACATTTGATGTTATTGAACCAGTAGATATATTGTTAATAACGATAAAGACCAGATTTACATCTATACTTTCCCTATTTATCAATCCTATCAATTCTCAATTAAAGATGATGAATCGTTGGGGCAATAAAATGGAAGGTGTATTGTCCGATACTGAGTTTGATAATGTAGTTCTTCCACAATACGAAGACTATTTGAAAGATATTAAAGATAAAAAGCAGAATGCAGTCAAAACTATGCTTGATAAGACTGAATCTGAACAAATGGATCATGCTAGCTTTGCTTCGGAAAAGCACTCAGAAGAGTATCAGCAAGCTAATAAGCGGATGTATAATTTTAAGACTAATCGTTTTAAGCCATTAGTTAATCCTTTAATACCTAATTACAGTTTCTCCAACGGTCAAGAAGATTGCTCTGTTGCTGTGGTAAAAAATAGATTATAGGGATGTTAATGATTCATATCTTGAAACAGAAAATATCTTGGTAAATATGGATAAGGGCAAGGATATAGGAACAGTTGAAGCTGAAAAGAGTCTTAACTAAGAAATCACTCATGATTTGCATAATACCAATTTGCTTCCACGTGATAAGGCTTTATTAGCCGTTGAAGAAAGTAAAACTCGGATAGAGCAAGTGATTAAATCTCAAGTTGAACAATATAATAAGCAACATAAGTTCTTCGCTGAAAATACTCAATCGTTAAATAATACCATTTCCCAAAAAGAGTTTGACATAAAAAGTTGGTGAAGTTGAAGTGGTGAGGACATAAGTATGTTTAATATTAGTTAATTCGCCATGAATGCTAGTTTTATTTACAGTATGGGATAATTCTTTTCCTTCTTTCATCACTTTATCAATGAAACCTTTAAGCATTGCGGGGACACTATTCCACCAAATCATCGAATAGAAAGATACTGGCAAAAGATACACAAAAAGAAAATTAAAGAAGCAAAAAAATCCTCAGCTGATTAATAATCAACTGAGGACAAAAAACTTTATGTAATTCTACTGTCTACTTGACAGAGAATGTATCATTTCGCGGGCTTTTTACATAGTTTCATTTGTCAGCATCGTCAGTGTTGGATTCTGTAGCACTTGAAGATTGAGTAGTACTTGATTGAGTCGATGATTCGGTATCAGACTTAGAATTATTACCGTTATCGCTGTTATCATTAGTGCTATCGCCAGTGTTGGATTCCTTATCGCTACTGTCTTCGTCACTATTTGATTGATCACTTTGCTTATCTTCATCAGAGGAAGAAGAACTTTCGTTTTTTGATTTTTGATCTTTATCCTCACTGCTGGAGTTAGAAGAAGTACTGTCTTGATCAGTACTAGAATTTGCATCACTTGGATCAGAAGGATCATTCTTTTTACCAGTTTTATCAGTACTCTCAGAATTTGGATTTCGATTCTTAGTCTTCGTAGTATTGTTTGTCGGTATGTTTTGCCGCCCGTTATTGGCATGGCTAATATAAGCGCCGGCACCTCCACCACCTAAAACAAACATTGCAAAAATCGCACCCCAAAGGATTAGTTTCTTCATCGTTAAAATGACTCTCCTTTATATTAGAATGGCCCCAATCAGGGTTTCAAATGATATTAATATTGTAAATTATATATTTGGCAACAGAATTACAAAATTGTTAATTTTAGGAAATGTTAAGAAGTATTATGGTGTTAAATTTTTATGTAATCAAACTTGCGGTTTATAGTTTCATCTACACTGCTTATTAAAAATGACGATACAGTTTCCACTTCAATGTCTTAACTTAATGACATTGTATTGATTTCCTAGAGGTTTTTAGTATTAATTTTTTAAAAAAGCAAGTTAAAAAGACAAAAAGAAATCCTGTAGAATGTTGAGCCTGATAAGGATAATCAAGATAGATTTGAAAAAGCTCTTAAACAGATCAAAAAACGAATAGAATTTATTATGGATTAAAAAACAAATTAGATCTAACATATGTGAGATATGCTGATTGCAATAAGAGTATTGTATTCATCATGTTTTGTTTTCTACCCTAAGTCAAGTATTATCAGTAATTTAAGCAGATAATTTTAATCGTTTTGATCATGCGAATAAGGTTAGATAAATTAAGAGCAGAATTTAAGAGAAAACGAAAGTATCACAAATAAGCCTATGAATACTTGTAGTTTCCATCCCATTAGAAACATATGTTTGTGAATTGGGAGGAAGAACAGCTATGGAAAAATCGTACGTTAAAGATTTCAAGAAAGAATTTCAAAGTGTTCAAGCTACTTTGAACAGCAATAATACTGAAAATGGTAGTAAAGTAGATTACCGCTCAATGAGTAGCGTTGATAGTGATGATGATAAAGGCATGATTGAGAATAATGTTCAAATCGTGGCTACTCTATTGCCTGAATGGGCTGACAGCATTTTTTAGTTAGTAAAATCCATCGCCCAAAGTTAAAACAAGGGCTACTCATCAAGACGAAATGGATCAATTTAATAAATATTATCGAAATCATGTTGAAAAGACTAAGCCAAAAAATATATAGAAGTAATATCAATATGGGCTTCTGAAACGCCGAATGTGCAGATTGGTAGCACGTTTGTACAAATTGGCTAAATAAACACGTTTCTGGCTCTGCGTATCAAGATAGGTGCGAATAAACTGAGTTGTTAGATTTCCTAGCTTGCGCCCGATATTGGTGTATTCAGGAACACGCTTTGACTTAAGCGCCCCATCTGTAATTGCAATAGCCATATCAATATCTTTTTCGGGATTTTTAAGCGAATACCAAACATTTTAAGCTAAATAGTGAATGGATTATCCGACGAGATAATTGATTCGCTATTTTTGTTTTCTTGTAGAATTAAGATAGCAGTAAAACAATATGCCTAGTGCTTTTTAGACACTTGATGTCGTATATCAAACTTGCTTAAGTGTTTGGCAATCTCTTCGAAGAATGTGGGCATTTTAATGCCGAGTTTAGAAAATTAGATCCGATTTCTTAAACAAAAATGTTCTACTGCTGGATTTGGAGGCTAATGATGAAAGGTGTAGTTGATATTGATGTAAGCAAGTCTGCTTCAGCAAAGATTATTGCGTGACGGACGGGTTTTCTTAGGTCTAACCGGATGATTTGGTGCCACAATGGGCTGTTTTTTCAAGCATAAATCGCCTCCATAAATATGATGAGATAAGAATACCTGAAAAATGAGAATTAAAACAGACGCTCGGTTATTTGACGCTTACACTTTTACGCGTGAAACACAAAAATAATCAAAATAATATAAAAGATGTTAATACTCAGCGGTTCTTTTATCCAAATATATGAAACATTGCTAAGAATGCTGTAATATCGGGCTTTGTAGCGGTTTTTATTATTAATTCACAGATATTATTTAATTTAAATATTTCTTTTTGTAATCACTAGGAGAAATTCCATATTTTTTCTTGAAAAATCTAAAAAAAGCTTTGATAACTAACAAAACCACAAGATAGTCCTACATATTCAATATTGTTTTCTTTACTTTTAAGCATTTCACTAGCCTTACGTAATCTATAGTCAGTAATAAAATCTTGCGGGTTGGTATGACTGTATTTTTTAAAAATTCTAAAGAGATATGAACGGTCAATATTTAAATACTTAACTAAATCATGAACGCTAATTTGTTCTTCATAATTATTTGAAATGTATCGCAATGCGCGATCGTAGATATCCGTAGCAGTTGGAATATTATTATGCAGTGAAGGTTTAGGATAATGTAATTGCAATGAATTTAGAATATTCAACATTTTAGATTGATAATAAAAATCTCTAGGCCCAGTATTTTTAGAATATTCAACTATATCAATCACGTCTTGAAAAACAGTAGGTAGATCGTTTTGATTCATAACAGCATTTTTACTAGATAGATTAATTCGATTCATGTATTTAGGAACAAGATTGCCTACAAATCTGACCCAGTAAAAAGTCCAAGGATCCTTTTCGTCTGCTTCCATATAAGTCGTCTTATGGGGCTCAATATAAAACATATCCCCTTCTTTTAAATGATATGTTATTCCATTGCTTTTAAATATTCCATGTCCTCCAGTTATGCAGTGAATCATATATCCTGAACGTCCCATAGGTCCATAACTGTGCTTGGGATGCGGTTTTTCAAAGCCGCCTGAAGAAATATAAAACTGATCATTATATGTTTGATTATTAAATCCCCAACGATAATATTTCATTTAAATCACCTATGCAACATTTTAACATATCATAACAACAATATAATATTGTGAAAGCGATTGCGCGTGTATATGATATAGACAGTTAAAGAAATAAAACATATTTATATTTAACAATCTATTTTTCAAAACGTTAATAGATAGGGGAGAATCGCAATGAAAAACGAAGAAAAAGATTTCAAACAAATAGCAGATGCTGTTATTCCTGCTATTGGAGGAAAAGATAATGCTGTAGAAGCATTTCACTGTGCAACACGGTTACGCATCAATTTAAAAGATGTATCAAAAGTAAATACTGATGGCTTATCAGAATTGCCATTGGTAAAAGGAGTTAATTTAAATACTACAAGTAATCAGCTTCAATTAATTATCGGACCTGGACTTGTCGATAGAGCAACTGCATATTTCGTTAAATATACAGGAATTCCTGCACAAACAAATCAAGACGATACAGGAGATACTCCTGAAAAAGACAATAAGGATGGTAAAAAGCGTAATTTATTCCAAGAATTTCTGGATGATTTAACAGGGGTATTTACTGAAGTTTTACCAGCAATCTTGGCCGGTGGTATTTTAATTGGTTTAAACAATTTGCTAACGCAGAGAATTTTTGGACCTGAAGCTTTAGTAAAAATGTTCCCTGGTATTTCAGGAATCAGTCAAATTATTGGAATAGGTGCTGGCGGAATCTTTGCAATGCTTCCATTAATTATTGCCTATTCCGCAACTAAGCGTTATGGTGGTCGACCTGTTTTAGGCTTGGCAATTGGTACTGTAATGATGTCACAATCATTACCATCAATGGCTGATGTGGCTACAAAAGCAGCAAAGCCAATGATTGCCAATATCTTCGGCTGGCATGTTTCAATGACTAGTTTTGGTGGTCAAATTATTGTTGCTTTAATTATGGGGTGGTTAGTTGCTAAGCTTGATAATTATTTCCAAAAGCACTTACCAGGAGTTATTCAATTTGTATTAGCTCCAATGCTTACAATCTTAATTTCATCATTGGCATTATTCTTAATCGTTGGGCCAATTGGAGTTACTCTTTCAAATTGGATTACTACAGCTCTTCTTTGGGTAGCTAACACTTTGGGTGTATTTGGTTATGCCGCATTCTCAGGTGTTCAACAACTTATCGTTATTACTGGACTTCATAACATGTTTGGTGCTGTAGAAACACAATTAATTGCAACTACGGGGCATGATTTCTTAAATCCACTTATGTCAGTAGCCTTGATGGGTCAAGGTGGAGGCGTTATTGCTTACTTCATTTTGAACCGCAAGAATAAGAAAGCAAAGGAAATTTCAATTTCTGCATTCTTCTCAATTTTATTCGGTATTTCAGAACCAGCAATTTTTGGTATTAATTTAGTTAAGAAATATCCATTAATCGGTGGTTGTATCGGCGGAGCAATTGCTGGTGCATATGTTTACCTCACTAAATTAACCGCTGTTGCCTTTGGTACAACTGGCTTGACAGGAATTGCAATTGCAGCTCCACAAAATAATGGTTACTTGAATTACTTTATCGCTAACTTAATTGGATTAGTATTTGGTTGTATCTTTTCATTAGTAATGGCTAAATTTATTAATCCGGATAAAAATAAATAAGGACAATAAAAATGACGAATCGTAGAGCAAATTTTATTAATATGGTTAAACATTTAGCGGACGTTCCTAGCAATATTGTTACTAACGAAATTGATTTAACTAATCAAAGTCCGTATAGACAAAATTATCATGTTGAAAGTGAAAGTGGATCTTTGGGAGATCCAAATGGGTTCTCGTATTTTAATCATCAGTATCATTTGTTCTATCAATGGTCTCCATTAGCTTTTAGTAAAAATCCACATTATACGCAACATGGTTGGAAACATTTAGTTTCAAAAAATTTGATTGATTGGCAAGATTTAGGCGCTGGCATTGAAAGTGACACGGTTTTGGATAAACATGGCACATATTCAGGCAGCGCTTTGCCCGTAGATAATAGACTATTTCTAATGTATACAGGAAACACATGGACGAATACGGAAAGCGAAGATGATTGGCATCGTGTTCCATATCAAGTTGGCGCCATGATGGATAAAGACAATAAAGTTAAAAAATGGATGACACCTTTGTTAAAAGGTCCGTTAAAAGGATATACAGGACATTTTCGTGATCCGAAAATTTTTAAAAAGAATGGAATTTATTACGCAGTATTAGGAATTCAGCGTGAGAATTTAACAGGTGCGGCTTTATTGATTAAAAGCTCTGATTTACATAAGTGGTCAATCGTTGGCGAAATTAAAGCAGATCATAATAATTTTGGCTACATGTGGGAATGCCCAGATTATTATGAGATTAATAATCACGGCATTTTAGAATTTTGTCCGCAAGGCCTTGAAACTAGTAATAACAAATATAGAAATATCTATCAAAACGGCTATTTGATCGGTAATCATCTTAATTTGGAAAATGGGCAATTTGATTGTGGTGAATTTCATGAACTGGATAAAGGTTTTGACTTTTATGCTATGCAAACTATGCGAGATTCAAAGGGAAGAAGACTCTTAATTGCATGGATGGGACTTCCTGAAACAAAGTATCCTACAGAAAAGTTTCATTATACGGGATGCATGATTTTTCCACGAGAATTGCAAGTGAAAGATGGCGTGATTATTCAAAAACCAGTTAAAGAAATAAAAGATTTGTATCAAGAGCAATTTTTAATTGAAGGCAAAACAAATAAAGAAAGTATTAAGCTCGAAGCGGGTAAAAGCAATAGCCGTGATATTCAATTAGAGCTCGATTGTACTCAAGCTTATGATACGATCCTTGATTTGTTTGCAAATGAAGACAACACTGACCATTTACGCTTGATTTTTAATCATAAAAAACAGGAATTTATAGTAAATCGTGGGCATTGTGGTTTGCCAATTTCTGAAGCTTATGGGGCAGAAAGAAGCTGTCATTTAGATTTAAATAAGAAAATAAAAGTAAGAATTTTGCAAGATGTTTCTTCTGCAGAAATATTCTTAAATGATGGAAAAGATGTATTTTCCATGAGAGTCTTTACTGACAACAAAAACAATCACATATTTATTACTAGTCATTGTGGTGAAGCAAGTTATAAAGCAAAAATTAATCAATTAAGATATAGAAAGTAGAATTAATATGTTTGGATTTTTAAAGAAGAAAAGAGAAGAATTTAACGTAGTAGCACCAGTAAGCGGAATTTTGACAAAACTGGAAGATGTAAAAGATCCTGTTTTTGCTGAAAAAATGATGGGTGATGGTTTTGCTATCCAGCCTAATGACTCCACGATTGTTGCTCCTATTTCTGGAACAATTGTCAGCCTACCTAAAACTAAACATGCAATTGGTATAAAAACTGAAGATGGCATTGAAGTGTTAGTTCATATTGGATTAGATACAGTTGATCTTAATGGTGAGGGCTTTACCGCTTTTGCCCAAGAAGGCAATGAAATAAAACAAGGTGATAAATTAATCGAATTTGATCCAGAGTTTATGAAACAGAAGGGCATTGATACAACTGTGATGACTATTTTCACTGCTGGATATGATAAAAAGGTTTTGTTGTTAAAAGATTATGGCAGCAAAGTCGAAATGAACGAAGTCTCATCAAATAGGGTAAGAAAATATGATCGATATAATTAAAGATAAATTTTTTCATCTCTATAATGAAAAAGTAAGTTATTTATTTTATATTATGCCTAATAAACAATTAGGACATTTGTATTACGGTAAGACATTAGGAAAAATTAGCATATCAGAATTGGAATATCTTTCTGATCATTCTAATCGAGGAGCGGAAATTACTGAATATGATCTGAAAATGAAAGATTTTTCATTAGGCGATCGAATGCAAGAGTATCCTGTTTTTGGTACGTCGGATTTTCGTGAAGGTGCATTAGATATAAAATTAAGTCAAGAAATAATTTATCCGGATTTTAAATACGGCCATTTTGAAGTTAATACAGGAAAGCCGAGAAAAGAAGATTCTCCTGCTTCATATGGCATAAATGCTGAAAATTTAATTATTTATTTAAAAGATGACGATCATGCTTTAGAGCTTAAACTTACATATACAATTTTTGATGATACAGGCGCGATAGTTAGAAAAGCTACCATATCAAACATAAGCAATAAGACATATAACGTTGAAAACATGCAGAGTGCAGTTTTAGATCTTCCAGACTCTAATTATAATTTTTTGCAATTATCTGGAGCATGGATTAAGGAACGTCATATTAAGATTCGTCCTTTAGAACAAGGAATTACTAAAATAGAATCTTTACGTGGAGCTTCTAGTCATCAGGCTAATCCATTTATTGCTTTAATTGATAAAAATATTTCAAATAATAATGGAGAAATCTTTGCAAGCAATTTGATCTATTCAGGTAATTTTGTTAGTCAAGTTCAAGTTGATGAATGGCATACCAGCCGATTAATTACAGGAATTAATTCTCAATATTTTAGTTGGCAGTTAGATCCTGGAAAGAGTTTTACTACTCCTGAAGCAGTTTTATTTTACACGGATGCAGGATATAACGGCTTGATGAATGAAACACATCATTTTACAAAGTATCATGTTATTGCTGAAGAATGGCTTCATGCTAAGCGTCCAATCGTAATTAATAATTGGGAAGCAACATATTTTGATTTTAATGAACAAAAATTATTAAGCTTGGCAAAGGAAGCAAAGAAATTAGGCATAGAGTGTTTTGTTTTAGATGATGGCTGGTTTGGAAAGAGAAATGATGATGCAAGTTCATTGGGCAATTGGACAGTTAATAGTGAGAAATTTCCATTAGGACTTAATCATTTTAGTGATAAAATTCATGAATTAGGGATGCAATTTGGATTATGGTTTGAACCAGAAATGGTTTCACCAGACGCACCTATTTATAAAGAGCATCCTAACTGGGTAGTTCGTCATCCCTTTAAGAGAGCCGCAATTGGAAGAAATCAATATGTCTTAGATTTTGCCAATCCAGAAGTGGTCGACAATATTTTTAATCAAATGAGTGAAATACTTAACTCTGTTAAGGTTGATTACATTAAATGGGATATGAATCGTCATATTTCAGAAGCATATTCTCCCTATCTAGCTGAAAATGATCGACCACAAGGAGAGTTTTACTATCGTTATATTCAAGGAGTTTACGATTTGTATCATCGATTGCTAAGTACTTTCCCTAATCTTTTGATTGAGGGATGTGCAAGTGGTGGTGGACGGTATGATTTGGGAATTATGTTTTATAGTCCTCAAATCTGGCCGAGTGATGATAGTGATGCAGGTGAGCGTCTTGATATTATGACAGGAACTTTGCTTGCCTATCCATTGTCTACTTTTAGTAATCATGTTTCAGCAATTCCTAATCATCAAACTGGAAGAAAAACTAGTTTAGCTTTTAGACAAGACTTCAATTCATTTGGCCCATTGGGTTATGAGCTAGATTTAAGCAAATTAACCGATCAGGAAAAAGAGACAATAAAAAATCATATTTCTTGGTATAAAGAAAAGCGTGATCTTTTAGTTAATGGACAGTTTAACCAATTATTAGCAATTGGGGATGATAAGAATATTTATTCTTGGAGCGTCAGTGATAACAATGAACAAGTAATTGGTTTTTATAGAAAATTGGCTTGTCCGAATGAAACTTTGGACCACTATATTAAACTATCAAATATAGATTTCGGTTCTGAATATATTGTTAATGATAAAGATATATTGCATGGGAATTTCTTAGAAAAAATTGGACTTCGTCAGCCATATCAATTAAATGGTTGGAATCAAAAAATGATGCAAGTATCAGGTGATTTTCAATCTTATCTTTATGATTTAAAGAAAAAATAAACTAACAAAAGAGAGATAAGTTAAATCTATCTCTCTTTTGTTATCTTGCAAAAAATTGTCCTACAAGTTTTAATAAAGATATGATAAATCCACAAACAATTCTCAAAAACACATTTGGATATACGAATTTTCGCCCAGGGCAGGAACAAGTAATCGATCTTGTTTTACAAAGAAAAAATGTTTTAGCTGTTATGCCAACCGGAGCCGGAAAATCTATCTGTTATCAAATTCCAGCATTAATAAATTCTGGTTTAACTTTAGTAATTTCGCCGCTTATTTCATTAATGAAAGATCAAATTGATTCTTTGAATCAAAACGGTATCCAGGCTGCGGCGCTTAATTCAACAACGCCTCAGGAAGAAGTAAATCCAATTTTGCGTAAAGCTTATGAAGGAAAAATCAAACTTCTTTATATGACGCCTGAACGGTTAGCAATGGATTATTTCCGTTATCAGTTAAACTTTATTGATGTTGATCTTGTAGCTGTTGACGAAGCTCACTGTATCTCTCAATGGGGACATGATTTTCGACCAGCTTATCGGCAAATTTATGATGGAATTAGCTCATTAAAGAGTAAACCTAACATTTTAGCTTTAACAGCAACTGCTACCCCGGCGGTTCAAAAAGATATTGCATCCCAATTGCACATCCCAACAGAAAATTTTATTATTACTTCATTTGCGCGTCCTAACTTAAGTTTTCAAGTAGTTAATTCACCAAAAGATACGGATCTTTATATTTATGATTATATTAAGGCTCATTCCGAAGAAGCCGGTATTATCTACACTAACACGCGTAAAAAAGTAGAAGATTTGACTAATTATTTATCTAAAAGAGGCATTTCTGTTGCTGCTTATCATGGTGGAATGGATACGGATAAACGTACTGAAGTTCAGGATGATTTTCAATTTGATCGTATTCAAGTTATCGTGGCTACAAATGCTTTTGGCATGGGAATTGATAAAAGCAATGTCCGCTTTGTTATTCATGCTAATAGCGCGCGAAATATTGAATCATATTACCAAGAAGCAGGTAGAGCCGGTCGAGATGGCGCTGACTGTCAAGCGCTTTTAATCTATCATCCTGGAGATTTACGTACATATCGTTGGTTTATTGAACAATCTGATTTGGATGATGAATATCGGAAAATCCAATTTACTAAATTAGCGGCAGTTACCCAATATGCTAATACATCTGAATGCCTTCAGCAATTCATTGTTCGATATTTTGGACAGGATTGCCCACCATGTGGCAAGTGCTCCAATTGTCTAGATAATCGCAAACTAATTGATGTCACAAGTCAGGCAAAAAGTATAATTGCTATGGTTTATGAATTAGATGGTCGTTTTGGCAAAAATATTGTTGCTCAAGCAGTTACTGGATCTAAGAATAAAAAGATTCAAGAAATAGGTGCTGAAAGTTTAGATCATTATGGCGCGCTAAAGATGCGGCAAAACGAGGCAGTTAGCTTGATTAATTATTTAATTGCCAATAACTTTTTGGAGCTATCAGGTGATCAATATCCGCTTGTGCATGTTACTAATAATGGCTGGGATGTTCTTGATGGTAAAAAGCAAGTTTTCCGTAAAGGTGAACAAAAGCCGATTGCTAACGGCTTGCGTGATACTTCTGCAAATGGTGACCTTTATGATGCATTAAAAGCTAAACGTTTAGAACTTGCTAAAGAACAACATGTGCCGGCGTTTATGATTTTTTCTGATCGCAGTTTGCACGATATGGCCAAGATTATGCCACATGATGAGAGTGAATTTCTAGAAGTCAGTGGTGTTGGGCAGGCTAAGCTTAAACGTTACGGTAAGATTATGCTTGAAGTTATAAAAAAGTATGAAGAAAGATAAAAATGTCTATGTTTTGAGCATAGACATTTTTATTTTGTGCTTATTATATTTATAATAGATATAGCGCTTACAATATATACTGATTATTAAGAATTAGGAGCTAATATGAAAAGTTTAATTTTTACGGATATTGATGGTACTTTAATCAATGACCAACACGTAGTAACCCCTAAGACAAAAGAAGCTATTAAGAAGAGAATCGAAGCTGGTGACTTGTTTATTCCGGTATCTGCACGAATGCCGGAAGCAATTAATGTTGTAGCAGATACTATCTCAAGTAATTATCCAATGATTGC
Organism: Lactobacillus hamsteri DSM 5661 = JCM 6256; assembly: GCF_000615445.1. Classification (GTDB taxonomy): domain Bacteria; phylum Bacillota; class Bacilli; order Lactobacillales; family Lactobacillaceae; genus Lactobacillus; species Lactobacillus hamsteri. Next base: position 6,665 of record NZ_BALY01000033.1, on the reverse strand, counting down.
CTACAATGGTGCTATGTTATTAGATGAAAATAATGAAATAATTGAATCTCACTCTTTTCCGGTTGACGATATATTAGAAATTATTTCATTAGTTACGCAAAAATATCCTAATGTAGCTTGGAACGTTTATGCAGGACATCAATGGTTTTCACCTAAAATGCCAGGGAATATCCAAGAAGAGCAAATTGTCAAAGTCACGTCAACAAAGGCCAATATTTCTGATATTGAAAAGCTGCCTTCCTGTCACAAGGCTTTGTTAATCGGGGATGCAAAAGAAATTGATGCTTTACAAACTCAATTACGTGAAGAATTTCCTGATTTAAGCATTGTAAAATCGAATGCTACTTTATTGGAGATAATGGCTAAAGGGATCAATAAAGGAAAAGCTCTTTTAGCCATGAAAAATCATTACGGCGTTCCATTGGAAAATACGTGGGCATTTGGTGATAATTTTAATGATGAACAAATGTTGCAAGAAGCAGGAAATTCAGTTGCGATGGGCAACGCGCCTGATGAAGTGAAAAAGAGTGCAAAAATTATCACTAAAACTAATAATGAAGATGGAATTGCAGAAGTTTTAAATAAGTATTTTGATTAGGAGAAAAAATGAAGTTATTAATTGCGGGATCTGGTTTTATCGTTGAAGATTGGCTACCATTGACTAAAGATTTGCCTCAAATTGAATTAACGGCGATCGATAGTACTAAACGTAGTGAGGAAAAGGCAAAGAAGTTAGCCAAAGAATATGGCATTAAAGAAAGATATGCTGATTATGAGCAAGCCTTAAAAGAAACAAAGGCCGATACTGTTTACGTTGCCGTACCTAACTTTTTACACTATGATTTTGTAAAAAAGGCCTTAGAAGCAGGAAAAAACGTTATCTGTGAAAAGCCGTTTACTATTAAATATGATGAATTTAAAGAATTAAAGGAATTAGCTTTAAAGAAAGATTTAGTTCTTCTTGAGGCGATTACTAATCAATATTTGACTAATTATAAAGAATTGAAGGATAAACTAGCAGATATTGGACCAGTTAAAATTGTTTCGATGAACTATTCACAGTATTCTCATCGTTACGATGCGTTTAAAGAAGGAAAAATTCAACCCGTTTTTGACCCTAAAAAGGGTGGCGGTGCCTTGATGGATTTGAATATCTATAATATTCATTTTATTGTCGGCTTGTTCGGGATGCCGAAAGAAGTTCATTATATGGCTAATATTCAGCGTGATGTCGATACTTCAGGAATTTTGACCATGGATTATGGCGACTTTAAGGCGGTTGCGATTGCTGCTAAAGATGTCGGCGGTCCGATTACTTCAACCATTGAAGGTGAAAAGGAAGCTTAGTTGTCAATGGTTCACCAGGTGTCATGGATTCTTTTGATATCTATCATAATTCTGACAAATTAGGCCACGTTGATGATAAAGTTCATGCTCATAGAATGTATGAAGAATTCGTTGAATTTGCCAAGATTATTAAAAATCATGATATGGAAAAGGTTAGAAAAGCTTTGGAGCATAGTGATCATGTAATGAAAGTATTGCAAATGGCATGTGACGATGCAGGATTGAAATTAGGCTAAAGAATCATATAGACAGATCATTTAATGGTCTGTCTTTTTTATTTGAAAAAGTATAAAATTCAAATTGCAAAAGAGACGGTGCTTTTATTAAAATTAACCTTGCTAAAAGATCGCGGATATAGTTTACTTAATGAATTAGGGAATAGAAGGTGGATGAATGACAAAAAACATTTTAATCAGTCAAGATTTATCATGCGTTGGCCAAGTTTCACTTGAAGTTGCTTTGCCAATCATCGCAGCCTGCGGGATTAAAGCGTCAGTTTTGCCAACAGCAATTTTATCAACGCACACAGGTGGATATGGAAATAATACATTTCTAGATTTATCGAATGAAATGGAAAAAATTATAAAGCATTGGCAAGAAATAAACATAAATTTTGATGCTCTTTATCTTGGCTACCTGGGATCTAATGCACTTGATTTTTGGAATGAAAATATTGATAATTTTGTTTCTAAAAATCAAACCGTATTGCTTGATCCAGCAATGGCGGACCACGGCAAACTATATCGCGGTCTTGATGAAGACTACGTTCAGCGTATGCAGATTTTAGCAAAAAAGGCTACTATCTTGACGCCTAATATGACGGAAGCGCAACTTCTGCTGAGTGAAAATCCTTCTAATAAAGATATTTTTACAATCGATGAAGCTGTAGAGATGCTTCATCAATTAATGAAAAAATATGCAGTTAAACATATCGTATTAACAGGCATCCCTATGGATGATAATACGATTGGCATGGTAGGGACTACTAATAACCAAAAACCATGGTCAATTGTTCAAGCAAAGTTGCCCGGATCGTATTTTGGTACAGGAGATATGTTTGCTAGTGCATTTTTATCAGTCTTAATGACTAAGCATGATTTGAAAAAATCAACGCAAATTGCTGCCGAATTTATCGAAAAAGCAATTTTGGCTACGGAAAATCAGGATCCGCGTTTGGGACCAAATTATGCTTTGGCTTTGCCATGGCTAATGAAGCAGATTAAGAGATAAACAAAGGAGAAAAGCTTATGATGAGAAAAGATGAAAATTCACTGCAAGCACTGGTAATGACTGGACTTTTTGCAGCAATTATCTATATTGGCATTTGGGTGTTAAGAATTCCTGTGCCAGCAATGGTAGGTAGACCATTTATCCATTTTGGTAATACTTTAACTGCTGTAGCAATTTTGCTTTTAGGTTATCGTAATGGAATGTTAGCAGGAATTATTGGTTTAGGTGGATTTGATATTCTAAATGGCTATGCGGCTACTTCATGGTTAACTATGTTGGAAGTTGTCGTTGTTGCTAGTGTATTATCCGCGATTTTTAAGGGGATGCACTATGAAGATAGTAAAAAGAATATTATTATTTTGGCCATTGTTGCAGGTATTACTAAAATTTTCACAACATATTGTGTTTCAATTATTGAGGCACTGATGGTAGGAACAAGTTTAAAGATTGCTTATGTAGCGGCTTTTGTTAGTTTGCCAGCAACCTTGATTAATTCCTTGTCAACAGCAATTTGTACGCCAATTTTGTACTTTGCTTTTGCTCGTGGTGCTAAGAAAGTTTTAAAAATAAACTAAGTAAATTAATTTTCTATAAATATATAGCAATACTAATGACTTATGGTATTAATAGTTTATAATATAGGTATGAAAGCGATTTAAATTTTAAAACGGAGGCGCTTATATTATGAGTAAAAAGAAAATTTTGTTTACTATCGGGTCAATCGTAGCAGGACTTGCTGCAGCTGCGGTTACTAAAAAGGCAATGGATAATCAACCTGTTGATACAGATGAAGAAAACGAAGACAGAGGCGTTTCACCAGTTCGCATTTATGAAGACGAAAAGCCTGTTGAAGAGGAAAAGGTTGATGAAGTTCCAGACCTTAAGGCTGATGCTATTAATCGTCCATATAAGCCAGTAGAATATTAATTTTTAATATATAAATATACAAAAAGATTAAGCAGATTGAAGTGCTTAATCTTTTTTGTTTAATTTTGGTTTGCAGCATTTACTGCATCAATCACCGCATGACGAAAACTATTTTTTTCTAAACTTGCGACACCTTTAATTGTCGTACCGCCAGGTGAACAAACCTGATCACGAAGAAGGGATGGAGCTAACTTGCTCTCATAGGCTAAACTTGCACTGCCCTTAACCATGCTTGATGCAAGTTCATTGGCTAACTCACGGGGAAGACCGTTTAAAACGCCACTATCACCTAATGCGTCAAGAAAAACATCAACGAAAGCTGGGCCACAGCCACCAATTGTACCAACAATGCTTAATTGGCTTTCCTTGACAGCAATTACATCCCCAAGTTGGGCGAGAAAATCATGAATCTTAGTTTGAATATTTTGATCAATATCAGAGGAAAGAAAAAGTCCAATAGTACCAGCATTAATAGCTACTGGCGTATTAGGGATAATTCTTGCAATTGCGTTATTTGGAAGTTGTTTCTTTAAATCTAAATAAGAATTCCGGCCGCAGCTGAGATAATTATTGTATCTTTGGAAATATTTTTTAACTCTTCTGCAATCTTTAGGGTAATAGGTGCAGGAGTAGTTAGAATTATAATTTCTGGCCTTTTTGACATAAAATCTAAAATTGTATTAGTAACTTCAAAATCAAGCTCTTTTGCTAATTTATCAACGCATGGATTAACAGGATTTTCTGTAATAATTTTATTGTTAGGATTCTTTTTCAATCCTTTAATAATGGCGCTTCCCATGTGGCCAACGCCAATAATACCGATTTTTGTCATATTACTTTACCTCTTGAATAATTATGTTAAATTAATTGTAACACGAATAACTTAAAACTAATTGGCAATAGTAGATAATTGCTAATGCTTACTTTTAGTAATATACTTATAATCAAAGCGCAAAAACGAGGAATGAAAATAATGAATAAGAGAATTTACCTTGATAATGCGGGAACAAGTCCAATGGCTCCCGAAGTTGTTAAAACTATGACTGATATGATGACGAATGTTTTTGGCAATGCTTCAGCAACCAATTACTATGGCCGTGAAGCAAAGAATGTTCTTGAAAAAAGCCGTCATACTATTGCTCAGTCAATTAATGCTCAAGATAATGAAATTATTTTTACAAGTGGCGGAACCGAAAGTGATAATACCGCAATTATGCAAACAGCCATGCTTCGTCAAAATGAAGGCAAGCATATTATTTCTACCAAAATTGAACATGAGGCTGTCTTAAAACCTCTTCAACGTTTGGAAAAGATGGGTTTTGAAGTTACTTATCTTGACGTAGATGAAAATGGTCAAATCAATCTCGATGAATTGAAAAAGGCTATTCGTCCGGACACAATTTTGGTAACAATTATGATGATTAATAACGAAGTTGGTAGTCTTGAACCTATTAAAGAAATCGGTGAAATTGTAGCTCCAACAAATGCGTGGTTCCATACAGATGCTGTTCAGGCTTATGGTGAAGTACCAATCGATGTTGAAGATATGAAGATTGATCTTTTATCTACTTCAGCTCATAAATTAAATGGTCCTAAGCTTCTTGGCTTTTTATATGAACGCAATGGAATCGATTTGCCATCATACTTGCAAGGTGGTGACCAAGAGTTAAAGCGTCGTGCCGGAACTGAAAACGTCCCTGCAATTGCTGGTTTTGCCAAGGCGGCAGAAATCCATTCAAACGAAGCTATTGAAACGAATCGTGAAAAATATCTTGGCTTCAAGCATGCTTTAGTTGATGGCCTTAAGGAAAATGGTATTGATTTCGAAGTGAACGGACATATCGAAGAAAATATGGCTCCTCAAGTTATTAATATTTGGTTTAAGGGAATTAAGAGCGATGTGCTTTTGACTAATTTAGACTTAAGTGGAATTGTAGGTGCCGCCGGTTCAGCATGTACTGCGGGATCACTTAACCCATCTCATGTATTAATTGCAATGTATGGTGAAGATAATCCCCGTGTTTATGAGTCATTAAGATTCAGTTTTGGTATTGAAAATACGATGGAAGATATTGAGCAATTAGTTGCTACTTTAACTAAGATTATTAAGCGATTGAAGAATAGATAATGAAAATGGCATCCCTATGGATGTCGTTTTTTATATTACAAATACTTAAAATTTATTATAAGTTCGTAAGGCTTTTTTAAAAGAAAGTTTGCTTAAACTCTGTTACAATACCTATATAGAAAAAGTTTATTAATTTAAGGGAGAGTTTATTAATATGAAAAACAAACTCGGTATAACTGCGGCGGCAATTTTAGCCGCAGTATCATTGGCTGCTTGTTCTAATGGTAATAACCAAAGCAGTTCACAATCAAGTAAAACCTCAAGCTCAAAAATTGTAAAGAAAAATACTAATAAGCAATCTGCTCAAAGTAGCGAGAAGGAACAATCTTCAAGTAGCAGTAACAGTAGCTCTAGCTCATCATCACAAAAGGCTTCATCACAAGCTCCTGAACATGATCGTATGGGTTATTTCACTGGTAAGTTGCGTAAGGCACTTCCAGGGATGCTTCTTCCAACTAAGGATGGTTTAGGTACAGGTTCAGATAAGCTTAATGTTCGCTACACAAGTTCTGGCGACACTAATACTGTTTACTACAGCGTTGGTGATACTGCTAAAGACTTCAATTCTGACAGCGTTAAGAATGAAAGACCTTATGCTGTGTTGAAGGAAGTTAAGAATGCAAGCAATGCGGAAGACATTATTAACTATTCACCTGAACAAAAAGGTTTGCCAACTAAGAAGCTTGATGATAACACTACAGGTACTATCCAAGGTGCCGCAGGTCAAAGATACTTGCAATGGAACAAGGATAAGTGGTCATTTGTTATCCAAGCAAACAGCATGATGAAGAAGGATCCAACTGACCGTGGTAAGGAAGTTCTTGCTTTGGTTAACCAATATGGTGTTCCATCAACTTCAACTCATGGTAACTTGCATGTAACTTTAGGTGACCATATGGGTTCACTTAACACAGTTATTGCATGGCAAGACGGCAAGAATGTATATGAACTTAAGGCTCATGATACTGAAACTGCTTTAAAGATGCTTAACAGCTTAAAGTAATCGTTTTAGATTAATTTGTAATAAATAAAA
>NZ_BALY01000034.1 GCF_000615445.1 Lactobacillus hamsteri DSM 5661 = JCM 6256 | reverse complement strand
TCATTTTTTAGCTTGAGGAGAGTACAGGATTTGAACCTGCGCGCCAGGGAAAACCTGGTTCGCCGGATTTCGAGTCCGGTGCATTACCACTCTGCCAACTCTCCAAATTATTAACAAGCTTATTATAGCAATCTTTTTAAAATTGGTAAAACAAATTATATTTTTACTTAATCTAAACTTTTTACTAAAAATATAATTCACTTATAAATGTTTATAAATCAATGATTGATTAGAAAATATAATAATTATCTTTTATAAAATATTTACTAAACTGTAGACATATTTAGTAAAAGAGAATATTATGTAATCGCTAACAGAAATATAAGCGGAGGATAATTATGAAAAAGAAGGTTATTTCACGTTTGTCTTATTCTTTTGGGGCATTCGGCAATGATGTTTTCTACGCGACTCTGTCGACGTACTTTATCGTGTTTGTAACAACGCACCTTTTTAAATCAGGTGCGAGTCAAATGATTTTTATGATCACAAATTTAATTGCGATTATTAGAATCAGTGAAGTTTTTATTGATCCTTTAATTGGTAATGCCATTGATCGAACTGTTACACCATGGGGAAAATTTAAGCCATGGGTTGTAGCTGGCGGCGTGATTAGTTCGCTTGCTTTATTAGCACTTTTTACTGATTTAGGTGGGCTTAATAAAAGCAATCCATTTATGTATTTTGTCTTTTTCGGAATAATTTACTTAGTAATGGATATTTTTTATTCATTTAAAGACACAGGATTTTGGTCAATGATTCCTGCTCTTTCACTTGATTCACATGAACGTGAAAAAACGGCTACTTTCGCCAGAATTGGATCAACGATTGGGGCCAACATTGTTGGTGTGGTTATTATGCCAATTGTATTGTTTTTCTCACAAAACAAAACTAATCCAAATGGTGATAAACAAGGCTGGTTTTGGTTTGCTTTTATTGTGGCCGTAATTGGTATTGCTTCCGCAATTTCAGTCGGAATAGGAACGCATGAAGTAAAATCAAAATTGCGTGAAAATAAAGAAAAGACCACCCTTAGTCAAGTTTTCAAGGTTTTGGCTAAGAATGATCAATTAATGTGGCTTGCACTAGCTTATTGGTTCTATGGCTTAGGCGTTAATACATTAAATGCCTTGCAGCTGTATTATTTCTCTTATATTTTAGGTAATGCTCATGGTTATACGATTTTGTATGGGATCAATACTATTGTCGGTTTGATTTCTGTTGGTTTGTTCCCATCACTAGCTAAAAAGTTTAATCGTAAACGTTTATTCTATATTTGTATCAGTGTAATGCTTATAGGAATTTTAGTATTCTTCTTGGCAAATGGTTCTCTGGCCATTGTTTTGACAGGAGCTGAATTATTTTTTATTCCGCAGCCTTTAGCATTTTTAGTAGTTTTGATGATTATTTCTGATGCTGTGGAATATGGACAGCTTAAAACAGGTCACCGTGATGAAGCCTTAACTTTATCTGTAAGACCACTAGTTGATAAGCTTGGTGGTGCCTTGTCGAATTGGTTTGTTTCTTTAGTTGCCGTTATGGCAGGGATGACGACAGGTGCAACTGCATCTAGCATTACTAATCATGGACAAATGATTTTTAAATTATGCATGTTTGGTTTTCCGGCAAGTATGCTGCTAATTTCTGTAATAATTTTTGCTAAAAAAGTTTTGTTAACAGAAGAAAAACATGCACAAATTGTTAATGAACTTGAAAAAAGATTTAGTAAAAAACATGCGAGGAATCCAATTATAAAAAAGAAAAAAATCAAATTAAATACTCCTATAGCAGGAACGCTTTTGCCGCTTAAAGATTTGCCCGATAGCACGTTTTCATACGGGTTAATGGGAAAAGGCTTTGTCATTATACCGGTTTCTGGGAAGGTTTATGCGCCATTTTCTGGAAAAATCAAACAAATTGCCCCAACCAGACACTTTATTATGTTAGAAAATGAAGTTGGCATGGTCGTTTTGATTCACATTGGTCTTGATACGGTTACACTAAATGGGACAGGGTTTACAACCTTAGTTGATGTTGATGATCATGTCGTAGAAGGACAGGAAATCATGGAATTTTGGGATCCCGTTATTAAAAAGCATAATTTAGATGATTCAGCTATTATAACGGTAATTAACTCAGAAATGTTCGATGATTTTAAACTTATTCAGGAATATGGACATAAAGTCAATGCAATGGAAGCTATATGCTTAGTAGAAAGTAGAAGTAAAAAAGATGATAAATAAAGAAACTACACAAGCAAATCTTGCTTGGTTAAGTGATCCAAAAGTTTATGAAGTAAATACTGTTGCTCCTCATTCTGATCACAAAGTTTATGCTAGTGAATCAGAATTGATGAAAAAAGAATCCAGTTTAGTACAAAATCTAGATGGTCGTTGGAAAGTTAATTATGTTAAGAATATTAACCTTTGGCCACAAGATTTTTATAAAAATGACTTTGATGACAGTGATTTCGATTATGCGGATGTTCCTGGCAATCTTGAAATGCAGGGCTTTGTTAATCCCCAATATGTAAATATTCAGTATCCGTGGGATGGTTCAGAAGATATTAAGCCACCAATGATTCCGCAAGAATACAATCCGGTAGCTTCATATGTAAGAAAATTTGATTTGGACAAAGGCTTAAAAGATAAAAAAGTAACTTTAACTTTTAATGGTGTGTCTACAGCTATCTATGTTTGGCTTAATGGTCATTTTGTAGGTTACAGTGAAGACTCATTTACACCAAGTGAATTTGATATTACTGAATTTTTGAAAGAAAAAGATAACCGTCTTTGCGTTGCTGTCTTTAAATTTTCTTCAGCGTCATGGCTTGAAGATCAAGATTTTTGGCGTCTTACTGGAATTTTTAGAAGTGTAGAATTAAAAGCACAGGCTAAGCTTCATATTGAAGATGTTGAATTGAAGCCCTCATTAAATAAATTTAATTTGGGTGATTTGAAGATTAATGCCAAAATTTCAGGAAAAATTGATGTTGAAAGTAAAATTGCATTAACTTTATTTGATGATAAAAGTAAAGTTATATATAAGAAAAAAAGTAATTTAGAAAATATAGTAAATGCGGACTGGCAAGATCTAAAGATTAAGCCATGGAGTGCAGAACAGCCAAATTTATATTTCTTACAAGTTGGTCTTTATCAAAATAAAAAGTTAGTAGAAATTACTAAAATTCAGGTTGGTTTTCGTAATTTTGAATTAAAAGATGGCGTAATGTACTTGAATGGCAAGCGCATAATTTTTAAAGGAACCAATCGTCATGAGTTCGATTGTGAACGTGGTCGTGCGATCACTAAAGAAGATATTATTTGGGATCTAAAGACGATGAAGCGTAATCATATTAACGCTGTCAGAACGTCACATTATCCTAATCAGACTTTATTTTATGAACTTTGTGATCAATATGGCCTTTATGTAATTGATGAAACTAATTTGGAAACTCATGGTACTTGGCAAATGGTTGGTCACGAAGATGCATCCTATAATGTTCCCGGTAATAACAAAGAATGGGAAGGTGCTTGTCTTGCACGTGCTAAGAACATGTTAAAGCGTGACTTCAATCATGCATCAATTTTGTTCTGGTCATGCGGAAATGAATCTTATGCTGGAACAGTGATCGCCAAAATGGCAGAATTTTTCAAAGAAAATGATTCCAGCAGATTGGTTCATTATGAAGGCGTAACTCACAATAGAAAATTTAATGATATTAGCGACGTCGAAAGCCGCATGTATGCTAAACCTAATGAAATTAAGGAATATCTAGAATCCGAACCTAATAAGCCATACATTTCGTGTGAATATATGCATGCGATGGGAAATTCAGTTGGCGGGCTTAAACTTTATACAGATTTAGAAAAGTACCCACAGTATCAAGGCGGATTTATCTGGGACTTTATTGACCAAGGAATTATGAAAAATGGCCATTTGGCTTACGGCGGTGATTTCGATGATCGTCCAAGCGACTATGAATTTTGTGGTGATGGTTTAGTGTTTGCCAATCGCAAAGTTTCTCCTAAAATGGCAGCTGTTAAAACACTTTACAATAATGTCAAAATGCATCTTGATGGCAATCAATTAACTATTAAAAATGATAATTTATTTGTAAATCTTGATGACGAATACTTTGTTGCTAAGGTATTGATTAACGGTAGACGTGTTTGGCAAAGCGACAAATTGACTTTTGACGTTGAAGCAAATAGCGTGAAAACTTTTGCGATTGATTTTCCGACTTGTGAAATTAATCAAAATGAAGAATTAGTTTATGAAGTAAGCGAGTATTTGGCAAAAGATAAAAACTGGGCTAAAACCGGGTTAGAATTGGGTAAAACGCAATCGGTTGAAGTTCATGAACATACAGAATTTCATGGTCAGGGTTTGCCGGAAATAGTTGATTCAAATTACAATTTGGGTCTTAAGGGAGAAAACTTTAGCTTGCTCTTTTCAAAAGAAAGAGGAAAATTGATTTCCTTAAAATATAATGGTCAAGAATTCATGGAAAAATTTCCTGAATTAACTTTTTGGCGTCCGCTTACTGACAATGATCGCGGTGCAGGATATGGTTTTATACTTGCAAAGTGGGAAAATGCAGGAAAATATGCCGAGTTAACGGATTTTTCTTATCAAAAAGAAGATCGACAAATTGTGATTATTGCAAAATTTAAGATACCAGTAATTTTAAAAGATGAGATTAGCGTCATCTATAAAGTAGATAAAACGGGAAAGATAAATGTTCATGCGATTTACCCAGGTACAGAAAAAGCAGAAATGTTGCCGACTTTTGGTTTGAATTTTGCACTGCCTAAACAATATGATCATTATTGCTATTACGGCTTAGGTCCAGAAGAAAATTATGCTGATCGTTTGGCGGGAAGCTATTTGGATGAGTATTCCGGAAAAATTGCTGATAATTTCACCCCATATCTAAGACCACAAGAATGCGGCAATCGTAGCCATGTTCGTAATTACGCAATTTTAGATAAAAATAGGGATGGAATTAAAATTGTAGCTGATCAAAAGGAACTTAATGTTTCAACTTTGCCATATTCAACTCCTGAAATTGAAAATGCTAGCCATATAAAAGAATTGCCAAAATCAAGTTTTACTTGGGTTAGAGTTTTGGCTAGTCAAATGGGTGTCGGTGGCGATGACTCATGGGGTGCGCCAGTTCATTCTCAATACTGTATTGATGCAAGCAAAAGGCAAGAGTTAGCTTTTAGCATTGTCCCGGTTTTTGTTAAATAATGGTAGAATATTTTTAGTAAATAAAGATATTTTACTATAAAAGCAAAGAGGGATGATCATGGCCACCATCAAAGATATTGCAAGTAAAGCAAATGTTTCGCCAGCAACAGTTTCGCGAGTTTTAAATTATGATCAAAGTTTATCGGTAAACGACTCAACTAAGCAAAAAATCTTCCATATTGCGGAAGAACTTCACTATACAAAAACTAAAAAACGTTACAAGCATAAGGCTAAAAGTATTGCTGTTATTCTTTGGTGTGATCGAAATCAAGAGATTAAAGATCTGTATTATTATTCCATTCGTAACGGGATTGATGATCAAGCGTCCGCTTTGGGATATCAAACAAAAGTCTTTTATAATACAGATTCTTTAAGTGAGATAGAAAAGTGTGTCGGAATCGCTGTAATTGGTCATCGTCAATATTCTGCAAAAAGATTGAAAGATATTAATGCTTTTAATAAGCCAACAGTATTTCTTGATGCGGATACCTTGTCAGAAGATCGATCTTGTGTTGTTTCTGATTTTCATACTTCAGTAAAAGAAGTAATCAATCATTTTTTGAAACAAGGACAAAATCGAATTGGCATGCTGGTAGGTGATTTGGATGATGATTATGATAAAGAAAATTTAACTGATTTTCGTTTTCATGATTATAAAAGCTATATGACTGAACTCGGTCTTTTCAATTTGGATAATGTTATTGTGGGAAAATTCACTCCGGAAACTGGTTATCAAGCTGTTAAAGAATATTTGCAAAAAGAAAATAAAATGCCCCAAGCACTTGTGGTTGCTAATGATGCCATGGCGATTGGTGCTTTAAAGGCTTTACGGGAGGCTAAAATCGCTGTTCCCGAAAGTGTAAGTATTATTTCCTTCAATGATACAACTGCGGCAGAATTTGCTAATCCGTCCCTTAGCAGTGTTCATGTTGATACTCATGAAATGGGACGAATGGGGATGAACGTTTTAAAAAATAATATTGATGGTGATTTTAAGGATGCCTACAAAGTCACTCTTAAAACTAAGCTAGTTCTACGTGAAAGTAGTTTAAACTAAATTTTTTCTCTATTTACAGAAAACTGCAAAAATTAGTGTTTGCCTTATAAAAGAGAATGTCATAAAATTAAAACGAAATGAGAGGTTGGAGCAATTGTTCCAACCCCTTTTGATATCTTAATTTTATTGAGTTGTGTGGTGAAAGAATGAGTCATAAAAAACATAACGCGCCGCAACTGAAGAGATCGATGTCTGCGGGACAGATGGAAATGATTTCTTTAGGTGGTGCTATCGGAGTAGGGCTTTTCATGGGTTCTGGCTCAACTATTAAATGGACCGGACCTTCAGTATTGCTCGCTTATATTTTTGTAGGGCTAATTTTATACATTGTCATGAGAGCATTAGGGGAGATGCTCTACGTCAATCCCGGAACAGGATCGTTCGCGGATTATGCGACGGAATATGTTCATCCCTTAGCTGGTTACTTGGCCGAATGGGCGAATGTTTTCGAATATATCGTTGTAGGTATGTCCGAAGTTGTTGCGGCGACAGAATATTTAAAATATTGGTGGCCGCATATCAGCGTCTTTTGGTCGGGAATAATCATTATTGCCTTTTTGCTTTTAGCCAACCTAGCCAGCGCAAAAGCTTATGCTTCGCTAGAATTTTGGTTTGCGATGATCAAAGTTATTACCATTATCTTGATGATCATCTTAGGCTTTATGGTAATTTTCTTTGGCTTCGGCAACGGTGGTCATCCAACCGGATTTTCTAACTTGTGGACTCACGGCGGTTTCTTTACTGGTGGACTAAAAGGCTTCTTTTTCTCAATGTCCATTATTGTTGGTTCATATGAAGGAATTGAGTTATTAGGTATTTCTGCGGGAGAAGTTGCCAATCCACAAGATGCAATTGTTAAAAGCGTGAAGAGCGTTTTACTGCGAATTTTGATTTTCTATGTTGGTGCGATCTTCGTAATTGTTACTATTTATCCTTGGAACAAACTCGGCAGTATTGGTTCGCCTTTTGTAACAACCTTTGCCAAAGTAGGGATTACGGCCGCTGCCTCAATCATCAACTTCGTAGTTTTGACAGCTGCCTTGTCGGGAGCAAATTCAGGAATTTATTCATCCAGCCGAATGTTGTTCAAGCTTTCTCATGATGGGGATGCACCTAAATTATTTGGCCATATTTCTAAGAGAATTGTTCCTGATCGTGCGATTATGGGGATTTCAACTGGTATTTTTATCGGCTTTGTATTGAATGTAATTGCTTCGAACTTCAATCACTCTGCTTCAGATTTGTTTGTTGTGGTATTTAGTTCATCAGTATTGCCAGGAATGATCCCTTGGTTCGTAATTTTGCTGGCCGAACTTAGATTTAGAAGACACAATAAAGATGAATTAGAAAATCATCCCTTCAAGTTGCCGCTTTATCCATTCTCAAATTACTTTGCCTTTGCAATGCTTTTGGTAATTGTAATTTTCATGGTAATTAACCCTGATACGCGAATTTCAGTTATTGTTGGAGCACTTGTTTTAATTGCAGCAACTATTACTTACTTAATTCGCCATAAAGGTGAAACCACAAAATCTTGATTTTGTATTCACCGATAACCATATATGTGGTAGTCTAATTTCAGATTAGTAATTCTATGATGAAAAAGGACTGAACAAAATGGCTATCTTAGAACAACCATATTTAGATTTATTAAACGAAATTATGACTAATGGTCACGATAAAGGTGACCGTACCGGAACAGGCACTCGTAGTTTGTTTGGTGCGCAAATGCGCTTTGATTTGAGCAAAGGCTTTCCGCTCCTTACAACTAAAAGAGTGCCTTTTGGTTTAATTAAGAGTGAACTTCTCTGGTTCTTGCGTGGCGATACCAACATTCGTTTTTTGCTTGAACATAAAAATCATATTTGGGATGAATGGGCCTTTAAGAATTGGATTGAAAGCGATGAATATCAGGGTCCAGATATGACAGATTTTGGTTTGCGTAGTCAAAGCGATCCAGAATTTAATAAGCTTTATCGTGAAGAAATGGAAAAATTTGATCAAAGAATCCTTGACGATGAAGACTTTGCTAAGAAATATGGCAACTTAGGCGATGTTTATGGTGCGCAATGGCGTCATTGGCAAAAGCGTGAGGGTGGTTTTATCGATCAAATTCAAGATGTAATTGATCAAATCAAAAAGACGCCTGATTCAAGAAGAATGATTGTGACAGCATGGAATCCGGAAGATGTGCCAACTAGCGCTTTGCCACCATGCCATGTAATGTTCCAATTTTATGTTGTCGACAACAAATTAAGTGCTCAGCTTTACCAACGCTCAGGCGATATGTTCTTAGGCGTGCCTTTTAATATTGCCAGCTATTCGCTTTTGCTTCATATGATTGCACGCGAAACTGGGCTTGAAGTGGGTGAATTTGTTCATACTTTAGGAGATGCGCATATTTATCGCAATCACTTTGATCAAGTTGAAGAACTTCTTAGCCGCGAGCCTTATGATTCACCACAATTGTGGCTCAATCCTGATAAGAAAAAGATTGAAGACTTTGAAATGAGCGATATCAAAGTGCTTGATTACAAGCATCATGGTACGATTAAAGCTCCGGTTGCCGTGTAAAGGATAGAAAATATGATTAAATTTGTTTGGGCCGAAGATGCTAATCATGGTATTGGGTATCAAGGTCATTTACCTTGCATATGCCAGCTGATATGAAGCATTTTAAAGATGAAACTATTGGTCATCCAATTTTAATGGGAAGAAAAACATTCGATAGCTTTCCACACCTTTTGCCAAAAAGAAAACATTTGGTTTTAACTAGAGATAAAAAGCTGGCAGAAAAGTATCAAGATAATGACCAAGTAGAAATTTTTTCTTCTATTGAAATAATGAATGATTATCTTAAAGAGCATCAAGACGAAGAAATTTCTGCAATTGGTGGCGTTTCGATTTTTAAAGCTTTGCTTGATAAAGTTGATCAACTTGAAAAAACTGAGATTAACCATGAATTCGAAGTTGATACCTACATGCCAGAAATTGATTATGCGCAATTTGAATTAAGAAAAAAAGAAGCTCATGAGCCTGATGAGAAAAATAAATATTCGTATACTTTTCTCACATATGTTAAGAAAAATAATAAAAAATGATAAAAAAAGTCCTGCAGGTTTGCGGGGCTTTTTCCATGTAGTCTATAATAGATAAATAAGAATTTTTTTATTGATAAAAGGACTAGAAATGGCAGAAGAAAAAATTACAGGTTTGACGCAATCGGAGGTTGATCAAAGGGTTAAAAATGGTCAGGTGAACAAAGCAGTTGACGATCAATTTAAAACCAACGCTCAGATTGTCCGTGAAAACATTTTTACATACTTTAACTTGATTTTCCTTGTGCTGGCGATTCTTTTGGTTTTGGTCGGGGCGTGGAATGATTTAACCTTCTTACCGGTCATTGTTTTGAACACGGTGATTGGGATCGTGCAAGAAATTAAGGCTAAGAAAATTTTGAGCAAATTAAATGTGATGAATGCCACGCATGTCACCGCGATTCGCAATGGTCAAGAAGTACAAGTTGCGATTGAAGAGCTGGTAGTTGATGACATTGTTTTGCTTAAAACCGGCGATCAGATTCCAGCAGATGGAAAAATCGTTTCTGGCGAAATTCGTGTTAATGAAGCTCTTTTAACAGGTGAATCCGATGAAATTACTAAGGAAAAAGATGCTGAATTGATGTCTGGTTCCTTCGTAGTTTCAGGGAAAGCTTACGCAAAATTAGAAAAAGTAGGTAAGGATTCCTATATTTCCAAGCTAACGATTGAAGCTAAAGCGATGGGCAGTACTGAGCAATCAGAAATGGTGCGTTCAATTAACCGCTTGGTTAAGTGGGTTGGAATTATTATCATTCCTTTAGGGATTGCTTTGTTTACGCAGAGTTACTTTTTCAATCATGCCGGCTTGCAGCGCAGCGTGGTTTCCATGGAAGCGGCCTTGATAGGGATGATTCCGGAAGGCCTATATCTTTTAACAACTATTGCCTTAGCTCTTTCCGCAACACGCTTAGCTAAAAAAGAAGTTATGCTTCATGATATGAAAAGCGTGGAAACGTTGGCGCGAGTAAACGTGCTCTGTGTTGATAAAACAGGAACAATTACCGAGCCGAAGATGGGCGTGGAAAAAGCAGTTAAGTCTAAATCTTATGAAAAAGCCGACTTAAATAATGTTATCGCCGACTTTGTTCACTATATGCCGGCTGATAACGCAACGATGAAGGCTATTCATGAATTTTTCCAAGATTCAACCGGTAAGGAATCAACAGGTCTTGTGCCGTTTACTTCCGTGAATAAATATTCTGGCGTTGTCTTTGGTGATCATACAACAATTATTGGCGCGCCCGAAATGGTTCTTCGTAATCAATTTGATGAATATAAAGACGAGTTTGAATCTTATGCGGAGAAAGGCTATCGAGTAGTAATTGTTGCCAACTATCCTGGAGTTTTAACAGAAGATAACTCTCAGCTTATGCAAGATGTTGAAGTATTAGGATATATTTTGCTTACTAATCCAATTAGAAAAGAAGCAAAAGACACCTTTGAATATTTTGCTGAGCAGGGAGTAAATATCAAAGTCATTTCTGGTGATAATCCAGTAACTGTAGCGCGCGTGGCCCAACAAGCAGGAATTTCCGGAGCTGATAAATACATTGATGCACAGACAATTACTGATTATGATGAAGCAGTGAAAAATTATAATGTCTTCGGCCGTGTAAAGCCTGATCAAAAACGCAAATTTGTAATCGCACTTCAAAATCAGGGCAATACAGTTGCAATGACTGGAGATGGAGTTAACGATATTTTAGCTATGAAAAAAGCCGATTGTTCGATTGCCATGCTTCCGGCAATAGCGCGGCTGTTCAAGCTTCTCAAGTTGTTTTGCTTGATTCTAACTTTGCTAAAATGCCGGCCGTTGTAAATGAAGGTCGCCGAGTAGTTAACAATATTCAGCGCTCAGCTAGTTTGTTCTTAGTTAAAAATATCTTTTCATTTTTAATGGCAATTTTCGCTTTAATTATGACAGTCAATTATCCATTGCAACCTTCGCAAATTACTTTGATTTCTGCGTTTACAATCGGTTTGCCATCATTCTTGTTGGCCTTAGAAAGCAACCACAACCGAATTCGCGGTAAATTTATTCCAAATGTTTTGGCTAAGGCTTTTCCAGGTGGAATTACCGATTGGCTAGCTGTGGGAATTTTGGTTATTGCTGGTTCTTTTATCGACCTTGATCATGATCAGGTTGGTACTACCGCAACCATGCTTTTAATCTTAGTCGGTGTCATGGTTATGTACCATATTTCGGCTCCACTCAATAAATTTAGAACGGGTGTCATGCTTTTGTCATTAGTGGGCGTGATTACTTCAATTATTTTCCTTCATAATCTATTCTCGCTTTCAGCACTTCGACCAAGATCGATCTTCGTTTTAGTTGTCTTGTTCTTTGCGGCAGTAACCGTCTTTAGATGGCTTTCTCATATTTCTGATGGAATTGCGGAAGTTCTAGTTGTTTTTGATCAAAAGGGCAAGAACATGACTTTTGCGGATTTGAAGGATGCTTATGCACGAGGTAGAAAACAATAATTAAAAATATATTTAAGAACTTTGTTGACAGTCTTAAAATTAAATGATAAATTAGTTACAACAAATCGATAAAGAAACATCTTGAAAAGCTGAGTAACTAAATTTCTCACTTCTAAAGAGAGCTGGCATTGTGGTGAAAGTCAGCAAGTGGGAGTTAGCGAATATGGGCTTGGAACGGTGATTATCAGTGATATTTAGCTGATAACGGGTTTGCATCCGTTAACATTGCAAGCTATTGTTAGATAGCTATTGAGGTTTGCCATGTGAGTGGCAAACGAATTAAAGGTGGTAACGCGAAGCACTCGTCCTTTTTAAAGGATGGGTGCTTTTTTAATACAAAAAATTAAAATTCTGGAGGAGATAAAAATGAGAAAAAGAAGACGCAAGAATACAATTATCTGGTCAATCATTGTTATTGTAATTTTGATTGCTGGTTGGTTTAGTTTCGGCCCAGGAATCGGCAGTAAATCAAATGATAAGACCGTAGTTGTCGGTGTGGTTGGTCTTAGCAAGCAAGATCAAGCTATTTGGAAGAGTATTGAAAAGACTGCTAAAGAAAAATATGGCGTAACTATCGAACTTAAAAACTTTTCTGATTACAACCAACCTAACAAGGCTTTGAAGTCAGGGGATATCGATTTGAATTCATTCCAACATTATGCATTCTTAAATGCTTGGAATAAATCAAATGGTGGCGGCGTTGTTCCAATTGGTAAAACTTATATCGCTCCAATTCGTCTTTATTCAAGAAAGTATCATAAATTGAGCGAATTGCCAGAAGGCGCCACAATTGCGATTCCAAATGACGCAACTAATGAATCAAGAGCATTGTTTGTTTTGAAAAATGCTGGTTTAATTAAACTTCGTAAAGGCAAATCCTTGGTAACAGTTGCCGATATTACAAGCAACCCACAGAACTTTAAGATTAAAGAAGTTGGTGCTGAACAAACCGGCCGTGTTCTCAACTCAGTTGATGCCTCTGTTGTTAACAATTCATATGCCGGTCCAGCTGGTTTGACTGATAAGCAAACCATTTATATTGAGCCAATCAACAAGGATTCTGCAGAATGGATTAACATTATTTGTGCTAAGAAGGGTAATCAAAATAAGCAAATTTACCAAGATGTTGTGAAAGCATATCAAACTGCAGAAACTAAGAAGTTAACCAAGAAATACTATGGCAATAGTCAACTTGCTGCTTGGGATGTTAAGTTGAAATAGGAGGAGAAGCGCATGAGCATTATTAGTTTAGATCATATCGATGTAGATTTTCCGCAAAAAAAGGGCCAATCCGTGAAGGCCGTGAATGATGTAACCTTGCATGTCGAAAAAGGAGATATCTACGGTGTTGTTGGCTTTTCTGGTGCAGGCAAGTCAACTTTGGTTAGAACTGTCAATCTTTTGCAAAAACCAACTGCGGGTGATATTAAAGTTAACGGCGTAGATTTTGTGAAAGATGGCAAGCAAGTTATTTCTAATAAAAAATTGCAGCTTGAAAGACGCAAGATCGGCATGATTTTCCAACATTTCAACTTATTAAATGAAACCACGGTTTTAGAAAATGTTGCTTTTGCTTTGAAGCATTCTAAGCTTTCTGATGAAGAACTTGAAAAAAGATCTTTGGAATTGCTAGATTTGGTTGATTTGAAAGATAAGGCCAACTTTTATCCAGTTGAACTTTCTGGTGGCCAGCAGCAAAGAGTTGCTATTGCGAGAGCCTTAGCGAATAAACCAGATATTTTGATTTCTGATGAAGCAACTTCCGCATTGGATCCACAAAATACTCAGCAAATTTTGGCACTTTTAAAGAAGTTGAATAAGGAACTTGGTTTGACAGTCATCCTTATTACTCACGAAATGGAAGCCGTTAAGCAAATTGCAACTAAGGTAGCGGTAATGGAAAATGGTCAAGTGATTGAAAATGGTAACTTGCGACAAATTTTCCTTCACCCTAAGAAGGAATTAACTAAGAAATTTGTTGGTGGCTCACTTGAAACCATTTCAACTTTGGAATCTCTTAACTTAGGAAAATTGGGTGAAAATGAGGCGGTTTACCAGCTTGTTTACTCAATTGCGAACGTGACTAAATCAATCATCATTGAGCTTTACCGTCAAACTGGTGCTGAGGCTTCAATGTTATATGGTAATGTTGAACTTTTAAATGATGAACCAATCGGAACCTTGGTTGTATCTGTTAAGGGCGATCCTGAAAAACAGAAGCAGGCGCGGGAATTCTTGGAGAAGCAAAACGTAACATTGACAAGATTGGATGAAAAGGGGAATTTGTATGATTAATTGGTTAGAAAAAGTATTGCCAAATGTCTTTCAACTTGGTTGGGGCGGCGACGCCGGCTGGGGAACGAGTATTTTTCAAACTTTGTTCATGACCTTTTGGTCAGCAATCTTCGGTGGTATTTTAGGAATTATCTTTGGCGTGCTTTTAGTGGTAACTAAAGAAGATGGTATTCGTCCAAACAAGTTTTGGTATAACTTCTGCGATAAGTTTGTTTCTATCTTTAGAGCAATTCCGTTTGTTATCTTGCTTGCCTTCATCGCACCTGTTACGCAGAAAATTGTTGGTACGCAGATTGGGATGAAAGCAGCATTGGTACCTTTGACATTGGGTGTTTTTCCTTTTTATGCTCGGCAGGTGCAAGTTGCTTTAGAAAGTGTTGATTCAGGTAAGGTAGAAGCTGCCCAAAGTTTGGGTGCAACTTCTTGGGATATTATCTTTGATGTTTACTTGCGTGAATCACGTTCGGAACTTATCAGAGTTTCAACAGTAACGGTTATTTCATTAATCGGCTTGACAGCAATGGCTGGTGCGATTGGTGCTGGCGGTTTGGGTAACACCGCGATTTCTTATGGTTACAACCGCTTTAACAATGATGTAACTTGGGTAGCAACGATTTTAGTAGTTATCTTGATTTTCATTGTGCAAGTTGTTGGTGATTTCTTTGCTAAGAGAATGAATCATCAGAATAGATAGAGATCTATTCTGGTGCTAAGACTTTGCGAAAAACTGGTGAAAAACAAAACAGGACTGATATCATCAATTATAAAATAAGTAGGATAATAGGCGAATGTCATTAAGTTAAAGCCTTAGTAAAATAAATACCATTTTTAAGATCGAATCTAGATGATTCGATCTTTTTTAATATTTAAAGTAATAAAAGATAATTTAAATACGGTAAACGAACTAAAAAATAGCAATGCCATTATTATTTCTTTATTTTATGATATTGATAGAAATATCGTCTGTTTTTAAATAAAATAACAAAGCAAAATTACTTTTAAAAATCCACTCTTGTAATAAATAACTATGCGATTATAAAAATCTATCACTGATAACAGTGACATATCAGCAAATATGTTCAATAAACATTTTTATAAATAACTTTAAAGTCGGACAAATATGTGGTATAAATAATATGTTTAAAGAAATAAATAACTAAGTCTATATAAAGGGATTGATTGAGTTGATGCATTGGTAGAAAATTATAAATTGGTTATTGAAGAGACTGGCGCAAATGACAGAGCAAAAAAAACATTTAAGAGTAGAGATTTAAGAACTTCATTACCCATTTAACATAATAGCGAGATTTTAATCGCTTTTGATATAGAGTTAGAGTAAAGAATGGTAGATCAATTTGATCTACCATTTTTTGTTTATCTATGTCATAGAATAATAAAAATATGACAAAAGGCAAAAATCAGGTCTAGCTTTAAAATATTGATATACAAGTGTTTTTAGATGAAAATATTTTTAATTTTTGTGCAATAAGTCCAATTATTAGTGTTTTATGAGAAAAATATTTAAACGCTCATAAAGTGGATTAGCTGGCCAAATGTTTTTACTCAATTGATATATTAGTTTTAATAACATCTAATATATTAGCACTGATCTGATATATTACTATTAAATAATGGAAAAATAAAATTGATTGCAAAATAAAATAACGCGCTATAACATGCGTTTTGAAAGCGATATCTATTAATAAATTAACAAATCAGAAGTAAAGATTAAAAGCAAGAAAAAAATAAACAATTTTGTTGATCATTCTAATATATTACATATAATTATTATTTGAAAAGTGATGACCTTAGAAAATATATAACTTT
>NZ_BALY01000035.1 GCF_000615445.1 Lactobacillus hamsteri DSM 5661 = JCM 6256 | reverse complement strand
CCAAAACCTAATAATTGCATAATTTTATTAATTTAATCGGAACAATATTTTTATATCCTAAATCTATTAATAAAAATATTTCATTTTTTAAATTATTATATTTTTTCTTTTGTACCGCCTCAAAACATGAACCAAGCATCTTTTGTAAAACAATTGTTGCTGAAGCTGGCAAATCCTTTAAAAATTTAATAGCTTTCTGCATTTCATGATTTAATTGCGTATATTCAAAACCCAAATTCAAATATCCAACTGCAATACTTGCCAACAACTGCAATATTTGGTCATCATTTTCTTTATAATCACTAAATTTATTAAAAATAGAATCAACTAATCCTTGTAAATCATAAAAGTTATACAAGTCCATTGTATTTAACAAAATCCATAATGAGTCTTTATCCCAATGACCACTTTGCAAAACGTTGTATTTTAATTTCCTAACTGTTTTATCCGAAAAGTCAGTCATATTTCCTTCAAGTTTGGCTATTAATAAGTTAGTAATTTGCTGTAATTTAATATTCGCAATATCTGGATCATTGCTAATTTCTTTTAATACTTTTATATCTTTACTAAAGTAGTTATCAATAACTTTATTGTAGTAATACTGATTTTTAGGTTGCGTATCGCCAAATTCATCCAAAAATAATATCAAAGGAATTTGATTTGCTTGCAGAAGCTTTAATAAATCTGAAACATTAATATTGTTTTTACCTGACTCAATACGAGAATAAAAGGAACGGTTGATTACTCCGTTCGCCATTTCTTCCTGACTTAATCCTAACGAGAAACGTACCTTCTTTAATTTATCGCCAATTGTCATATATAATTCTCTTTCTGAAAATACTACTTAGATAACTGAGGGAAATTTTTAACATAATTGCTATATCCACTTTGCTTTAAAAGTTTAATAATTCCCTCAGCTCGTTCTTTATCATTATCAATTAACGCTTGATAATACTTAGCAATTATCTTCGACATCGTAATTGTAGAATTAAGCGGTAATTTATTGATAAACTGAATTGCTTTCGTACATTCTTGTAAATCTTTATTCTTATAACAAATAGCCAAATAATTAATTGCAACATTTGAAATAGCCAGCAAATATTCATCTGTGATATTAACTTGATGAAAACTAGAAAATGCTGAATCTATCAATAGTTTCATTTCATCAAAATCATAAAGCGACATTGAAATAGCAAGTTCCCACAACGCAGCTTCATTCCAATTGCCAATTTGCAAAATATTGTGTTTCATTTCTACCTGCAAATCTACTGGAATCTTGTCGACTGAATTCGTTAGTACCGAAATCATCAACCGAATTACAAGTTTCAATTTATGATTTGTTACTTTATTATTTTTATCCAGTCTTTTAAGTGCAGACAAATTATGATTATTAAATGCAGTAATTGCTTCATGTTCAATAACTTGCTGCAGCGGCCTTACATCTTCAAACACCTCAAAAAAGTCATAAAGTGAAACATGATGTTCATTTAAAATTTTAAACAAATCTGTTGCATTTATTTCACTTAATCCCCGTTCAACACGTGAATAAAAAGATTCCGTAACTATCCCTGAACACATTTGTGTCTGTGTTAATCCTAGAAGAGTCCGAGTTTTCTTTAATTGCTCGCCAATCGTCATAACCTATTACTCCCATATCATTTCTTCACTTTTTATAATATGAGCTGTCAGCCAATTAATCTCAAAATCTTCTAAATCGAATATTTTACGCAAAAATGTTTATTATATCTAACCTAAAAGCAATCTGTCCCGTTTTCTTCATAAATAAACGAAAAATTATAAATTTAAGAAATGTTTTCTAATAAAAAAGAGGTGTCTTACGACATCCCTTTTCATTAATTTTCTAATGTGTCTTGAATAGCAGAAATATAACCACTTTGTTTTAAAGCATCAATAATAATATCAGCTTTTGTTTGATCATGATCAAACAAGGCTTCATAATATGTGGCCAACATCTTTCCATACAAATTTGACGGAAGCAATCTTGTTGATTTTAAAAAGTCTAATGAAGATTGCGCATGTTTTTTATCGGATTCATGATAGCATCGATTTAGAAAAGCCACTGCATCAATACTCAAATAACTTTCTAAAAGTTCATCTTGGCTAGCAGCTACTTTCAATTTTTTATATGCTGTATTAATAATCTTCTCTAAATCATTAAAATCTAACATATACATATTTAGCTGTAATGAATTAACCAAGCCAATATTCCATTTATCTGCTAAAAAGAATTTTTGTCTTAATTTATCTTTTTCTTCTTGAGAAACTGCTTCATTAGAATGGGTAACCCAGGAACGCAATCTGCTTAAATTATTCCTCACCCATTCAGGAGCATTTTCTTCTTTTAATTCTGCTTCAATTTTATTTAATTCTTCTAAATCTTTTCTATTAGCAGCAAGAACCATTCGCTGATTAACATCAAGATATAAACTCTTATCCTTTTTATCTACTAAATAGAAAAATGATTGGGCTGATATGCCATGCTCATGCAAAAGTTTAATTAACAAATCTGCATCAATCTTATGAACACCACGTTCTACCTTGGAATAAAATGATTCCGACATAAGTCCTGCCGCCATTTGAGTCTGTGTTAACTGCAAGCTAATTCGACAGTTTTTTAAAGCTTCACCAATCGTCATAAATTTTCGCCTCCTATTTTCCAATAGTATCTTGAATTAATGATATTGCTCCACTTTTTCTCAAAACTTTAAGAACTGCATCTACCATTTCTTTATCATTTTTAAATAATGCATCATAATATGTTGCAAATATTCTTCCAAATAAGTTAGTTGGTTCAAGCGGAATAGTATATAACATATCAATCGAACTTTTTGTATACTTTATATCAGCTTTTTTATGGTAACAACAGTTTAAGAAATTAACAGCAATCAAAGATACTAAATTTTGGTCTCTTCCATTATCTCGGCCATCAAAATTATCGCTCTTTTTAAAAGCACTATATGCAAGATTTACTAATTGATATGCATCATCAATATCTAGTAAGACCAAATTAAAAGCTAATGCACCATAAGATTTTTCATTCCATTCAGTCTTTATAAATGCTTTTTTTATTTTATTTTTTCTTTCAGCTGTTATTTCTTGATTAGAATGTGTGGCCCACGCATAGGAACTTTCAAAATTATGCTTAAGATATTCCGGTACATCTACAGCTTCTAACTGCTTTTTGATTTTTCTTAATTCAGCAATATCTTTATTATTAACCGCAACAATCATTCTTTGCGACAAACCAACACTTGTCGAATCCTTAATCTTATTATCATGATCTACTAATTGAAAAAAAGAAATTACTGGAATACCGTGTGCATTCAAAACTTGGATTAACAAATCCGCATCAATTTTATGAACGCCACGTTCTACTTTTGAATAAAATGATTCTGAAACTAAATTTGCGGCCATGTCAGTTTGCGTTAATCCTAACTGTAATCTAAACGATTTTAATGCTTCACCAATTGTCATAACATCAACACCTAATTTTCAAAATTTAATTAGCAAAAACAATTATACAGCAAAAAGAGATCTTTCATATTAACGAAAGATCTCTTTTAATCAAACAATTAAACTAAAATTTCAAAATTAATAACCCATGTAACGGTTTCTTTCCCAATCAGAAACGGATTGGTTGTATTGTGCCCATTCCAAGTTCTTAGAATCAATAAAGCTTTGGGTTAAGTGTTCGCCTAAAGCACTTTGAATTAATTCATCAGCCTTAAATGCTTTAATAGCATTGTGAAGAGTTGATGGCAATGGCTTAATACCGCGCTTAGCTCTTTCTTCTTCTGTCATTTCAAAGACATTAGAAGTAATTGGATCCATTGGCATCTTCTTTTCCTTAATACCTTGTAAACCAGCAGTTAAGCAAGCTGCAAGCAAGAGATATGGGTTAGCAGTTGGGTCTGCAGAACGCATTTCCAAACGCGTATTAATTTCTTCAGCATCTGGAATACGAACAAGTGGTGAACGGTTCTTAGTTGCCCATGAAATGTAAACAGGAGCTTCAAAACCAGGAATAAGTCTCTTGTATGAGTTAACAGTTGGGTTGGCAATTGCTGTAATTGCACGAGCATGTTCCAAAATACCATTTAAGAAGTACAAAGCTGTGTCTGAAAGGTGGTATTCGCCATCCTTTGAGTAAAATGCATTCTTGCCATCTTTGAAAAGTGACATGTTGTTGTGCATACCGTTACCTGCCTCGCCTTCAATTGGCTTAGCCATAAATGTAGCGAACAAGCCGTGCTTTCTAGCAACTTGTCTTACAACCATCTTGAAAGTTTGAACACGATCAGCAGTAGTTAAAGCATCATCAAATCTAAAGTCAATTTCTTGTTGACCAGCACCAACTTCGTGGTGAGCAGCTTCAACTTCAAAGCCAATGCTTTCCAAAGTTTCAACGATATCACGACGACATTCTGCACCTTCATCGCTTGAAGTCATATCAAAGTATGATGCACGGTCAGGAACTTCAGTTGTCCAATTGCCATCTTCATCTAACTTAAACAAGTGGAATTCAGCTTCAAAACCAATATCAAAGTCTGAGAAGCCCATTTCCTTCATTTCTTTAAGAACACGCTTCAAGTTGTTTCTTGGATCACCTTCAAATGGTTCACCATTAGTTTTATGAACAGAACAAGTTAAACGACCAATTCTGCTACCGGTCTTATCAGTCCATGGTAAAACCATCCAACTTGAAAAGTCAGGATATAATACCATGTCACTTTCTTCAATACGAACAAAGCCATCGATTGAAGAACCATCAAAACGAATATCATTAGTCAAAACTTTATCAAGTTGACTAATTGGAACTTCAACGGCCTTTAAAGTACCGTTAATGTCTGTAAAGGACAATCTCAAAAAGTGAACGTTGTTTTCTTTAACGCTTTTTCTAATATCATCTGCTGTAACTGTTTTACTCATAGTTTTTCACCTAAAAAATCAAATAACTATCAATTGATATAGTCCTATTTAGATTTCCTTTTCTCTCCTAGAACTGTTTAATACAATAGCAGACCAATTTTAAAAAGTCAAATTGGTCTACTCGAAATATTTTTTCTTTACTTTTACTTAATAAATGAAAATAGACCAGCAACAAATACCGGTCTATAAGTAATCAATATTTTTTAGTTTTCATTGAAGAAAGTATCTTTAACCGCGTTAACAATTGCAATCTTATCATGGGCATAGGTTAGACCGCCTTGCATATAAACCGCATAAGGTGGGCGAATTGGACCATCAGCTGAAAATTCAATTGTTGAGCCAGAAACAAAGTTCCCTGCCGCCATAATTACCTTATCTTCATATCCTGGCATGTGATATGCTTCAGGCTTAACAAATGAATCAACAGGAGAATATTTTTGGATTTTTTGAACAAACTGCTTCATCTTTTCAGGATCTTGGAAAACAATCGTTTCAATTACATCGCTACGAGTTTCATTCCAAGCCGGAGTGACATCCATTCCCATTTTAGCAAACAAAGCTGCCGCAAAGACCATTCCTTTTTCAGCCATTCCCGTTACATTTGGTGACAAGAAAAGGCCCTCATAAAAGTCATGCAAATTATCCAAAGTTGCCCCTTCATCAGTACAGCCAGGAGCTGTTAAAGCGATTTTAGTATTTTCAACTAAGTCTTTTTTACCAACTACATAACCACCAGTTTTAGCAATTCCGCCACCAGCATTTTTAATTAATGACCCAGCCATAAAATCAGCGCCATATTCAGTTGGTTCATGCTTTTCAGAAAATTCGCCATAACAGTTATCAATAAAGACGAGACTCTTTGGACTAATCTTTTTGACAAAGGCAATCATTTCTTTAATTTGATCAACTGTATACGTCTTGCGAGTATCATAACCGCGAGAACGTTGAATGGCAACAATTTTAGGTTGATCTCTCTTTAAAACTTTTTCTGCTTCGTCATAATCTACTAATCCATCTTTAATCAATGGAACATGAGAAAACTTCACGCCACGTTCCATTAAAGTTCCGCGCTTCTTAGGAGTTAAGCCGATAACTTCTTGCATTGTGTCGTATGGCATCCCTGTTAAATAAGTCAATGTGTCTCCACTAAGCAAGTTGCCATTTAAAGCCGTAAACAAAGTATGGGTACCTGATACAAATTGCGGACGGACTACTGCATCTTCAGTCTGAAAAACTTGCGCATAAATCTTATCGAGCTTATCACGTCCTAAATCATCATCACCGTATCCAGTTGTTCCATTCAAATCAGCTTCTGCAACTTCATTATCTTGAAATGCTTTCAAAACTTTAGCTTGATTATAAACAATTTGATCATCAAGCTCTTTAAATTTTGGAGCAATTTCTTCATCAACTTCATCAACTAATTTTTGCAATTTTTCTGGAATATCAAACATTTAACCAGTCCTCCACTGTTTTCAAAATTTTTTCTTCGCAATCGGGATCATTTAAAGGATCAAACCAATTTACCGGCAATTTATTTCTAAAATACGTCAATTGTCTTTTAGCATATCGTCTTGATGACGTCTTTAATTGTTTAACGCATTCTTCAAGCGTAGCCTGCTTTTCAAAGTACGGAAAAAATTCCTTATAAGCAATTGCCTGTAAAATTTGATGCTCTTTATCACGATTTTCATAAATAAATTTTGCTTCGTCCAAAATACTTTGATCCATCATTTGATCAATCCGCATATTTATTCGATCATAAATTTCTGAACGATTAGAGTTCAATCCAATGATTAAGTAATCATATCTTGGCTCAATCTTTTTTTGCTGTTCAGAAAACTTCTTTCCTGTTCGATCAATCACCGTCAAAGCCCGAAGCGTTCTGCGTGAATTAGCAACAGGAATCTTTTCAGCAGCTGCCGGATCTTTATTATTTAAAACATTCCATAACTGCTCGGCACCATGCTCTTCTAAATAATCTTCCCATTTCTTGGTTACGCTGGTTTCTTCAGGCGTCTTTTCGCCTAATTGCATCTTATTAAGAAGTGCGTTTACATAAAAGCCTGTGCCACCAACAATCATCGGCAATTTTTTATTATCACTAATTTCATCGATTGCTTCAGTAGCTTGATCAACAAAATCT
The DNA here is from genome assembly GCF_000615445.1 of Lactobacillus hamsteri DSM 5661 = JCM 6256. Taxonomy (GTDB): domain Bacteria; phylum Bacillota; class Bacilli; order Lactobacillales; family Lactobacillaceae; genus Lactobacillus; species Lactobacillus hamsteri. The sequence goes on along the minus strand of NZ_BALY01000035.1, from coordinate 8,333 downwards.
TTAACAGAATATTCTTCAAATACGGAACGCGTGTCTACTAAGTAATGTTTAATTTGCTTCTGTTCTTCTTCAGTAGCCTTGGCTGTTCCAACTGCTACTTCTTGATAAACCTGCATCGAATCTCCAGAGACAATCTCTGCATTAATTTTCTTAGCTAACTCAATTGCTAAGCTGGTTTTTCCAATCGCTGTTGGACCAACGATTGCTAATACTTTTTTCATAGTTAAAATCCTTTATAAATGATATCTTCACTTCCATCATAACTTAAGAAAAGACAAAAAGCTTGGGCAAAATGCTCAAGCTTTTTATTATTAATATTTAGATGACTTAGTACGACCATCCCATTGATCAAAACCAGTCTTCAACCAATGAATTGAGGTAAAACCTTTTTTCTTTAATAATCTTGCTGCTCTTAAAGTTACAGTCAATGAATCTGAATATAAGTATACAGGAAGGTCTGGACGAAGTTCTGTATATTGGTATTTAAGCATGGTATAAGGCAAATTACGAGCCCCATCAATATGCTTACGCTTAAATGGCTCTTTTTCTCTTACATCGACGATTTGAGCCTTACGCATACCTTCTTTAAATTCTTCGTTAGTGAGTTCGCCGCCCATACTTTTTGCTTGAATCTTATTCCAAGCCCAAATAGCGACAAAAACCAAAATAATGGCTAGTAATACGGCGTCTAAGACGATTAAAAAATTTGACATAAAATAAAAAGCCCCTTTTAAAAACTTACGTTAATAATGATAACGCTAAAAATTAGATGGCGCTATGAATTTTTAGCTTCATTTTCTTTTCGTTCTTCAATTTCATGTTCACGGCTCAAAATCATTTTAGCAATTAGATAATCATGTTTATCAATCAAACCAGATTTGTTAATATTATCAAGCTCAATTGCCATTAATTCGATATCCCAAATTCTTTTGCCAACATGAACTAAAACACCATATTTTTTTAAAAGTTGTTGTACATCATATAAAGTTTTCATTAGTAAGTTACTACCATTCCGTGTCTAAATGTTAAAACAATATATAAAATTAAAGCAGCACCAGCTAAAACTCGCCATTTCATATTATATGGCTTTTCACCTGAGTCACCAATAATTACCGCAAGCAAGAATCCAGAGATCAGACCGCCGATATGTCCCTGAATGTCAATTCCAGGCATAAAAATATCCAATGCTAAATTAATTATTGCTAAAGCAAACGCCTGACGCCCTAAAAAGGCAATAACCGGATTATGACGATTATGAAGGCCAACCGCCGTCATTGCACCAAATAAGCCAAATAAAGCCGTTGAAGCACCGGCACTTATTGTAAAGTCATTTCCTAACGCCAAACTTAATAAGTTTCCACCAACACCAGATAATAAATAAATTACAAGAAAACGAATATGACCAAGTAAGGGCTCCATATACATTCCCATGTAATAAATAATTATAGCGTTAGAAACTAAGTGCAAAATTCCAATATGCAAAAATTGGGCAGTAAAAAGGCGCCACCATTGACCGCCAACAACAACGGTATAGTTGTTCATCGCACCAAGTTTTAAAAGCGTACTATTATTTTCTGAACCACCCATAATAATTTCCGCAATAAACACTAAGAGTAAAACAACTAAAATTCCGAAAGTTACAAAAGTATCTGAAAGATTGAGCCTTCGATTCATAATTACCTCTTCTAAAAATTAATTAAAAATTTTGGTGGGAGTAATAATTGTTTGTATGGCAATATCCGTTTTTTCAACAGGCCATTGTACAGTATTATAGATCATTTTGGAATTCGCCAAAGCAACTGTTTTAGAATTAGGATATTTGGCTAAAAAGCGATCATAATATCCGCCACCAAAACCCAGTCTATCGTGATTGTCTACTGCAAATGCTAACCCAGGAACAATAATTAAATCAAGTTCATTTTTTACTTTTGCATCCTCATCAGCAATTTCTTCAACACCAAAACTTGATTTGACTAACTTAGATTGATAAGTATACTGCAAAAAATCTTGACTGCGGTCTGGATTGGCCTTTGCTAAATAAACATCCTTCCCTGCATCCCATAACCACGCAATAATTTCTGAAGTATCAACTTCCATTGGCAAAGAAGAAGTTATTCCGATAGTTTGACTATCTTTAACTAAATCATTATCGATAAGATTTTTCATTAAAAGTTTATCTTCTTGCTTTTTTTGTTTGCTCAAAGAAAAATCTTTTAATAGTTGCTTTTGTCTTTTTCTAAATTCAGTTTTTTTCATCTTTGCCCTTTCTTAAAACAAAAAAATAGCAGGCATTAACACCTGCTATCTTAAGGTTATTACTTAGTTTCACGGTGAAGTGTTACGTGTCTTTCGACTGGGCAATACTTCTTTAAACTTAAACGTTCCGGATGCTTACGCTTGTTCTTCTTAGATAAGTAACTTCTATCGCCACATTCGGTGCATTCCAAAATGATGTTATCTGCCATTTCTTTCACCACCTACAATTTATATTCTGACTGTATTAGAATAGCATTTTTCTGGCCATTTGACCAGTATTTTTTATTACTTGTGAAGTTTAAAGTAATCTTGAACCATTGCTTTAGCAACTTGTAAAGTATATGTACCTTCAAGATCTGGGTCAAGACCTGGGAAAACAACAGCTACAGCAAGCTTAGGATTCTTGGATGGTGCATAACCAATAAAAGTTGCGTTAATCAATTCTGGCGGATTCTTTCTATTAGGATTATCAGGATCATAGTAGAAAGTCTGGGCAGTACCAGTTTTACCAGAAATCGATGGCTTTACATTTTTAAGTGGGTGAGCTGTTCCCCAACCATTAGTACCGTGAACAACTCGCCAGAAACCTTGACGAACAACATTTAACTCATCTGGAGTCCAAGGAATTTGTTGTTGAACATTTGGCTTCTTATTGTAATTAATATAGATCTTATTACCATCTGTACTAGTTCGGCCTACTGATTGAACAATATATGGCTGCATACGGTATCCACCATTGGCAATCGTTGAAACATATTGAACTAATTGAATTGGCGTATAAGCATCGAAGTTGCCATAAGCAAGGTCAAGAAGCGAACCAGAACGAATTCTTCCTTGGGAGTCAAAACTTTTACCTTCGATTCCGGAAACTTCACCAGGCAAGTCAACACCTGTTTTTTGCCCTAAACCAAACATATTAAAGTTTCTACGCAAAATATCGAATGAATTATTTGGCATAGAAATAAATTGCTTAGGAATATATTTTGCGCCTACCCATTTCATTGCCAAATGCATCATATAAATGTTACTTGAAACTTCAAGAGCCGTTTCTGCATCCAATGAACCAAAAGTACCAATTGGGTAAACTGACTTCTTAACAGCTGATCCTGGCAAATAAATTGCTGATTCCGGCATGACATTATTGGTTGGCGTAATTACTTTATTAATTAAACCACCAGATACAGTCGCACCCTTTACAACGGATCCCATAACAAAAGATTGATTAATTGCACCTAAGGCATTGTCCGTAGTTTTATTTTTCTTAGGATCATGGTTAAGGCCTGCAACTGCAAGCAAAGCTCCTGTTTTTGGATTCATTGCAATTGCATAAGCACCGTTTGAGTAACGAGCTGCTCCTGCAGCTAAAGCACTATTATAAACCCGCTTCAAAGTTGCTTGAACTTGTTTTTGATACTTAGCATCAATCGTAAGCATCAAACTCGCACCAGCTTCACCCTTATAAACGGATTTTGTTTGTTGAATGTCGCCATTTCCTTTTGTAGTAACTTGACTTGTTGATTTACTACCCTTTAACAAAGGTTCATATTCTTTTTCAAGGTATGACGTACCTACACGATCATTTCTTGAATAACCTTGTGATAAGTAGTATTGCAAGTTATCACTTGGAAGACCTGACTTTTCAGTAGAAACTGATCCAATAATACTTTGAATCGATGAACCATTTGGATATGATCTTTCCCAGTCGGTTCCGATACCAACACCTGGAAGCTCAGATAAGTGTTCACCAACTTGCGCAATTTCACGGTTAGTTAAATGCTTATTCTTAACATAAATTGTAGAAAGCGTATATGCTCCTGAAATTTTGTTAAAAATCAAAGCTGCTGTCTTTTGACGTGCCGTAAAATTAATTTTCTCTTTTTTCACTTCATCAATCATATTTTGATTAATTTCAGAGTTGGTTAACTTATTGCTATCCGTCTGAGATTTTGGCAATTTGCTTGCTATTTTAGTAGAATTAGCTTGATCTGCTAAATAATATTCAGCAAGTTGCTCTTGTGTAGGCTTTTCATCAGTAATACTGATATAGTTGCTTAAAGCATTCGAAATTTTATAAATTTGACTTGTTGATGTTGATGCACTTTTTGTATAAGTAATCGCGTTATTGGCTTTATTACCTACCAAAATGCGTCCTTTAGCATCATACATTACCCCACGGGGCACTTGGTTTGAAACCACGCTAGAATCTGTTTTCGCAACTTCTGCTTTAAATTTAGAACCATATGCTAGCTGTAAATATGCTAATTGGCCGATTAATAATGCAAACAATACGAAAATAATTCCTAGAATGATTCTCATTCTAATTGGAGTTGAGGCTTGTTTATTTGAGCCTGTACCACTATTTTTTCTAAAATAATCCACGTAAATCGTCCCTCACTAAACTGCAATTATTTTAACAAAAAGTGCGCTTCAATTCTATTATTGTATAAGGAGCTTTGAGAAAATTTAATATGCTATCTGCTAAATTTAAAAAAATTAGTAAAAAAACACTTAATTCTCAGCAATTTTATTATTGGCTTAGTTTTTTAATTCCAACTATTGCCTTTTTTGCTTATTTTGCATGCAACAATTTTAATATCTTAACTGTTGATCTTGGTCAACAGTATGTTGATTTTTTTGCTTTTTTAAGACGTAATCTATTTTCCCATCCTCTTGAACTAATATACAGCTTTAACAATGGAATGGGAAATTCAATGATTGCAAGCAATGCTTATTACCTGCTAAGTCCATTTAATTTATTAATCTTCCTATTCTCTCCCGGTAATATTCCGATTGCGATTTTAACCATTATAAGTATAAAAATCGGCGCTTGCGGCTTAAGCGGATATTACTATTGGAAAAAACAAGATATCGAGCCCTTCTACGCCCTCGCCGCAAGTATCGCCTACGCTTTATCAGGTTACGTAATTGCCAATCATTTTAATTTAATGTGGCTTGATTCCATAATTTTACTCCCGCTTTTAATTAATGCAATTAATCAAATTTTAAATAAAGAAAAAAATCATTTAATTTTAGTAACTTTTGGCCTCTGGGTAACCAACTTCTATACAGGAATTATGGCGTTATTCTTTGGTTTTCTCTATTTTTTAAGCAAGATATTTTTTGTCAAAAAAGGAGAACGTTGGACAATTGTAAAAAATTACCTTGGCAAAAGTATTTTAGCTTCATTTTTATCTGCTTTTGTTCTTTTACCAACATTTTTTGAATTACTTAGCGGCAAGGCAAACAGCAGTGTAAATTGGAATCTTTCCTGGCAATTTAATGCTCCGGATCAATTAAGCAAGTTAATTGACGGGGCTTATAACTTCCACGAAATGGAAGCAGGACTACCTAATATCTTTATGACTATGCCGTTTCTGCTATTTTTAATCGCTTATTTTCTTAGTAAAAAGATTGCATGGCAGAATAAATTAGTCAATGGAATTCTTTTATTATTTCTCCTTCTATCATTAATTTTTACCCCATTGGTTTTACTTTGGCATTTAGGTCAATTTCCTATTTGGTATCCTGCTCGTTTTAGCTTCGTATTAATCTTTTTCTGTCTAGATTTAGGAATTATCTTTCTAAAAAATGAGCACGGTCTCACTTGGCCTTCCAAAATAATTTTAGCAATTCTTTCTCTGGGATTAGTTTGCTGCTGGACATTCCTCCAAAACAATTTTGCTTTTATTACTGATACTAATCTTATAGTTTCGTCAGCCTTTATCGTTATCAGCTTGCTATTCATTTTCTTCATTTTTACTCACCATGCTTTCGCTGGCATATTTTTATACTCTGTTGTAGTCGCCGAAGCTATTATCAGTATGGTTCTTTCTCTTAACAATCTGTCTTATCAAGAAAATTATGATTTTAAAAATTATCTAGAAAACACAACTTTATTAACTCAAAATCTAAATAAAAAAGATCATATTCTATTCCGAACTGAGAAAAATTTTTATCGTTCTGATGATGATCCTTTTACTAGCAATTACAATGGAATCACAAATTTTAATTCAATCACCAACGCTAAAGTATTAAATTTGCTTGCTAATTTGGGCTATCTACACAACAGCAATTCTGTTACCAACAATGGCGGAACACCATTAACTGAGTCGCTTCTTGGAATCAAATATTATATTGAACCAAATTATGATCGCGGAGAATTTTCTAAAAAGAAGCAATTAATTTTTAACAATAATATTCACCGTTTAGATTTAGATAACTATCCTATTATCTCTGATTATTCTCAACTTGCACTTTTGAAAAATAATGAGGCACTGCCCTTAACTTTTTTGATAAAGGAAAATACTAACAAGACTAAATTTGTTCAAGATAATCCTGTCTATAATCAAGAATTGCTTTTTCAAAGGATAACGGGATCAAAGCAAAAACTATTTAAAAATATTGATTGGCCTGATCCTCAAACTCATGGCGTTAATGCGTGGCCCGGTAGCTGGATGCAGTATGATCGTAAAAAACATGCTAAACAAAGTACTATTAGCTTTAACCTGCCTATTGATTATAATGGTTCCTATTATCTAGAACTTCCCAATGGCGTTGACGAGAATTTAATCGATTTATTTATTAACAATCAACAAGTTGATTTCGTTACACGGGACGGACAAAATCGTTTAATCAATATCGCAAACAATAATAAAGGTAGAAATGTTAAAATTTCATTCACTTTGAAAGAAAATAATTTAAATCTAAATACTGCCAATATTTGGTGTTTGAACACCATCAAGATGAATCGAATCTTAACTCGTTTTAATCAAAAACAACCTCGAACTTACCAGAAAAATTCTTTAGTTTTACAAACATCTACTTTTAAAATTAAAGAAAACAAGATTTTTGCTAGTTCTATTCCATATAGCCCAAATTGGTTTATTTTTGATCATGGTAAACTGGTTCATAAAAGATTATTTGCCAATACTTTTTTAAGTACGAAATTGGCTCAAGGTACCCATCGTTTAACATTTGTTTACTTGCCTATTGCCTTCCTAATCGGAATTTTGATATCATTAATTAGTTTAGTATATCTAAAATTACATTTGGACTAGACTTATCGTGTACATTTGTAATAAAATGAATGCGTTAACATTTAAATTTAATATAGAAAGAAGAGTAGACAATGGCTCTTAAATACCAAATTGGTGTCGATGCTGGTGGTACTCACTCCACTGCAATCGCATATGATATGAATGGCAAAGAACTTGGTCGTGCAGAAGGCGGTCCAGGTCAAATCAATGCTAATTACGAAGGCGGAATTAATAACATTGCTGAAGTTATTAATAAGTTGTTAGATCAAATTGACGGCGACTGTATGCGCGTTTTAGCAGGAATCGCTGGCTTATCAGTTGTTGGTAACGCTCCAGAAGTTGCTGCTACTATTTCTTCTAAGATTAACAACTTACCAACTCGTGCAATTACCGACTCACTCTTGGCTCTTTACAGTGGCCTTGAAGGTGATGATGGTGCTTTGGTAATCGCCGGAACAGGTTCTGTTTTCAACGGTTTGCAAAATGGTCACTTAATCGCTGTTGGTGGTTACGGCAACATCTTAGGTGACGAAGGTTCAGGTTACGCAATTTCAGTTGCTGCAATGAAGTCTGCCCTTCTTAGCTGGGACAAGCGTGAAGATAACGCACTTATTCCTATGTTCACTAAATTATTCGGTGTTGAACACATGGATGAATGTAACGCTAAGTTCTACAAGATGGAAAACCCTGAAGTTGCTGGTATGGCTGTTCACGTTGCTAAGCTTGCTGACAGCGGCGATAAAGATGCTACTGCTGTAATTAAGGATCAAGCTCATCTCTTGGCTCGCGACATCATTATTGGTCTTGACCGTTATGAAGATCCAAAGCCAATGAAGATTGCCCTTACTGGTTCTGTTTTAGCCAACAACGAAATGATGCGTGGCTTAATTGAAGATGAAGTTAAGAACAAGTATCCTGATGCTATCTTCTCAGTTTCAAACGGTGAAAACGCTCGTGGTGTAATCTTTGATAAGAGCAAAGATTACCGTTACTTCACTAATCACGAAGACAGATAGTTATATTTATAAGTAAATACAAAAA
>NZ_BALY01000036.1 GCF_000615445.1 Lactobacillus hamsteri DSM 5661 = JCM 6256 | reverse complement strand
TTTTTCTTTTCTTAGTAGTAATGATCGAATTCTTTGCACAAACTTAAGGAAATAAGCATTTCTTTTTGGCTTTTAAAGGCTATGGAGTACTATAAGGCTAAGCCAAAAAGGAGGCAAATATGAAAAAGTCATTACTTGTTTTAACCGAAGCAACGCTTTTATCATTAGCATGTATTGGTACTGGACAAATGATCAATGTCGATCCTGTCCAAGCTGCTGTAACAAAAGGCCAGAGCGCAAAATTGGCGCGCAATGCTTATGTTTATAATAGCAAGGGGAAACGCATCAAATTTCCGACTTTAGAAAAAGGGGAAGATTTGATGATTATTGCTACTAAGAAAATTAATGGTAAAAAGTATGCCGCAATCGGTAAAAATCAATATGTAAAGGCTAGCAACTTTGAAAAAGAAGCTCCTAAAGCTGGTTCAACAGTGAGATTAACTCACAATGCATATGTTTATAATGCAAAAGGAAAACGTGTTGGCAAAACAGTTTTGAAGAAAGGCAAAAATGTTAACTTTGTTGATATCGTAACGATTAATGGAAAACGATATTCTCAGATTGGCAAAAATAAATTTATTAAAAATAGCAATGTTTCAGATATTGTAACAACGGTAGCCGATTAAAGTTGAATATGAAATAAAAGCATCCCAAGAGGGATGCTTTTTAACTTGCTAATAATTTTCACTAGTTAAGCGGACAACGTCGCGGGCAATCATTAATTCTTCGTTGGTAGGAATGATCAAGGCTTTCACCTTTGACTTCGGCTTAGAAATAAATTTTTCACCATCAGTTCTGTTAGCCTTAAAGTCAGGATCAAGTCCTAAGTATCTGAGCGAGGACATAATTCCAGCACGAATACCTGGATCATGTTCACCGATTCCGCCTGTGAAGACAATTCCATCTATACCATTCATTTCTGCGGCATAGGCACCAACATAGCGAACAACACGGTTAATAAAAATCTTGCGTGCCAATTTGGCATGCTTATCTTTGCTTTCTATTAAATCACGCATATCAGATGAAACTCCAGAAATACCGAGGACACCAGATTCGTTATTTAACATGTCGATCGCTTCATCAATATTCATACCGGTTTTATGCATTAAAAACTGCAAAGCAGATGGATCAATATCACCACTTCTTGTTCCCATCGTTACGCCCGCAAGCGGACTAAAACCCATTGAAGTATCATATGATTTACCATTTTTAACCGCAGTAACAGAGGCTCCAGAACCCAAATGACAAACAATCAAACGGGCAATGTTGATGTTTTTGTGCATGAATTTGGCCGCACGTGGAGCAACATATCTGACAGAAGTACCATGAGCACCGTATTTACGGATAGAGTTGTCTTTGTAATATTTATAAGGGATGGAATAAAGATAATGTATCTTATCAAGTGTTTGATGGTAGGAAGTATCAAAGACAGCTATTTGAGGCACGTTGGGAATGATCTTTTTGAATGCTTGGATTCCTTTGGCTTCGGGGATGTTGTGTAAAGGTGCTAACTCTCCGAGATCAAATAGTTTGTCTAGATTTTCATCATCTATAATGACTGAGTTAGGGAAAATCTCACCGCCGTTAACAACTCTGTGGCCAACTCCAGCGATTTCGTGTAAGTTATTTACAACATGATATTGTTTAAGATTGTCAATAAGCATGCTGACGGCAACTTCTTGAGTAGGGATGGCTTTGTTTTTAATATATTCGTTGCCGTTGGCAAGCTTAATTTTAAAAACAGAGTTCTGCATCCCAATTCTTTCGGCACCGCCTTTGGCAAGAACAGTTTCGCTTGGGAAAGAAAATAGTTTGTACTTAAATGATGAACTACCTGAATTAATTGCTAAAATTTTTTTCATAGTTTCATGGCCCTTTCCTAATATCCTTACTTATAATGATAGCGCTTGCAAATGGATTTACAAAGCAATATTTTGTAAATTTTTAGTTAAAAATACTAGCAGGAGTGTAATGATAAAGCTTTCATTAATTTCCTTGTTTTTTAATGATTTAAATATCAATTAAGTATATTATTTCATTAACTTATATCTTTAGAAAAGGACGTGAGCCCTATGAATAAAAAAATTATTAAATTACATCAAAATGATCCAGAATTAAACTGGGAAGAAGATCAACTTACCCAAGAATTAATTGATATTTTAAGTCAATTAGACGATGATCGCAGGACCGAGATTTTAGACGATAGAGTCGCGTATGCGGATAGTTCGAAAATTAAAAATATTGATGATTATCGAGATTAAGCATTAGCTAATAATATCTATAAAAAAATATTATAATTAATATGTTTATTTTTTCGTATAAGGTGATAAAATAAAAGAGGAGAGCCGGTAAGACTCTCCTATAACATTCAACTTCCACTTATTATCATTTTCTCATTAACAGTGGAACCTAATTTTTTATATCACTTTTTCTTATTTGAGCCGCTCATTTCTTAATATGAGCGACTTTTTGTTTTTCTATATGCGCAAAACATAGTATGCTGTTAAAAAATAAATATGATATAACAAAGGAAAATAAAGATTATCAAATTAAGGCTGTTGCGGCTGATACTATTGAAGATGTAATTAAGAAAGATAAGCCGGATTGCATTCTTCTTGGACCACAAATCCAATATATGTTGAGCAACATAAAACCTTTTGCTGAAGAAAATAATATCCCCCTCGAAGTAATTAATATGCAAGATTATGGCATGATGAATGGTCCTGCGGTTTTAAAGCAAGCTGAAAGTTTAATGCAATAGAATGTAAAGTGAATAAAAGCATCCCAACTCGGTTTGAGTTAGGGATGTCTTTTTGTTTCCTTCAATTTAATGAACAACGGGGATGTTAGTTCTTACGCTATTTGAATTTTTATCGGCGCTGTTGATTGGCGGTGTTATTTATTACTTATTAAATAACGATATATGCAGCTTTTAATGAGAAATAATTTGCTTATACAAAAGGGCTATCTTTGATTAAAAATAACAAAAATGATTGTTGCACGCTTTACGAAGTGTGTTATATTATAAGTGAACAGAGATTGAGATAAAAAAGTGGATAGAATCGAGATTTTAGAAATGTTATCAAGAAATAATCAAAACATAAGATTACGTAGAGAAAATGAACATAACAGATTTAGTATCAGAAAGTTAAGTGTAGGTGCGGCATCAGTTTTAATCGGTTGCGTATTTTATTTGAACAGTGGCAATGTTGTTCAAGCTGCGAATACTGATTCTACAACCCCAAATGCTCAAAGTACGGAAATTAAAAAAGGAGCCAATGACTCAGCAGACACTGAAACTGTAAAGCAAAAAGCTTCTAATTCTGCAACTCAAAATGTTGGTAAAGATCAAGAAAAATCTTCTGCTTTAACCCCAGATCAAGAAGAGGGCAAAAAAGAAGCAGAACAAGATAAAGCTGAATTAAAGCAACATGGAGAAGAAGTTGCTAAGCAAAAGGTTGAGCAAGAAAAGCAAGAAGCAGCAAAGCCAAAAGGTGATAATCAAGCCGTTAAGGATATTGAAAACCAACTCAAGAATAATCCTGACTTTGATTATTCTGATGCTGACGAAGACCCAGATCAATTAAATAATGCAAGACTTATGCCACAACTTGCAATTCAAGGTGAAGTTCCAAGTCTTGATGCAAAAGCAATTTGGAATGCTGATATGCAACACACCATAGGAGATATGGGAATTGATATTCAAATAGACGATCCTTCATCTTACAAACTTTCATGGGTAAAAGCTCCAGATGTTTCTAAGCTTGGTGAAAGCACAGGAATTGCCAAAGTTGAATATGCGTCTGATTACGATGAGGACAATAATCCGATTTATAGATCATTTAACGTTACTCTTCCAGTTGACGTAGTTGCTGGTCAAAAGAAAAAAGATGGTCAAGTAAGAATCACTGTAAATGTTGTCGATGCAAATACTCATAAAATTATTGATTATTACACTTGGGTTGGTAAAAAAGGTGGAAATGAGCCGGGTGAGGACAATGTTAACCCTGCATTAGGAGATGGCACTAATCTTATTAATAATAATATTTCCGCTTTAGGTTTTAAATCAGCTAATGAAGAAAATCTTGGCAATATAGACTATGATATTGATTACTTCTTAGATCATGATATTACTAGAGCAATTGAAGTAGTTCCTGTTTCTACAAAGGATGGCAAGCCTGATGTAGTGCTTGATGATCCATATAGAAACAATCTTAGTATAGATGGCTATAGCTACAAGGTGATCCTTATATCTACATTAGTGATCCTGCACACCAAGACCCTGCAGAATATTTGTATGGTTTAGGTTATCTTGACCCAAGCGATACAGTCGAATGGGGTGAAAAACCTACTTATAAAGATACGCTTAATGATGGTTACTTTGTAGAAGGTGAAATTACTAATGAGCCAACTATTGTAATTAAGGACAAAGATGGAAAAATCATTAAAACATTTAGTGGAGATCTCTTAAAATCCACGTTATTGTACAATTACAATATAATCTATGGTGGCGGAGAAAAGGAATCAAATGCAACTGTGAAGGGTAAAGTTACGATTGAAGAAGGTGGAAAGTTACCTGATGCAATCAATGCTATTACCACTTTGCCAACTGATGATCAGTATCACCGAGATGGTAAGGATGTTCAACAAAAATTAAAAAAATACTTTAATGTAACTTGGCAATTAGCTCCTGATGTTAATAGGGTAGGTTATCAAATTGGATATATTAAATTATCTCCTAAAGATGACTCTTTAGAAGATAGTGCGGATTATAATAAAGATTTCCCCGGTGGTTTCTATTATGGAAATCCTTATGGTGTCTTAGTCCAAGTTGTGCCAAAGAAACAAGCTCCAACTCAACCAACGAGTCCGGTTCAACCAACAAATCCAAAACCAACCCAACCAACTAGTGTACAACCAACGAGTCCGGTTCAACCAACGAATTCAAAACCAACCCAACCAACAAACAATCCTGAAAAATCAGATCCAACGCCTCAGCCAACCAATAGTAATCCTGTAGATCCAACCCCAGTACAGCCTACAGCCCCAACTCAGCCAACTGTTCCAAGCACTCCTGCTCAACCAACAGATCAAGTTGCAACTGTAACTCCAACTATTGGTTCTAAGGATAAAAATAACAACGTCAAGCCACTTGCTAACAAGATGGATAATCTTAAGCATACTAAAGAAAATTCATCAAGAAAAGGCGTGGTTACTGGTCCTACTGTAACCAATGTTGCTAAAGAAAAACCATCAAGAAAAGGTATATCTGCTGGTCCTGCTGTAACCAACGTTGCTCACCGTATTATAAACAATAACGCTAATATTTCTAAGAAGAGCGTTCACGCTGAAAATGAATTACCACAAACAGGAGAAAAAGCACATAATGTTAACAAGTTAGCACTTATTGGCTTAGCCATTACTTCATTTGCAACTTTGCTTGGTTTGATTGGTGATCGCAAAAGAAATTAAAAAGTAAATATAACTCAAAAAGCATCCCTTGAACTCGTTTTGAGTCACGGGACGCTTTTTCATTATTTAAACCGTATTTATGTCATAATTTTGTTCATTATAATAATTAACTACCCCAGAATTTATTCTGAGGTAGTTGACTGAAGTAGAGAATTTAGTAATTGTGACCCAAGGTGAGGAAGACATTATTAAGAAAAATGATAAAATTATTCGTATAGTACCAATTTATAAATTTTTGTTAGAGGAATAAAAATGACAAAGTATGTATTAGCTCCAGATTCATTTAAAGAAAGCATGACTGCTAAAGAAGTTTGCGAAGCAATGAGCAGAGGAATTAAAAAAGCCGATCCTGATGCCGAAATTATCAGCGTGCCCATGGCCGATGGTGGCGAAGGAACGGTTGATTCATTAGTTGACGCGACTCATGGTAAAAAGATTCGTGTCGAAGTGACAGGACCTTTAGGTGACAAAGTTGAATCTGAATACGGAATTTTAGGCGATGGTCGAACCGCCATTATCGAAATGGCTAAGGCCAGCGGTCTAGAGATGGTCTCAGCTGCGAAGCGCAATCCATGGATTACGACAACTTTTGGTACAGGAGAATTGGTTAAAGACGCGATTGATCATGGTGCGAAGAAAATCATCGTTGGTTTGGGCGGAAGCAGTACGAACGATGGCGGAGCCGGAATGGCGCAAGCTTTAGGCGCGCATTTGCTTGATGAAAATAATCAAGAATTGCCATTGGGCGGTGGTGCTTTAAAGAATTTAGCTAAAATCGATATTAGTGATCTTGATCCACGTTTGGATGATGTGAAAATCATTTTAGCTAGTGACGTTACCAACATTAACTGGGGAAGAAGGCGCCTCATTTGTTTTTGGCCCCCAAAAGGGTGCAAATAAAGAAATGGTGCAAGAATTAGATAATAATTTGCATCATTACGCGGATATTATTAATCGCGATTTGCAGCGTGATATTAAAAATCAAGCAGGCGCAGGAGCTGCTGGCGGTCTTGGTGCTGGCTTTATGGCTTTCACAAATTATGAAATGCATAAAGGCATAGAAATTGCGATTAAAGTTACCAATTTGGAAAGCAAGATCAAAGATGCCGATTATGTTTTCACTGGCGAAGGTGGCACGGACTTCCAAACCAAATTTGGAAAGACTCCATTTGGCGTAGCACAACTTGGTAAAAAGTATCATAAACCCGTAATTTCTTTAGCTGGATACCTTGGTAAAGGAATCGATACGCTTTATGAATGTGGATTCACCGCTATTTTTGGCATCTTGCCAGGTGCATGCGATTTACAGACGGCATTGAAAGATGGTCCGCAAAACTTAGAACGAACTATGGAAAATATTGTTAGATTGTTGAAGAATTAAGAAGGCACATATTATGGCAAAAATCACTTTTAAACCAGCTGCTTTAGATTATTTAAAGCGCCGTGAAGTTTTAGGACATCCCCTTTTATTGATTGTTGATGATGGTGGCGGTAAGTACTCAATTCATGGCGGAGCCTGCAGTATTGGCGCAAGTTTTTCAATTATTAAATTAGATAAGCCGGATAAAGATTATCCTGAAGTCTTGCAAAACGATGAAGGAGTAGAAATCTATACTTCTAAATATGACTTGGCTATTTTAGAAGATGATTTGGTTTTAGACTATGTAAATGCCGGCTTGCAATTGAAAAATGCCAGTCAGCTTCTTGATGGTGCAGTCAATATTGGCGACGGTCCAGCGTTGCTCAAGGCTAATCACAATGTGAAGCAAGGAGAAGTTCGAAACTGTTAATTAGCTCTATTAACATTGGGTGGAAGAAGTTGAATATATATGAAAATTTTAGTAACGGGCTTTGATCCTTTTGATGGTGAAAAAATTAATCCAGCAATTGAGGCGGTTAAAAGATTACCAGATACTATTAAGAATGCAGAAATTATCAAGCTTGAAATTCCCACGGTTTTTAATAAATGCGCGGAAATTGTTGAAAAGAAAATTGCGGAAGAAAAGCCGGATTATGTTTTAAATATAGGTCAAGCAGGCGGAAGAGCTGCTATAACGCCAGAGAGGGTCGCAATTAACATTAATGATGGCCGGATACCAGATAATGATGGTTATCAGCCGTTAGGCGAGGCAATTCGTGAAAATGGCGATGTTGCTTACTTTACTCAGTTGCCTATTAGAGCAGAGGTAAAGGCGGTTAGGGATGCAGGCTTGCCCGCGGAAATTTCCAATACCGCAGGGACTTATGTCTGCAATCATATTTTTTATCAGGTTCAGTATATGAGAGTTAAGAAGTTCCCTAACATCAAGGCAGGCTTTATCCATATTCCGTTCTTACCTGAGCAAATTGTGAATCGTCCGAACATGCCATCGATGTCGTTAACAGATATTGTGCGTGGATTAACAGTTGCGATAACTGCAATCGTTGAACGTGACGGCGAAGGCGATATTATTGCTGTAGAAGGTAAGACTCATTAATCTTCATAAGAGGCATTCGTCCAGTAGGATGAATGCCTTTATTGTTTAATTTTTACAAAAGTCTATGCGATCCGCATCATATAAGTAAAAAATAAATGTACAATATAATCAGATAAATAAAAACGGTTACATTAACATGCAGGTGATAAAAATGAAAAAGAGTTTATTTGGAATCATTTATATGTCTTCCTATAAAATCCAGCTTGATATTATTGACTTACGAGATTTTTCAATTATTGAAAAAATGGACTCTCCTTCTTTTGTGCAAGCAGAAAGTAAAAGTGAAGTTTTCGAAAAAGATATGTCTAAAATCTGTATGGCAATCGATGGCTTTAAGCAAAAGTTGGCAGAATACCAAATTACAAATTATAAATTCTATGGCAATCAGCAATTAATTGATGAATTGTCAGCCAGTTTTATTGCTGATCAAATTAAGGTAAGAACGGGTCTTGAAATTCACTGGCTTAATAGCGGGCAAATTGTTTACGCAAAGGTATTGAGTGGAATTAAAAGCTTGCAAAAAGTTCAACAAACTAGACTTAAAAAGATGCCAACATATTTGTTAAGTTTAGGTTCCGCGATGATTAATCTTTCATTGTTTGAAAATGATAAGTTTGTGTCAACTTGGAGCTTGCCGCTTGGACCACGCGAAATTCAAGAAATTAGTCAGATTACCAATGAAACGCCTAATAATCCTATCGACGTAATGAATGATTATATTGGCGCCAGAATTGATCACTTGGCTAGACAAATTGAAGCAAGCCCTAATTCTGCTTTAGTGATTCAACATGGGGATGCATTAAATAGTTGCTATTTGCATGAAAATGGTTCGGCAACGAGAATTACTAAAGATGATTATTCCAATTTTTATCAACAGACTATTGAAATGCCAATTGATACTTTAATTCAAAATTATGATTTGGAACCCGCTGTTGCAGAGCATACATTGCCAAACGCGGTAGCCGTTCGTGAGTTTATTCGTTTGTTAAATCCAAAGGAAATTTATATCACGGATATGTCGGTTATTACTGGCTTGCTAATTCAGGAAAAATCACATCAACATTCTTTAAAAGATAAAGATGGTGATGATATCATTATGACTTTCGCGCAAAACATGGCTGACCGTTATTTAGTAGACCAAGATCATGCGGAAGCCGTAAAAAAGTTCGCATTACACATTTTTGATCGTTTGCGCAATGTTCATCTTTTATCAGAAAAAGCACGTCAATTGCTTGCTTTGGCCGCGACCGTGGATGATGTTGGAAGCTTTGTTAACCAAGTTTATCGCTATGAACAATCGGCTGAAATTCTAGAAGCTAATAAGTTAATTGGACTTTCAGATCGTGAAAATGAAATTGTGAGTGAAATCTGCCGTTATCAAACAACTAACGATAGTCCGGAGACTCCTGATATTGGTGGTCATCATTATCGCCATCTTGATCCGCAGATTCAACTTGAAGTTGCTAAGCTTTCCGCAATTTTACGCATTGCTACGGCATTAGATGCTTCTCACAAGCAAAAAATCAAGAAAATTGTTGTTTCATTAAAGAAAGATAATCAGTTGATTATTCGTGCAAAAACAAATTCTGACATTACTTTGGAACGATGGTCTTTTAATAAGCGCACCCAATTATTTGAAGATGTTTTTGGAATTAAAGTTAGTTTGAAACAAGAAGGTATGAACAGACGATGAGTAAAGAATATTTAAACAATGAAAAGAAGGAAACAAAGCCGTTTAGAAAAACAGAATATTTTAAAAATCGTGAATTAAGCTGGATGGATTTTAATGACCGCGTTTTAGAGGAAGCACGTAATAAAGATAATCCTTTGCTTGAGCGGATTAACTTCTTAGGTATTACGCAAAGCAACGTTGATGAATTTTTCATGGTTCGTGTGGCTTCGCTTCATAAATTAATTGCGGCCGATATTAAAACTACTGATGCTTCTGGCATGACAGCTAAGCAACAGTTGAATGCGATTAATAAAAAGGAGCATTTGG
This sequence comes from Lactobacillus hamsteri DSM 5661 = JCM 6256, assembly GCF_000615445.1. Classification (GTDB taxonomy): domain Bacteria; phylum Bacillota; class Bacilli; order Lactobacillales; family Lactobacillaceae; genus Lactobacillus; species Lactobacillus hamsteri. The sequence goes on along the minus strand of NZ_BALY01000036.1, from coordinate 4,325 downwards.
CCGTTGAAAAACGTTATTCAACATATTTGCGTTCTCTTTTGCCTCTTCTTGAAAAAAATAATATTTACGTCAAAGAAGTTAGTGATTTAAATGAACGCCAATATGAATTTATTAGACGCTACTTTGATGATGAGCTTTATCCGGTTTTAACGCCGATGGGTGATGATGCCAACCGGCCATTTCCATTTATTGCTAATGATTCTTTGAATATTGCCGTCCGGTTAAAAGATGAGAAAGAAAAAGAGCATGATTACGCGACTGTCCGTGTACCTAACATTTTCAAACGGTTAGTAAAGTTGCCGGATTCCGATAATAGCTTTATTTTGTTGGAAAATATAATTAAAGAATTTATTGGCAAGTTGTTTGATGGTTATGAAGTAAAAGAATCGGCCTGCTTTAGAGTCACTAGAGATATGGACCTTGATGTTGCTGAACGTGATACATCTGACTTTTTACGCAGTGTTCAGAAACAATTAAAAGATCGTGAACATGGTAAGGTTGTCCGTCTTGAAATTGAAAAGACCATGAGCGATAAGCTTCGTCACCGTTTGTTTAAAAAGCTTTCGGTAGATAGCGACGCAGTGTATGAAATTTCCGGCCCTATTGATTTGACCTTCTTAAAGAAACTGTCGGGGGCTGTAAAAGATCATGATGATTTGCGCTATCCATCATTTAAAGGCTACGTCGATCCAGATTTGGAATTATCTAGCGATATCTTTGGCAATATTCGCAAGCATGATTATTTGGTTCAACATCCCTATGATTCTTTTGATACAGTTTTAAACTTTATTAAAAAAGCAGCCCATGATGATAAAGTATTAGCCATTAAAATGACCTTGTATCGTGTATCAGGCAATTCACCAATTATTAAGTATTTGGGTGAAGCTGCTCAAGCTGGTAAGCAAGTTACAGTTTTAGTTGAAGTTAAGGCCCGTTTTGATGAACAAAATAATGTTCACTGGGCGCGTACATTGGAACAAATGGGCTGCCACGTGATTTATGGTTTAAAGGGACTTAAGACTCATACCAAGATCACCTTGGTAATTCGACGCGATGAAGATGGTATTCGCCGTTATTTGCATTTAGGAACAGGAAACTATAATGATGTAACTGCGCATTTTTATACGGACATGGGTTTATTTACTTCTGCTAGAGAGCTTGGCGTTGATGCCACGAATTTGTTTAACATGCTTTCTGGTTATTCAAGACCACCATACTTTAGACAGTTGCGGATTTCACCAAAGTACATCCGTGAGTTCATTAATCAAAAAATCGATAATGAAATTGAAATAGCTAAGGCCGGACGGCATGCCGAAATTCATATGAAGATGAATTCATTATCTGATCCAGAGATTATTGCTAAGCTTTATGAAGCTTCTCATGCTGGCGTTAAGATTCATTTGATTATCCGTGGTATTTGCTGCTTAAGAACTGATATTCCAGGCATTAGTGACAATATTGAAGTTCATTCGCTTGTTGGCCGGCTTTTGGAACATAGTAGAATTTATTATTTCTATAATGATGGTAATGATGAAATTTACCTATCAAGTGCCGATATGATGAAACGGAATTTAAATCGTCGTGTCGAAACATTGTTCCCAGTTTTGCAGCCTGACTTAAAGCAACGAGTAATCTCAATTTATAATGAAATGTGGCAAGACAACGTTAAGGCAAGAATTTTGCATGATGATATTTATTCAACGATTGATCGCCGAGGTAAAGAGGCGGTTAACTCACAAGAATACTTTATTCATGAAGCAGAAAAGAAAAATCAGGAACTTAAGGAATTGCGGAAAAAGCAGGCAAGGAATTCTGATACCTTTGAAGTAATGCGCCGTGAAGATGAAGATCTGACGCTTGAGGAACATAATGATGAATAAAAGTTTTGCATTAAAAAAGTTTAAAATAGATAAGTTGCGCTTGAAGGCCAGCAAAAATGATTTAATTTCAGCTGGTGAAAAGCAAGCGGATGAAATCTCAGTTAGTGACTTAGGAACATACAAGCCTGTTAAACGTGATATTGTCCAAATGGTGAAGGCCGAAGAAGATAATATGATTCCGGAGTTATTGCCGATGCGTCATGAACGAATGATGAAAAATGCTTTTACATTCTTTCGTGGTACGGCTGGTGTGATGGAATATGATCTGCATCATGGAATGCAAAGTGATATTCCCGTAATGATCTGTGGGGACGCCCATTTAAATAATTTTGGCTTTTTTGCTTCACCTGAAAGGCAATTGCTGTTTGGATTAAATGATTTTGATGAAACAGGAGTCGGTCATTGGGAAAGTGATCTAAAGCGTCTATTGGTTAGCGTGCAACTAATTGGCGAATTAAATGGTTATGATGAAGATGAAAGCAATAAAATTTTGTCTAAAACTGCCAAAGCATATGAAGATGGTATCAACTATGCTAATGATTTGAGCTTAACGGATCGTTTTTATCTTTCTTATAATATTGATGATTTGCTTAAGTATGTTAGCGATGATGACCAAATGGTTAAGGTCTTAAAGAAGATATCTGATCGTGCTCTAAAAAATAATTCTGATAAGGTCGTCAAAAAATTTACTACTGAAGAAGATGGCAAGATTGTTTTTATAGAAAATCCACCACGCGCTCGCCGCGTCCCTAAAGAAACCTATGATGATTTATTAAAAGCATTTGATGAATATCGTGAAAATGTGTCTACCGATATTCAAGTGTTTTTAAGCAATTTCAAGGTTAGCGATATTATTCGTTATAGTGTAGGCGTCGGAAGTTTTGGAACGCGGTGTTACTTGGCACTTCTTACAGGAAAAGACGACAGTCATTTAGTTTTGCAAATTAAAGAAGCATTGCCGTCAAAATATGATTTGATTAATCTTTCATCTGATGAAGCAATAAAGCAAGGTTACGAAGAGGGGCGTAGAGTTATTGCCGGTCAAAGCATCTTGCAGACATTTTATGATCCGTTCTTAGGTTATACTAAGACGGCCAGTCGAAGTTATTATGTGCGTCAATTCAGAGATATGAAGGATTCGATTGACGCAACTAAATTAGATAAGGAAAGCTTTGCGGCTTATTCAACCTTGTGTGCCTTTATTTTGGCAGTAGCCCATTATCAGAGTCCGACGGCCCCTATGATTTATGGTTATTTGAATAAGAGTAAGAAGTTTTCTAAAAATATGGCAATTTGGGCCGAAGATTATAGTAAACAAGTTCACCAGGATTTTGATGATTTTGCCAAATATTTGCGTGGTGAATAACAAAAGCGAGTCTAGCAGTAGCTTAGATTCGTTTTTTCGTGCATTTTGTGGGAAGATAATAAAAAAGAATGAACCGAGGGGATGAAAGAATGACCAATTTAGTTGTAATTGATTTAGGTTCAAATTCAGCGCGAATGAAAATTTTTTCAATTGATAAATACGGCAGCTATACGGTTGAGGGCGAATATCGCGAATACGTTCGTTTGTCAGAAAATATGGGTAAAGATAGAATTCTGCAAGATGAGCCCATGAAGCGGACTGTTAAGGCATTAAAGGACTTTAAAGAAATATACTCGCAATATGACGATGTTGTGATTCATAATGTGGCTACCGCGGCCGTGCGCCAAGCTAAAAATCGAAAAGAATTTTTAGATATGGTAAAGAAAGAAGTAGGCTTGTCACTCAATGTGATTACTGGCGAAGTTGAAGCCTATCTCGATTATTTAGGCGTAGTCAACACTTTGCCGGTGAGAAACGGAATTATTATGGATACTGGTGGTGCTTCGACAGAGCTTATTTGGGTTCAAAATGGTGAATGCCGTCAAAGAGTGAGCCTTCCAATTGGCGCTGTTTTGTTGTCCCAGAATTTTGATCTAACTGATGAAATTAGTGCTAGCAGATTATATGAGGCAATGAATGCCGCGGGGAAAACTATTTCAACAGTTCGCTGGTTGGGTGAGGTACATAATTTGCCAGTTATTGCTTTGGGTGGAAGCAATCGTACAATTGCTAAGATTCATCGGCGTGAATTAAGCAGTGAGATTGATGATTTGCCGGATATTCATGGGATGCACCTTTCACCTCAATATATCTTTGATTTAGTGACTAAGCTAATTTCAATAAATAAAGAAGAGAGAATGCGAATTCCGGGTTTGGCTAAAAATAGGGCTGATGTTATTGTAGGCGGTTTGATTCCTATGAGTTTGATATTGCGTAACTTGCAGGTTAGCGAAGTTGTCTTTTCAAATCACGGCTTGCGCGATGGTCTTCTTTATGAATATTTGCAAAGTCATAAGAATGATTAAAACGTATAAAGCGTACGGTTATTTTTGAGAATAAGAAAAAAGGAACTAGATTAT
>NZ_BALY01000037.1 GCF_000615445.1 Lactobacillus hamsteri DSM 5661 = JCM 6256 | reverse complement strand
TTATATGGAGGATTAGCTCAGCTGGGAGAGCATCTGCCTTACAAGCAGGAGGTCACAGGTTCGAGCCCTGTATCCTCCATATCGAGTCGTTAGCTCAGTTGGTAGAGCAACGGACTTTTAATCCGTGGGTCGAGGGTTCAAGTCCCTCACGGCTCATGACCCTATTAAATGCGGGTGTGGCGGAATTGGCAGACGCGCTAGATTTAGGTTCTAGTGTTTTCGGACGTGTGGGTTCAAGTCCCACCACCCGTATATGCCAACCACATATTTACATTTATGCCGATTTAGCTCAGTTGGTAGAGCATCTGTCTTGTAAACAGGGGGTCGTACGTTCAAGTCGTATAATCGGCATTTTATATTATGCGGAAGTAGTTCAGTGGTAGAACATCACCTTGCCATGGTGGGGGTCGCGGGTTCGAATCCCGTCTTCCGCTTTTCATTAAATACGCCGGGGTGGCGGAATTGGCAGACGCACGGGACTTAAAATCCCGCGGTTGGTTTCAACCGTACCGGTTCGACTCCGGTCCTCGGCATTTAATGATGCGCCCTTAGCGCAACTGGATAGAGTGTCTGACTACGAATCAGAAGGTTGAAGGTTCAAATCCTTCAGGGCGCATTTTACGGGAAGTGGCTCAGTTTGGTAGAGCACCTGGTTTGGGACCAGGGGGTCGCAGGTTCGAATCCTGTCTTCCCGATTGCAATGTTAATTGCAATTTTGGCGGTGTAGCTCAGCTGGCTAGAGCGTCCGGTTCATACCCGGGAGGTCGAGGGTTCGATCCCCCCCGCCGCTATTATGTCAGAGCTTGGACCTTTAGCTCAGTTGGTTAGAGCAGACGGCTCATAACCGTCCTGTCGTAGGTTCGAGTCCTACAAGGTCCATATAAAGACTTTAAACTTATACTTTATCGCGGGATGGAGCAGTCTGGTAGCTCGTCGGGCTCATAACCCGAAGGTCGTTGGTTCAAATCCAGCTCCCGCAATTTGGTCCATTGGAGCAGTGGTTTATCTCGTCTCCCTGTCACGGAGAAGATCGTCGGTTCAAATCCGACATGGACCGTAAGATGGCTCGGTAGCTCAGTTGGTAGAGCAAAGGATTGAAGCTCCTTGTGTCGGCGGTTCGATTCCGTCTCGCGCCATTCGTTTTTTTATATATAAGTTGCGGGTATAGTTTAGTGGTAAAACGAAAGCCTTCCAAGCTTTAGTCGCGAGTCCGATTCTCGTTACCCGCTTTCATGGGCCTATAGCTCAGCTGGTTTAGAGCGCACGCCTGATAAGCGTGAGGTCGATGGTTCAAGTCCATTTAGGCCCATTGGAGTAGTACTCAAGTGGCTGAAGAGGCGCCCCTGCTAAGGGTGTAGGTCGGGTTTCCGGCGCGAGGGTTCGAATCTCTCCTACTCCGTATTTACCGTTCAACGTTAGTTGAGCGGTCTTTTTTTATTGATTATTTGTCGGAGAAAACACGGGATTTCAATCCGTGATGAATCCGGCTTTTTCTTTAATTTTTTGGCTTGTTCCCATTCTTTCTTGAACATGCGTTTGATATAATATTACGAGAAGGGAGGAACAAAGGTGCTGAAGGGAATCAAGTTAAGGCTCTATCCTAATAAAACCCAGCAAGACCAGCTTGAGCAGATGTTTGGCAATGACCGTTTTGTCTGGAATCAAATGCTGGCTATGATGAATGAGCGCTACCAGAATAATAAGGATTTGCCTTTTTTAGGCAAGTTTAAGCTGAATTACCTGCTTAAGCCGCTCAAGAAGGAATATCCTTTTTTGAAAAACAGCGATTCTTCAAGTCTGCAGCTAGTTAATGAATTTTTAACTCAGTCTTGGAAAAATTTCTTTCAAGATAAGACCGGCAAAATTGGCAAGCCGCGCTTTCATTCGCGCAAGTATTTGAAAAAGTCTTATACTGGCAAGTCAATCATCAAAATTGTTGGCAGGAGATACTTAAAGATCCCTAAATTAGGATATATCAAGACAAGCAAGACTGGAGCTTTGCGAAATATTAAAATTAAGCGTTATACGGTTATGCTTGAACCAACGGGCAAATATTATCTGTCTCTGCAGGCAGAAGTGCCTGAGCCTCAAAAGCATCGCTTAACTGGCAAAGCAATCGGCATCGATGTCGGCGTGGCTGATTTGGCAATTCTGTCTAATGGCTTGAAATACTCTAGCTTTGATGGCTCTTATTTTGAAAAGAAAGCCAAAGCATGGCAAAGAAAATATTCCCGCCGCAGGCATTGGGCTAAGCTGTTGGCTTTGCAGGATAAAAATAGAAAAGTGCTTTGTCCTAGAAGCTTGGAAAGCTTTGCCAATTGGCAAAAAGCCCAAAAGCTAAAAGCCAGATATCAAGCTAAAGCAGCTAATCAGCGTAAGGATTATCTTCATAAGCTAACGACACATTTGGTTAAGCAATATGATGTGATCGTTATTGAAGATTTGAAAACCAAAAATCTTCAACACAATCACTGCCTAGCCAAATCAATCGCCAATGCCTCATGGCGAATGTTTAGGCAAATGCTGGAATATAAATGTAAATGGTATGGTAAAAAACTAATTGCGGTAGATCCCAAAAACACTTCCAGAATTTGTTCAGAATGCAGCTATAATAGTGGCGCCAAGCCATTAGAAATTCGTGAATGGACTTGTCCTAAGTGTCAAACTAGGCATGATCGGGATATTAACGCGGCAATTAATATCCTGCATAAAGCAAGGCCAACTGGTCAGGGACTGGCCATGGTAAAGAGCTGAGTTCCGTGAGTTGGGTATTTGAGCAATCATGTAAGATCCTAAACACTACTCGGTGTTCCCAGAAACCCGGCACTTTAGTGCCAGTGTAGTTCATTTAATTTTATAAGGTATGAATATGAATTTAAAAAGTCTTATTAATAGAAAAAATATAGCGCAGTCAAAGGTAATAGCAGGAGCTTTAACCTTTTGTGGAGGCTTTATTGATGCGTATACATATATTCAAAGAGGGCATACGTTAGCTGCTGGCCAAACTGGAAATGTAATATTCTTTAGCGCATCAATTGCTCAAGGGAATATTTCTGGAATAGTTAATAGATTATCAACAATAATATCTTTTATATTGGGATTAGTTATTGTTATTTTCATTCATACTCATTCTAAAAGCCACTATTGGAGAATCTTTGAAATGATTCCGATAATAATAATTTGTGGAATCGTTAGTTTTTTACCTAAATCCGTACCCAATTATTATATTGTTCCTGCACTTGCAATTGGTTTATCGATGCAAAATGGTGCATTTAGAAAAATAGAGGGAGTAGGATACAGTAATGGCTTTACTTCCGGAAATTTAAAAAAGGCAACATTAGCCTGGAGCCAGTATTTTTTTGCTAATGATAAATCTCAAAGAGCAACAGGTGAAAATTATTTGATTTTGGTTATTTCATTTGTTTTAGGAGCAGTATTATCTGCTTTTTTGCAAAAAGTTCTGGGCATACATACTTTGCTTATTGCAATGTTTTTATTGATTATTATTAATATTTTTTATGGATATCTAGTTTATAAGAGACATAAAGACTGGCTTAATAGCAGTAATAGGGAAGGCTAGAAGAAAAAATAAAAAAAAGTTTGCAATTTTACTTGCATTATTCAATTTCATCCTGTATTATAGATAACGTTGTCGGGTGAGAGATCTCGACAGAGCTTAAGAAATCAAATTTAAAAATAATTTGAAAAAAGAGTTGACAACTTCAACCACTTAAGTTATTATAATAAACGTGCTTTGAGTTGATAAAGTGATTCAAAGACATGACCCGTTGGTCAAGCGGTTAAGACACGGCCCTTTCACGGCCGTAACATGGGTTCAAATCCCGTACGGGTCATTCCGGTTTAATAATTGGAAAACTTAATTTCACGATGGAGGATTACCCAAGTGGCTTAAGGGAACGGTTTTGAAAACCGTCAGGCGGGTTATGCTCGCGCGTGGGTTCAAATCCCACATCCTCCTTAACATCGCGGGATGGAGCAGTCTGGTAGCTCGTCGGGCTCATAACCCGAAGGTCGTTGGTTCAAATCCAGCTCCCGCAATTTGGTCCATTGGAGCAGTGGTTTATCTCGTCTCCCTGTCACGGAGAAGATCGTCGGTTCAAATCCGACATGGACCGTAAGATGGCTCGGTAGCTCAGTTGGTAGAGCAAAGGATTGAAGCTCCTTGTGTCGGCGGTTCGATTCCGTCCCGCGCCATCAGCCTGGAGGAGTAGCGAAGTGGCTAAACGCGGCGGTCTGTAAAACCGCTCTCTCTGAGTTCGGCGGTTCGAATCCACCCTCCTCCATTAATAGGGATATCGTATAATGGTAGTACATCGGTCTCCAAAACCGCTGATGTGGGTTCAATTCCTACTATCCCTGTTTAACCTTATGGCGGAATTGGTGAAGGGGTTAACACACCGGTTTGTGGATCCGGCATACATGGGTTCGAATCCCATATTCCGCCCTAGTATTGGGATATAGCCAAGTGGTAAGGCATTAGACTTTGACTCTAACATGCACTGGTTCGAATCCAGTTATCCCAATATATTCATTTAAAGCTCATGGCGGGGTAGCCAAGTGGTAAGGCAGAGGTCTGCAAAACCTTTATCGTCGGTTCAAATCCGATCTCCGCCTTACTGCTAACCAAGTTAGCTTTAATACTTTTGTTAATATGGCGGTGTGGCGGAATTGGCAGACGCGTCAGACTCAAAATCTGGTGTCCATTACGGACGTATCGGTTCGACCCCGATCACCGCTATCTTTGAAGAACAACCTATAAAGGTTGTTCTTTTTTTCTTTTTAATGTTATATAGATATAATTGCTTATATTTCTGAGAATCTCTATAATACCAATATATGGAGGTATTCAGATGAATATTGGCATTTTTACCGATACATACTTTCCGCAACTAAGCGGTGTTGCAACTTCAATTCAAACTTTAAAAGTTGCATTAGAAAAACAGGGACATAATGTATTTATTTTTACTACAACTGATCCCCACATTAAAAAAGGAATTATTGAACCAAATGTTTTTCGATTCAGTAGTATTCCATTTGTATCATTTACAGATAGAAGAATTGCGTTTAGAGGACTTTTTGAAGCTACTAAGGTTGCAAAAGAAGTGAAGTTAGATATTGTTCATACTCAAACTGAGTTTGCGTTGGGAACTATAGGAAAATACGTTGCACATCAATTAAAAATACCCGCAATTCATACTTATCACACAATGTATGAAGATTATTTGCATTATGTCTTAAACGGTCATTTGCTTAGACCGTATCATGTAAAACAATTTACTAAGGGTTATTTAAAAAATATGGATGGAGTAATTGCTCCAAGCAAGCGCGTAGAAGAGCTATTAACGCGATATGACGTTAAAATTCCAATTAGGGTTATTCCTACTGGAGTAGATATTGAAGGCATGAATGGTGACGATAGACGGGATGTACGAGAAGAATTAGGTATCGATAAAGATGCTCCTGTTATCTTAACTTTAAGTAGAGTAGCCGCTGAAAAGAAAATTGATCATATTATTAATGTGTTGCCGCAAATTATTGATGAATTTCCTAATGTAAAATTGGTAATTGCAGGTAATGGTCCAGATCTTAAAGTTCTTCAAGAGCAAGTAGAAAGACTTACGCTTGAAGACTATGTTATCTTTACGGGAGATGTAGATCATAAAGATGTAGGCAACTATTATCGAATGGCTGATTTATTTGTTTCTGCTAGTGATACTGAAACTCAAGGATTAACTTACATTGAAGCTTTAGCGGCAGGGACAAAGTGTGTAGTTTACGATACGGATTATACTGAACATGTTTTTGATTCCGATACTTTTGGTAGAATTTTTACTACTCAAAAAGAAATGTTGGATGATATTTTGATATATCTTAAACAAGGTAAGGAAGAAATATCGAAAGAAGCTCTGCAGAAAAAATTAAGTCAACTTTCAGCAGCACATTTTGCTACAGAAGTACATGACTTTTATAAAGATGCAATTGCTAATTACCAAGAAAAACAAGAAGAGGAAACAAATGATTAGAATAAATATGTTTTCACAAGCCGACTCAGTAAAAGGCCAAGGCGTAGGTTCAGCATATAATGAATTAATCAATTTAATGAGAAAAAATTTAGTTGATGAGTTTTACGTCACGGTTAACAAATATGGAGAAAGTGATTTAACACATTATCATACTATTAACCCCACTTACTATATGAATAGTTTTTCTCCAGCTCGTGGTAGAAAAATTGGTTATGTACATTTTTTGCCTGATACATTAGAAGGCTCAATTAAATTGCCAGGTTTTGCTAAAAAAGTTTTTTATAATTATGTTGTTGATTTTTATAAAAGAATGGATCAAATTGTAGTTGTAAATCCTATTTTTATCGATAAGTTGGTGAAGTATGGCATTGATCGAGATAAAGTCAAATATATTCCTAATTTTGTATCACGCTCAGAATTCTATCCAGAATCATTAGTGAAGAAAAATGCTTTTAGAAATGAATTAGGAATTCCTTTAGATAAGTTTGTTGTCTTTGGGGATGGTCAAGTCCAAGAGCGTAAAGGTGTAGATGATTTTGCTAAAATGGCAGAGGCCAATCCTGATGTTCAGTTTATTTGGGCTGGCGGTTTTTCATTTGGAAAAATTACTGATGGCTACGATCACTATAAGGAACTTGTAGATAATCCACCTAAGAACTTAACTTTTACTGGAATTGTAGATCGTAAAAAATTGGTTGATTATTTAAATATTGCTGATTTGTTCTTGTTGCCATCTTATGATGAATTGTTCCCAATGTCTGTTTTGGAAGCATTTAGTTGTAATACACCTGTTTTATTGAGGGATTTAGATCTTTATAAGGCTATAATTGACGGCTATTACATGAGTGGAAAAAACTTTGATGAAATGAACTCTAAATTATGTCAAGCTGTCAATAACAAAGAAGTTTTAAAGAAATACAGCATTTTAGCAAGTCAGGCCAGTTCTAAGTATTCAGAAGAGCATTTAGCAGATGTTTGGAGAGACTTTTATCATGAACAATATGAACTGGGTAAAAAGTTAGGACAAATTCACTAAATGAATAAAAAACACTTATGGGGCATTTTGATTGTTTTAGCGATCAGTGTCTTTGTATTATATATTGATTTGAAATCAACTCCTATTAGCCAAATTGCAGAAGCTGCAAAGGGAATGAATTGGTGGGCTTTTGCCTTAATTTTTGCTTTAATGCTTGTTTCATATGTGTTTGAAGCTAGTATTTTAGCGGTGTTGGCTAAGCGGAAGAATGAACCAAAACGATCGAAATGGTCCTTCTTTAGAATTCCAATCATTCAAGCTTTGTTTAATGCGATTACCCCTATGTCAACAGGTGGACAACCGTCACAATTAGCAGCAATGGTTCAAATGGGAATAGAAGGCGGAAGAGCGACTTCACTGCTTTTGATGAAATTTATTATTTACCAGGTAGTTGTCTTCTTTGCTTATATATTTACGATCTTGTTTGGCTTTCATATGGTGGCAACTAAGTTTTCAGGTTTAGCTATTTTTATTGTTATTGGCTTATTGATTCATGTTTGTTCGACTTTGTTTTTATTAGCAATTATGTTTGCTTATAACTGGACAAAAAAGGCTACTAATTGGCTAATGAACCTATTGGCTAAATTTATTAATCACGATCGTGTTGAAAAGTGGCGTGATGCTACGATGGAAAAGATTGAAACATTTTATGCTGAAAGCCAAAAATTGAAAAAGGAAAAAAAGAAGCTGTTAATTGCAACAGGATTAACAGTTCTACAATTGCTATGTTTTTATTCAATTCCATTTGTTGTTTTGCTTGCTTTGAACGTAAATACGTCTTGGGCAGCCGTTACACAAATGAATATTATGATTATTATGTTTATGGCGATCATTCCGATTCCGGGAGCTTCCGGTGGTGCTGAATATAGTTTTCAAACCCTATTTTCAACGTTCGTTTCTTCTCACGGTGCTTTAATTTTAGGAATGTTTTTGTGGCGTTTTGCAACTTACTTTTTTGGAATGATTTTAGGTATCTTTGGTTGGATTTTTAAACCTAAGAAAATAAAAAGTCCAGAAAATGATTAATTTTCTCTAAAAAGGGCTATGTCATATTTTTCTTTGTAGTAAGATAGGCAAACGTAATGGAGGGAGAATAAAATGTCACGTATTCAATCCTTTTGGCAATGGTTGACGCATAAGAAACTGGGCTTTTTTACAATAGTTTTGTTTTTATTCTGGCTGAAGACATATTTTATTTATTTAACTAAATTTAATTTAGGTGCAGTCGGTCCGATGCAGCAATTTTTGCTATTAATAAATCCAATTCCTGCAGGGATGCTTTTATTAGGAATAGGGCTATTCTTTAAGGGGCGAAAATCATATTGGATAATTTTAACAATTGATTTTTTACTTAGTTTATGGTTATTTTCGAATATTTTATATTATCGTGAATTTTCGAACTTTTTATCTTTTTCAATTATTAAAACGTCAGGTTCTACTTCAGATAATTTAGGAAAAAGTATTGCTGGTATTACGTTGGCGAGTGACTTTTTAGCTTTTATAGATGTAGCAGCGGTAATTGCTTTACTTTTATTCAAAGTGATTAGGATTGACGTTCGTCCGCTTAAATTAAAAGTTAATTTATTGATTGAGTCTTTGGCTTTGTCATTTATGGGCGTTAATTTATTAATGGCGCAAAGTGATCGTTCAGGACTTTTGACGAGAACTTTTGATAATAATTATATTGTTAAGTACTTGGGGATGAATGAATATGCTGTTTATGATGGGTTTAAAACAGCACAAACAAGTGCACAGATGGCTAAAGCGAATGTTAATGATCTTCGTACAGTTCGTAAGTATTTAAAAGAAAGCTATGTAAAACCTAATCCAGAATATACTGGTGTTGCTAAGGGGAAAAATGTTTTAATTATTCACTTAGAAAGTTTCCAACAATTTTTGATTGGTTATAAGTGGAAAGGAAAAGAAGTAACACCAAACTTGAACAAGATTTATCATGCTAAGGATACAATTAGCTTTGATAACTTCTTTAATCAAGTAGGTCAGGGAAAGACTTCAGATGCTGAAATGATGCTCGAAAACTCAATTTTCGGTTTGCAATCAGGTTCAGCGATGTCTAGTTATGGTACTTCCAATACCTTTGAAAGTGCTCCAGCAATTTTGCATCAAAAAGATGGCTATACAACGGCTGTAATGCATGGTGGAGAAGGTTCATTCTGGAATCGTAATAATGCTTATAAATCATTTGGCTACCAATACTTTATGCCTCTTTCTTATTATCAAAACAAACCAGGCTATTATGTTGGCTATGGTTTAAAAGATAAAATTTTCTTTGATCAATCTATCAAGTATATTGAACGCTTGCCGCATCCATTCTATTTAAAGATGATTACGGTAACAAACCACTATCCATACGATTTAGATAAAAAGAATCAGTCAATTGATAAGACTGATACAAAAGATGAAACTGTTGATGGTTATGTGCAAACTGCACACTATTTAGATCAAGCTATTGGTGAATTTATGGCTTGGATGAAGAAAACAGGATTAGATAAAAATACTTTAGTGATGTTTTATGGGGATCACTATGGTATTTCCGGTAATCACCACAAGGCTAGTGCTCAACTTTTAAAGAAGGAAAGCTTCAATGATTTTGATAATTTGAATTTCCAGCGTGTTCCTCTGATGTTTCATATGAAAGGGTTAAAAGGAAAGATTGATCATACTTATGGTGGCGAAATTGATGTCTTGCCAACTTTGCTTAACCTGTTAGGAGTTAAGGATAAAGATACTATTCAATTTGGTCATGATTTGTTAAGTAAAGATGCTCCGCAAATTGTGGCTCAAAGGAATGGAGATTTTATTACTCCTGAATATGCAAAAGTTTCAGCTGACTATTACTACACGAAAACAGGTCAAAGAATTGTTCATCCAGATAAAAAATTAAAGGCAAAATTAACATCACTTTCTAACCAAGTTACAACGCAATTGTCATTGTCAGATCGTGTGATTAATGGTAATTTATTGCGTTTCTACAAGCCTAAATGGTTTACTAAAGTTGAACCAAAAGATTATGACTACAACAAGGAAGTTGCTCTTAAAAATTTAGAGAAGAACAATAAGACTTCTTTGTGGTATAAGAATCATAAAAAGACAACACAGAATAAATTTAAAACGGATGCACCCGAGCTTAAAAAATAACCTGCAAAAATTTTGATTGTATGTTAAAATAAGCTGATAATTGATATCCTAGTATTGGAGGCAGCGCTTTGTATAATTTATTTATGACGCTAATTATCATTGTTTCAATCTTGATCATTATTGCAACAATGATGCAACCACAAAAACAACAAGATGCGTTAAATGCGCTTTCTGGTGGTGCAGTTTTTAGTGGTCAAACCAAAAAACGTGGTTTTGAAGCATTTATGGAAAAAGTTACCGCAGTTTTGTTGGTTATATTTTTCGTCTTAGCTTTTGTCTTGGCTTACATGTCTTCAAAATAAAGTTTATGTACCTCCCGATCAAAAATGACGGGAGGTTTTTTATTTTTAAATAAAGAACGGAGTTTTTTAATGGCACAAAACGAAAAGATTTTGGCCGGCGTTTTAGAAATTTTTCGCCATGAACCTCAAAAACAATTTCGTGTCGATCAAATTGAAAAAATGGCAAGACGTAATCGTTTGGGTAACTTTACTGAGTTAATCAAGGCTTTGTCATTTTTGGAACATGATAAAAAGATTATTACTGACGGCAAAGGTCGTTATCAATTAGCAAAAGAAAATACTGTTGTTGAAGGATCTTTTAGAGCAAACGATAAAGGCTTTGGCTTTGTTCGTTTAGATGATGAAGATGCTGACGATGTTTTTATTCAAAAAGATTATACCGATTATGCAGTTAATGGTGATCGTGTAAAAGTTAAAATTACTGCTGGGGGAAATCCTTGGAATGGTAAAGGACCTGAAGGTCAAGTTATTGAAATTATTGAACGTGGACTTGATAGCTTAGTCGGCGAATTCCACCCAATGACTGATGAACAAGTTAAAATTAGCCACTTCATTGGTTATGTATTAAGCAATGACAAAAAGCTTCATAATTACCGAGTATACGTATCTGAAAATGGTTTAATCCCACAAATGGGTGATATGGTTAAAGTTTCAATCAAAAATTACCCTGATAAGGATAATCCTGAATCAATGACAGGAGCTATTGTCGATATTATTGGTAATAAAAATGATCCTGGCGTTGATATTATGTCAATCGTTGCAGCTCATGATATTCGTACTGAATGGCCTGAAGACGCAATGAAACAAGCTAATGAAATTCCAGATCATGTTACTGATGAAGATCGTAAAGGCAGAGTTGATATTACTGATCAACCAGCGGTTACTATTGACGGGGATGATTCTAAAGACTTTGATGATGCAGTTGTTTTATGGAAATTACCAAATGGCAATTATCATTTAGGTGTTCATATTGCAGATGTTTCCCATTATGTAACTGAAAATACTCCTTTGAACGAAGAAGCATTTCAACGTGGCAACAGTACTTATTTGGTTGATCGTGTTATTCCAATGCTTCCATTCCGACTTTCAAACGGAATTTGTTCTTTGAATGAAGGCGTAGATCGTCTTGTATTATCTTGTGATATGGAAATTACACCAGAAGGTAAACGAGTTGGGTATAAGATTTATCCATCTGTTATGCGTTCACACGGTCGTATGACTTATAACAAGGTTAATAAGACTTTAGCTGGTGATATGGATGGCTTGGAAGACAAGTATGTAAAATTACGCCCAATGCTTGAAGAAATGGCAGATTTGCATGCTGCATTGTATAGTCAACGTCATAAACGTGGTGCAATCGACTTTGAAGAGCCAGAAGCAAAGATTATTGTTGATGAAAAAGGCAAACCAGTTGATATTGTCTTGCATGAACGTGGTACAGCTGAAAAGATGATTGAATCATTTATGTTGATGGCTAATGAAACTGTAGCTGAAGATTTCTACAGAAAGCATGTGCCATTCTTATACCGTGTTCACGAAACACCAGATGCTGAAAGAATTAAGAACTTCTTTGAATTTTGTAGTGCTTTTGGTTTAAACATTAAGGCTGATCCAAATAATATTAAGCCAATCGATTTGCAAAAAGTTGTTTCTAAAACTGAAGGAACTCCAGAAGAAGCCGTTGTTCAAATGATGATGCTTCGTAGTTTAAAGCAAGCTCATTATTCAGAAGAAGCATTAGGCCACTTTGGATTGGCAGCAGAATTTTATACTCACTTTACTTCACCAATTCGTCGTTATTCTGACTTAATGGTTCATCGTATGATTCATGCATATTCAGATCAAGGCATGGGTGAAGACGTTCAAAAGCATTTTGCAAGCTATTTGCCAGATGTTGCTGAACAAACTTCTACTCA
The DNA here is from genome assembly GCF_000615445.1 of Lactobacillus hamsteri DSM 5661 = JCM 6256. Taxonomy (GTDB): domain Bacteria; phylum Bacillota; class Bacilli; order Lactobacillales; family Lactobacillaceae; genus Lactobacillus; species Lactobacillus hamsteri. The sequence goes on along the minus strand of NZ_BALY01000037.1, from coordinate 1,804 downwards.
AGAAAGAGTTTCAATTGATACTGAACGTGAAGTAAATGACCTCAAGATGACAGAATATATGTCTGACCAAGTGGGCCAACATTTTGATGCTGTCGTTTCTTCAGTTACAAGTTTTGGTATGTTTATTCAACTTCCTAATACGGTTGAAGGCTTAATTCATATTTCCAACTTGACTGATGATTTCTATAGTTTTGATGAAAAAACTTTGACTTTGACAGGTAGAGGGACTCATAACCAATTCAAGATAGGGATGCCAATTAAGGTAACTCTTATTAATGCTAATGTAGAACAGCACCAACTTGATTTTGAAATTTATGATCCTAATGCTCCAAAACGTCCACATAATGATCGTGGCATGGCTAATGAGCGTCGAGGCAATAAAGGTTTTCACAATAACCACGGCCATCGTGGTGGAAGAAACTTCCGTAGCAGCAGTAATAACCGTAATCACAATAATAATCACCATGGTGGCAATCGTTTTAAACACTAGGACTGATTTTGATGAAAGAAAACAATGAAAATTTAATTGCTCAAAATAGAAAAGCACGTCACGATTACTTTATTAAAGAAACTGTTGAAGCTGGGATGGCTTTAACAGGGACTGAAATTAAGTCTGTTCGTGCACGCAGAATTACGTTAAAGGATGGTTATGTTCAAATCATCAACGGTTCTGCTTTTCTAGAAAACGTGCATATTAACGAATATAAGCAAGGTAATCGTTACAATCATGATCCTCTTCGTAGTAGACGTCTTCTTTTGCACAAAAAGGAAATTCGGCGTTTAGCAAAGGCACAAGAAGAGAGAGGAATTACTATTATTCCATTAAAGGTGTATTTAAAGCATGGCTTTGCTAAAGTATTGATTGGCGTTGCTCAAGGTAAAAAGCAATATGATAAGCGTGAAACGATCAAGAAGCGTGATCAAGATCGTGAATTGCGTAGAAAATATAAGTTTTAAAACAGTGAAATCATATTTTCACTGTTTTTTTATTTTTTATAAAAAAACTATTGGCAAACAGGCGAAAACTTGATATATTCAAATACTCTAAAAAATTAGAGTATTATTTTAGAGAGTAGGAGGAGTACCATGTCTCAAGAAATCAAGTGGATCAAACAGAGCATGGCTTTTAATAAAAATAACAAAATAGCAATTAATAATTATTGCTGTGTTGCCAATATTAGTAGATTAAAATTTTATAACTTTTTTGGATCTGGATTAACAGGATTCTTTGGATATGTTTTAGAAAGGCAAATTAAGTCTAGTTTTTCTAAACATAATCATATTTCTAAAATTTTTGACAGTTCTTTAGATGAAATTGCTGAATATAGCGATGTATATCTACAAATGTTTGAACAAACAACTTGTGCGCAGCATAATGAGATTCGCAAGAAAGTAAGAAAAGCATTGTTTGAAGCATTAAAAGAGTATTGCTTTAACAAAAAAGGGATTTCTTCTACTGTACTAGATAGTGTGGTAGAAAATATTTACAATGATTTATTCGCGTGGATAGTTCGAGGCTGTGAATATGATAAAAATGAAGTATATCGGGCTATTAAGGTTCATTTCCCAATACTTCATGGTCATAGATGTGATGATTAATAAGCAAAAAGTAGAGTAAAATCTACTTTTTTTATTTTTTTAAAAAAAAGTTTTTAGGCGTAAAGTTCGTGTATAACGAATTATAGAAGTGCTTTATTTTAATATACTTAATAAAACGTACTGCTTTATAGAGCATATCGCTTGACAAAATAGAAATGAGGGATGAAAAAACGAACAAAAAGCAGATTTGACGAAATAAGGAAGT
>NZ_BALY01000038.1 GCF_000615445.1 Lactobacillus hamsteri DSM 5661 = JCM 6256 | reverse complement strand
TCAATGTTAACTTAAATTGTACTTAAAATCATACTTAGAATAAATATTACAAAATTATTATTTCCTCGGGAATAATATTTGTATAAGATAAGGGGAGAATGTAATGAGTAAGCGACATAAGGCGCCTGCTTTAAAACGCTCAATGACTGCTGGACAAATGGAAATGATCTCACTTGGAGGCGCCATCGGAGTTGGTCTTTTCATGGGTTCGGCATCGACTATTAAGTGGACTGGACCATCTGTTTTACTTTCTTATATCTTTGTTGGTCTAATCTTATATATTGTCATGCGTGCTTTAGGCGAAATGTTATATGTTGATCCGGGAACAGGTTCATTTGCGGATTATGCGACTAGCCATGTTCATCCACTTGCTGGATATTTAGCAGAATGGGCTAATGTTTTTCAATATATTGTTGTTGGAATTTCTGAAGTTGTTGCGACGACTGAATACTTGCGTTTTTGGTGGAAAGGTACCTCTGATTGGGTAGCGGGAGTTATCATAATTGCCTTTTTGTTGGTAGCCAACTTAGCTAGTGCAAAAGCATATGCAACACTGGAATTTTGGTTCTCAATGGTCAAAGTTGTAACGATTGTTTTGATGATCATTTTAGGCTTTATGGTCATTTTATTTGGTTTTGGCAACGGTGGACATCCAATAGGCTTTTCTAATTTATGGAGTCATGGTGGCTTCTTTACGGGCGGAATAAAAGGTTTCCTATTCTCAATGGCAATTGTTGTTGGGTCATATGAAGGAATCGAATTAATTGGGATTTCTGCTGGTGAAGTTGCTCATCCGCAAGAAGCAATTGTTAAAAGCGTTAAGTCCGTTTTATGGCGAATTTTAATCTTTTATGTTGGGGCAATTTTTGTAATTGTAACGCTATATCCATGGGATAAATTAGGGACAATTGGGTCACCGTTTGTAACTACTTTTGCTAAAGTAGGTATTACAGCTGCTGCTTCAGTCATTAACTTTGTTGTTTTGACTGCAGCCTTATCTGGAGCTAATTCAGGAATTTATTCATCAAGTAGAATGCTTTATAAATTAGCTCATGAAGGTGAAGCTCCTAAGACTTTCAAGCATGTATCTAAACGGATAGTTCCAAGTCATGCCATTATTGGTATTACTGCTGGAATTTTTATTGGCTTTATGCTCAATGTTTTAGTGCAATACTTAAATAAATCATTGGCAAATGTCTTTGTTATTGTATATAGTTCATCTGTTTTACCAGGAATGGTAGCTTGGTTCGTAATTTTACTTGCGGAACTACGTTTTAGACGAAAGAATAAGAATTTGATGGAAGATCATCCGTTTAAATTACCGCTATATCCATATTCAAATTATTTTGCTTTATTCATGTTGACGCTAATCGTGGTATTTATGTTCATTAATCCTGAAACACGATTATCTGTGGCAATTGGTGCGATTGTATTAATCATTGCTACAATTGTATATTTGATTAAACATAGAAAAAGCGCAATTAAGTAATAAAAAGTTATACCGATCAAAAATATTTTTTGTTGTACATATAAAAACAGTTTTGTATAATAAATTCACATATTAAAAGTAAGTGAGGGAGGATGCTGAAAATGAGTAAACCAATTATCGGAATTTCAGGTTCAGTAATAATTGATGATGGCGGAATTTTTCCTGGCTACCATCGTAGTTATGTAAATGAAGATTATGTTGATTCAGTTGTTCAAAATGGCGGTGTACCATTCATTATTCCATTTACTGAAAATGATGAGGTAATTAAAGCTCAACTTGATAATGTTCAAGGGTTGATTTTATCAGGTGGACACGACGTTGATCCACATTTATATGGTGAAGAGCCAGAACAAAAAATTGGTGCAACTTGGCCTGCACGTGACCATTTTGATACGCTTTTACTTAAGTTAGCGGAAGAAAAAGGAATTCCGGTACTTGGAATCTGTCGTGGCGCGCAAATTATTAATGTGGCTCATGGCGGTAGTCTCTATCAGGATCTTTCTTACAGAAGTGAAAAGACATTAAAGCATATGCAAGGCCATACTTCGGATTTGCCAACTCACGGTATGAAGTTGATGGAAGGTAGTCATCTTGCATATATTTTAGGTAAAACGGAATTTATGGTTAATTCTTTCCACCATCAAGTAATTAAAGATGTAGCTCCAGATTTAATTGAATCCGGAGTTGCTCCAGATGGTGTTCCAGAAGGAATTGAAAATAAAGAGGGAACAGTTATCGGTGTTCAGTGGCATCCAGAAATGCTTCATCGTAATAAGAATGTAGACTTTATGAATAATCTCTTTAAGTGGGTTATTGATAATGCTGAATAAAGTGAGGATAAAATATGAATAATAGGGAAAGCGATAAGTTAGGCTTTTGGTCAATTGTACTTTTGGCCATTAACGCAATTATCGGATCAGGTATTTTCTTAACTCCAGGAAGCGTGGTTCAACAAGCTGGTTCAAAAGCCTTAGTTGTCTACTTAATTGCTGCGATTTTTGCTGCAATTTTAGCAGTTTCATTCGCGGCGGCTGCCAAGTATGTAACAAAATCAGGTGCAGCATATGCATATTCAAAGGCTGCTTTTGGAGATAAAGTTGGTTTTTATATGGGTGTGCTTCGTTACTTTTCTGCAAGTGTTGCTTGGGGAGTAATGGCCGTTGGGGTTGTTCGTTCAACAATTTCAATTTTTGGCGGTAATTCTGAAGATTTTGGTAACGTTACGATTGGCTTTATTGTCTTGATGGCAATTATTACTATCATTAATTTATTTGGCCAACGAGTATTAAAATGGGTGATGAATCTTGCTACTATTGGTAAGCTAGCAGCCTTAATTTTAATTATTATTGCCGGGGTAATATTATTAATTACTACAGGTGCATCAAGTCATTTAAATGAAGTTGATGTAATTACGCAAAACGGTCAAAAGATTGTTCCAACATTGACAACAACTGGTTTTGTAATGGCAATTGTTTCCGCATTTTATGCCTTTACTGGTTTTGAATCAGTAGCTTCAGGTTCAGAAGATATGAAGAATCCTGAAAAGAATTTACCTCGTGCGATTCCACTAGCTATTTTAGTTATTGCGGTAGTTTATATCGGCGTTGTTGCGGTTGCTATGATGCTTGATCCTAAAGCAATTATGACAACTAAGCAGGTTGTCGCAATTGCAGCTATTTTTAAAAATGATATCTTACGTGATGTTATTTTGGTCGGCGCCTTAGTCTCCATGTTTGGTATTAACGTAGCTTCAAGTTTTAATGCTCCAAGAATTTTGGAAGCAATGGCTCGTGAAAATCAAATGTCAAAATCTCTTACTAAGAGAACCAAAAATAATTTTCCAATTAGAACATTCTTTATTTCTGTAATTTTAGCCGTTTTGATCCCAATGGCTTTCCAATACAATATGGTTAACTTAATTACTTTAAGTGCTATGGTTCGTTTCTTAGGCTTTATCGTAGTACCTTTAGCTGTTATTCGTTTCTACCGTGGTAGAAGCAAGGAAGAAGTATTGGATGCTAAAAAGAATGTTTGGACAGATATAGTTTTCCCAGTTCTTTCAATTGTGTTAGTTATCTTCCTTCTTGTTGAATACAACTGGAAAGCACAATTTGGTATCGCAAATGCTCAAGGACAGTTCATTGGAATTAATTGGTATGCAATTGCAATGATGATTTTTGGTTTCGTAATTTTACCTTTAATCATGTCTTGGCTTTCAAGAAGAGATAGAAAAAACGAAAATTAAATATTAGTGCAAAATAAAAACTACGTATGAATTTCAGACGTAGTTTTTTGTTTTAATGATTAAATTAAAGAATTTGCATATGATCAGCTTCACATTTTTCAACCATTTCTTCTGGCCAAATTGAAGCTTGAACTTCGCCAATATGTGCCTTGCCAAGAAGCATCATACAAAGACGAGATTGACCGATACCGCCACCGATTGAATAAGGTAATTCACCGTTGAGAAGCATCTTATGGAATGGCAATTCAGCACGTTCTTCGCAGTGAGCTTTCTTTAATTGTTCACGTAAGCTTTCTTCGCTAACACGAATACCCATTGAAGAAATTTCGATTTTTCTTTGAAGAGGTTCATACCAAAATACTAAGTCACCGTTTAATTGCCAATCATCGTAGTCAGGAGCACGACCATCATGTGGCTTACCGCTACGGTTTAACTTATCACCAATTTTCATAATGAAGACTGCTTTTTCTTCTTTAGCAATTTTGTCTTCACGTTCATCTGGAGTGAGATCAGGCCAGCGGTTTTCCAAATCTTGAGTGGTAATAAAAGAAACATGATCAGCTAAGCGATAGGTTGAACTAGGGTAACGAGCTGCAACAACTTTTTCAGTTTCTTTGATAGCTTTGAAAATCTTGTTAACAGTAATTTCTAAAGTATCAGTATTACGTTCTTCTTTGGAAATTACCTTTTCCCAATCCCATTGGTCAACATAGATAGAGTGGAAGTTATCCAAATCTTCATCACGGCGAATGGCGTTCATGTTGGTGTACAAGCTTCATGCATGCCAAAACCATATTTCTTGAGGGCTAAACGTTTCCACTTGGCAAGAGAGTGAACAACTTCAATGGTATCACCAGGGATAGCTTTCATATCGAATGCTACAGGACGTTCAACACCGTTTAAGTTATCGTTTAATCCGGACTTCTTTTCAACGAACATTGGAGCAGACATTCTTTGAACGTTTAAGGCATCTGCTAATTTATCTTGAAAAGTTTCTCTGATTAAAACAATTGCTGCTTCGGTATCTCTAATAGTTAATGTTGGATGATAGTCTTTAGGTAAAATTAATTCCATGATATTTTTCTCCTTTAATTTTATTTGGAGTAAAGAAAAAGCCCTTCATCTCCTTAATTACAAGGGACGAAAGGCTTTTTTCCGCGGTACCACCCAGCTTGTCTATAAAAATAGACCTACTCATAGAACACAATCATGTTCTACCGGCGTGGTAACGTACCGGAGACGTCTCAACTTACTTTAAAAAATTTATTTCGGTGAGCTTGCTAAAAGTGTTTTTCAATAAGTCAGGGTCTGCTAGTTTCTCACTATTACTAGTTCACTGAAAGAAATAACTTATTTACTCTTCTTTTTCATTGCTTTTTAATTTATTGCTTATATTTTAATGAATGGGAAAATAAAAAGCAAGTACTTTTTAGTACTTGCTTAAAAAATTATCGGGAAGACAGGATTCGAACCTGCGACCCCCTGGTCCCAAACCAGGTGCTCTACCAAACTGAGCCACTTCCCGAATAGTGCGCCCTGAAGGATTTGAACCTTCAACCTTCTGATTCGTAGTCAGACACTCTATCCAGTTGCGCTAAGGGCGCATCAACCAACTCCAATAGTATAACACGCAATAATATGAAAATAAAGAAGTTTTGATAAAAAATAAAAAAGACTCACTGCTATCTATCGTGTAGCAATGAGCCTAATTTAAATTATATTGTTAGTAATCGCCATCCATAATTGTATTTTTAACGATTACATAATCGACAAGTTTAATTGAATTTAAATCTTTTCCGCCAGCATATGAAATTGAAGATTGTAAATCTTCTTGCATTTCACGTAAAGTATCTTTAATCGATCCACGGTAAGGGATAAGCATTTGTTTTCCTTCAACGTTGCGATACGCGCCTTTTTGAACCTCTGACGCTGAACCCCAATATTGTTTATAAGTTTTACCATTAATTTTAATAATGTTGCCAGGTGATTCTTCATGTCCAGCAAGCATTGAGCCAATCATTACCATTGTTGCGCCAAAGCGAATTGACTTCGCAATATCGCCGTTATGACGAATTCCACCGTCCGCAATTAATGGCTTGCTTGCAACTTTTGAACACATTCTTAATGCGGCTAATTGCCAGCCGCCAGTACCAAAGCCTGTTTTCAACTTGGTAATGCAGGCTTTTCCAGGACCTACGCCAACTTTAGTTGCATCTGCGCCTTCATTTTCTAATTCGCGAACAGCTTCTGGAGTAGCAATATTTCCGGCTGTCAGGAAAGAATCAGGCAATTTTTCTTTTATGTAATGAATCATTTTGATTACATAAATAGAGTGGCCGTGAGCAACATCAATTGTGATGTATTCGGGTTTAACGTTTTCTTTAACTAATTGATCGATAAATTTATATTCACTGTCTTTAATTCCTACTGAAATTGATGCAAAAAGACCTTTTTCGTGCATCATCTTGATAAAATCAATACGCTTTTCGGGTTGGAATCGATGCATTACATAATAATAACCATTTTCAGCAAGCCAAATGGCCAACTTTTCATCAATAACGCTTTCCATGTTAGCTGGAACAACAGAAATTTTAAATGTTCGGTTTCCGAACTTAATACTTGTATCAGCGTCACGACGGCTTTTGATAATTCCTTTATTAGGAACTAATTGAATATCATCGTAGTCAAAGGCTTCCATGCTAAAATAATTACTCACTTATAATTCTCCCTTTTGGTAATCACTAGTATCAAACGATTGTAACTATAAGGGATGTTTTTCTTTGTGTCAAGAATAAAATCGAACTATAAAACTGATTAAAAATAAAATAATTCGTATTTTGAGTTGACTCTTTTTGCTTAAATTGCTAGAATAGCTCACGTAATAAATATTGATTAGGTAAAAATAATAGAAATTTTGAGGAGAAATTTGAAATGACAGCAGTTGCAGTTGTAGGTAGCCAATGGGGAGACGAAGGTAAAGGCAAGATTACTGACTTCTTAAGTAAAGAAGCTACTATGGCAGTTCGTTCAAATGGTGGTAACAACGCAGGTCATACTATTGATATTGATGGTAAAGAATTTAAGATGCGTTTAATTCCTTCAGGTATTTTCGCTGCATCAAAGGGTGCAGTTATCGGAAATGGTGTTGTAATTAACCCTGAAGTTATGTTTGGCGAACTTGATAACCTTGAAAAGAATGGTATTGATACCAGCAAACTTAGAATTTCTAATCGCGCTCACATCATTATGCCTTATGATATTTTGCAAGATGAATATCAAGAAGAATCAAAGGGCGCAAACAAAATTGGTACAACTAAGAACGGAATTGGACCAACTTATATGGATAAAGCTTCAAGAATTGGTATCCGTGTTTGTGACTTGCTTGAAAAAGATACTTTTGAAGAAAAATTGCGTGCTAACTTGGAAGTAAAGAATGAATTATTTACCAAGGTTTATGGCAAGCCAGCTCTTAAATTTGAAGATATTTTTGATAAGTATTATGAATACGGCCAAAAGATGAAGAAATACGTTACTGATACTTCTGTATTGGTTAACGATGCTTTAGACGACAATGAAAAGGTTCTTTTCGAAGGTGCGCAAGGTACTATGCTGGATATTGACGAAGGAACTTACCCATACGTAACTTCATCAAATACTATTTCTGGCGGAATTTGCTCAGGAATTGGTATTGGTGCTAACCGTTTGAGTACTGTAATCGGTGTCTGCAAGGCTTATACTACTCGTGTTGGTGAAGGTCCATTCCCAACTGAATTAAAGGATGAAATCGGTGACAGAATTCGTGATACTGCTCATGAATACGGTACTGTAACTGGCCGTCCACGTAGAGTTGGCTGGTTTGACTCAGTTGCTCTTCGTCACGCAAAACGTGTTTCCGGAATTAATGGTTTGAGTTTAAACTTGCTTGATATTTTCTCAGGTTTTGACAAGATTAAGATTGCTACAGCATATGAACTTGATGGTAAGAAGATTGATTACTACCCAGCAAGTTTGAAGGAATTATACAGATGCCAACCTGTTTATGAAGAACTTCCTGCTTGGGATGAAGATATTACGCAAGTTAAGACTTACGATGAATTGCCAGAAAACGCTAAGAAGTTCTTGAACCGCGTTTCAGAATTGGTTGGTGTGACTTTAGTTACTGTCTCCGTAGGTCCTGACCGTGAACAAACTATCGTTTTGAAGAATCCATGGGAAATGTAATTTATGCTTGAACGTTATACTCGCCCAGAAATGGGAAAAATTTGGTCTTTGCAAAATAAATATGCGGCTTGGCTTAAAGTAGAAATCGCTGCTACTAATGCTTGGTCTGAACTTGGCGAAGTACCAAAAGAAGATGCTAAAAAGATTGCCAAAAATGCTTCATTTACTGTTGAAAGAGTTTCTGAACTTGAAGCAATTACTCATCACGATGTTGTTGCCTTTACTAGAACTGTTTCTGAAAGTTTAGGCGATGAAAAGAAATGGGTTCACTTTGGTTTAACTTCAACGGATGTTGTTGATACAGCGCAAGGCTATATCTTGAAGCAAGCTGATGAAATTATTCGTCAGGATTTGCATGAATTAAAAAAGACAATTGCTGAAAAGGCTAAGAAATATAAGTACACCGTTGAAATGGGTAGAACCCATGGGGTACAAGCAGAACCAACAACTTTTGGCTTAAAGCTTGCTCGTTGGTATGCAGAAATTAATCGTGATATTGACCGTTTTGAACATGCTGCTAAAGGTGTAGAATCAGGAAAAATTTCAGGTGCTGTTGGTACTTTTGCAAATGTTCCGCTAGCTGTTGAAACAAGTGTAATGAAGCAACTAGGTTTAACTCAGCAACCAATTACTAGCCAAGTGTTGCCACGTGATTTACACGCTGAATATATTGCTATGCTTGCTCTTATTGCTACAAGTATTGAAAATTGGGCAACGGAAATTCGTGGCCTTCAACGTAGCGAAATTCATGAAGTCGAAGAACATTTCCGTAAGGGACAAAAGGGTTCTTCTGCAATGCCTCACAAGCACAATCCAATCGGTTCAGAAAACTTATGCGGAATGGCTAGAGTTATGCGTGGCAACATTGTAACAGCTTATGAAGATGTTGCTTTATGGCATGAACGTGATATTTCTCACTCAAGTGCGGAAAGAATTATCTTGCCAGATACGACAATTGGCATTGATTATATGCTTCATCGTTTCAATCGTATTTTGAGCAATTTAGATGTTTTTCCAGAAACTATGCTTAAGAATATGGACCGTACTTATGGTTTAATTTACTCACAAAGATTGCTCCTTAAGTTGATCGACGAAGCTGGGCTATCTCGTGAAAAGGCCTATGATATGGTTCAAAAGTATGCTAATAAGGCTTGGGAAGACCAAACTTCATTTAGAAAATTAATTGAAAACAGTGAAGTTATGGACTATCTTTCTGAAGATGATTTAAATGATGCATTTGACTATCATTATCATTTGCGTCATGTTGATGAAATTTTTAAGAATTGTGGTTTAGACTAATTATTGTTGAATTAAGAAATCTCGGAATTTTCCGAGATTTTTTTGTTTTATAAAAAATTTTAGCTCTTTTTTGCGTATTTAATAATGAAGGAATAAATAGCCTTAGTGGCAAAAATAGTGGCAAACTTTCAAAAAATATGTAAAATAGGAGATGAAAAAATGAGCAAGTTAGAAAAACTACTCATAAAATTAGATAGAAATCCACGAAATTTTGATTTTAAAGATGCAGAAACTGTATTAAAAGAATTAGGCTACAAGCTAGATAATAAAGGAAAGACAAGTGGGTCAAGAATTATCTTCGTTAAAGAAAATAGTAGAATCATTTTGCATAAACCTCACCCACGAAAAGAATTGTTAACTTATCAGATTAAGCAAATTAGAAATCAGATTAAAGGAATGATAGATAATGATGAATAGTTCGAATAGATATTTAAAATATAAAGGCTACGAAGGTTCTATTGAATATTCTCTTGATGATGGTATTCTCTTTGGAAAAGTTCAGGGAATAAAGAGTTTAATATCTTATGAGGGAGTAACTATTCAAGAACTAGAAAAAGATTTTAAGGGAGCAATAGACGATTATTTAAATAGTTGCAAGCAAAATGGAAATAGGCCTGAAAAGCCGTTTAAAGGTAAATTCAATGTGAGAATTTCACCAAAACTTCATCAAGAATTAGCCAATTATGCGGCGAATAAGCATCAATCGTTGAATGCTAGTGTAGAAGAAGCAATCAAGAAATTGCTTGCGTAGATAATAAGAAATCTCGGAATTTTCCGAGATTTTTTTGTTTAAAATCTAATTTCAATTAAATTAGATTTACTCAAATTGGTTTAGGAATAGCAAAAAATCAACTATAATATGCACATATTAAGCGTGTGTGAAAGAAGAGTGCATATGAAGAAGACTATCTCGATGATTATAAGAATTGTTATTTTGCTACTGGGACTTGCACTAGCAGGATATATGATTTGGCAATTAATGACAGGAACAAGAATGCTTGATTTTGATGTGCAAACGCAAGGACCATTAATTGTTGTAGTTTTTGGCATTTTATTACTGTTAACTTTAGGTGCCTCAGTTAGCTTTTTCGCTAATAACCATGAATCTTCAACAATATTTTTGGGTGGAATTTTGGCAATGATGTCCTTGATTTTGTGGATTCGTCATCCAGAACAAGCAGATATTTATCGTTTGTACTTTATTTACGGCTTACTTGTTGGTTTGCTTAGTCCATTATTTTTAAATAAAAAGCATTAGAAAACATTTTCGTAATTTTTTGCGAAAATGCTTTTTTTAATTTAAATTTATGATGTATAATCTGGCTATCATATTAATTTAATTATGATAAAAGGGATGAATTACATTATGAATGAAAATAAAGCAAAAATTATTGTCCGAAATCGTAAATGGGGCAGGGTTGCATTAGCATTTGAAGCTATTTATGCAGTCGTACTTTTCTTTACGTTATTGTTTAACTTTGGCTTATTTGCTCATTTAATAGTTATTCAATTTTTTGTTACTTTAGCATATTTTGTTTCTGGATGGGGCTATGATTTTTATATAAAACATATTGCAAAATCACCTATTAATAATTATCAAAATAAGGAAACATTTGTAGATAAATTTTCAAAAGCATTTCCACATAAGGCCGATAAAAATACTTTTTACCATTTTTTGGCAATCATTGACTTAATCGCTGGTATCGGAATGATGATTCAAATTGTTGGAATTATGTACTATGATTTAACGCTCAAAACCAATTCTTTTGATATTTTAGATAGTATGGGATTATATGTTAATTTAATCTATCTTTTTGGATTTCTTGGAATTGTAGTTGGCCTTTTAATGAATTACCGGCGCATGATTAGAAATACAAGCGTTTTAGTAATTATAGCGTCAATTTTCTTAGCAATTTATTGGCCGCATTTTTTAACAACTTATATTGTGGGACTTGCAGTTGGAATAGTTGGTTTAACTTTGTATTTAAAGAGAAAGATTATTTAAATTTAAAGCATCTTAATGCTTAAAAATGGGCATTAAGGTGCTTTTTTCTGTGTTATGATTGTTACTGTCGATTAAAAGTGGGAGGAATACCGATGGTAACACAAAAACAACGTCATCTTTGGGCGTTTTTTGCTGCTTTGGCATGTGTCATGTGGGGAATCTCAGGTCTTTTTGCTAAAGCACTTTTTAATATTAGTCCAGAAATTACACCAATGTGGTTATCACAAATTAGAATGGTAACTTCAGGAATTATTCTATTAATTGCTTCTGGTATAGTAGGGCATAAACCCTTTGGAAGCATGAAGGACAAGCACGATGCTTGGGTTATTATTGCTTATGGGATTTTTGGTTTGCTTCCAGTACAATTGTTTTACTTTATCGTTGTGCAAAAAGCTAATGCGTCAATTGCTACAATTTTGCAATTTATTGGACCATTTTTCGTCATGGCATATTTGGCAATTACTCATAAACAAGTAATGCGTTCAATTGATTTGATTGCGGCAATTGTTGCCTTTATTGGCGTTGTTTTACTCGCAACTCATGGTAACTTTAATAGTTTTGCATTAAGTCCAGAAGTTTTATTCTGGGGCCTTTTAGCGGCTGTTGGTGTAGCAACAAATACTTTGATTCCAATTAATGTTTTGAAACATGTTTCGAGTTTAGTGGTAACGGGTTGGGGACTTCTATCGGCTGGAATTTGCTTGATGATTGTTCATCCCCAGATGCCAAAAGTTCCTAATAAACCGGAAGTTTGGCTTTATGTAGGAGCTGTTATCTTAATTGGTACAATTATTCCTTTCCAATTAATGACTAATTCACTTAGATTTATTAAGGCTTCAACTGCTAGCTTACTTGATGCTTTTGAACCATTTTCTGCAACTGTTGGATCGGTTCTAATCTTTGGTTTAGTAATGAAGCCAATGGATTGGATCGGATCAATTTTAGTTGTCTTGTCAGCAATGGCTCTTAATATTTCACCTAAGAAAAAGAAAACTAATAAAGAACATAAATAACAGAGGAAAATAATTATGACAAAGCAAGCTCAACGTCGATTATGGACATTTTTAGCAGCTTCGGCGGCAGTGATGTGGGGGATTTCCGGATTATTTGCCAAAGCACTTTTTAATATTAGTCCCAAAATTACGCCAATGTGGCTTACTCAAACACGATTAATTATTTCCGGAATATTTTTATTAGTTCTTGCAGGCTCTTTAAAGCAGAAGCCGTTTGGAACACTAAAAAATAAACGTGATGCTGGCGTAATATTGGCTTATGGTATTTTTGGTCTTTTACCAGTACAATTGTTTTACTTTATTGTTATCCAGCAGGCTAATGCGTCAATTGCGACAATCTTGCAATTTATTGGACCATTTTTTGTAATTGGATATTTGGCATTAACCCATCAACAAGTGATGCGTAGATTGGATATTATTGCAGCACTTTTTGCTTTTATTGGCGTTTTCTTACTTTCAACGCATGGAAAATTTGATCAATTGGCAATTACGCCTTGGGCATTGTTTTGGGGATTGCTTTCTGCAGTAGGAGAAGCCAGTTATACATTAATTCCTGTCGGTATTGTTAAACGAGTTTCAAGTTTAGTTGTAACAGGCTGGGGGATGCTTTTAGCTGGAATTAGTTTGATGATTATTCATCCCCAAATACCTAAAATTCCTAATAAGTCCGAAGTTTGGCTCTGGACAGGCGCTGTGATTATAATTGGTACAATTATTCCCTTTCAGTTAATGGCAAATGCTTTGCGCTATGTAAAACCTGCCACTGCAAGTTTGTTAGATGCTTTTGAGCCATTATCAGCAACAATAGGCTCCGTTCTTGTTTTTGGTTTATCAATGGCAACAATGGATTGGATTGGAACCTTGTTAGTGATTGTCGCTGTAATGGCTTTGAACATTACACCAAAGCCTAAAAAAGTTTTGAATAAACACAAATAAAACTAAAAAAGCTTGTTTCTCAATTAGAGAAGCAAGCTTTTATTGTTATTCAGCTACTGTATCATTATTGCCAACACGTTTGTTGTGACGCTCAATAATCATATCTTTGATTGCATTTGCTACATTGACATTTTTAAGAAGTGGACCGTGTGAGTATGATCCAATGAAGTTGCGGTAACGCAAACCTTCACAATGATCTTGAGGGTTGTTCCCATATCCTTCAATCATGTCACCGAGAGTATGAAGTTTATCGGTATCATCAAAGTAAGTTTGACCAGAGTGATTTTCAAAGGCCTTAACTTCACCCCATTCAGTCATATAACGAGTGTCGCCGATCATACGCTTATCAGCCTTAAATACTGTATGTAATGGTAGAATTCCTAATCCTTTAATAGTTACACCAGAACTTGTCTTGTAGTAATCACCCATAAGTTGGTAGCCACCACAAATGCAGAGCATAGGATTTCCGGAATTAACATACTTGTCTAAAGTTTCTTTATGACGTGGCAAATCTTTGGCAACAACAGTTTGTTCAAAGTCCTGACCACCACCAAAGAAAACAAAGTCATAATCATCAGTGTTGAATTCATCACCTAATGAAATGTTATCAACTTGAGTATCATAACCTTCACGTTTAAGAAGAAAACTTAAAATTTTAACATCGCCTGAATCACCATAGGTGTTCATTAAGTCTTCGTATAAGTATGCAATTTTAATTAAATTATCGCTCATATTATCGTCCCTTATTTTGTCCAAATTTCTTCTTTTTAGTATAGCCTAAAAATAGAGATAGAGGCAAAATAAAACTTTCTTAT
>NZ_BALY01000039.1 GCF_000615445.1 Lactobacillus hamsteri DSM 5661 = JCM 6256 | reverse complement strand
CTACCATGCAATGTCTTTTTTCATCCCTATTTTCCATGTTAAACTAAGTTAATAACATAATTATTAGTACAAATAGCTACAGAAGAAGGATTTTATGAAAATCAAAGCTGCTTTTTTAGTATTAACCGCAAGCGTCGCTATTTTTTCTTACACTAGCATGGCTGATACTGAACAAGTTCACGCTGCAAAATACAGCAAGAGCGAAATCAAAAGTGTTCGCAAATTTCAGCGTAATTACCGCTTGTTAAGCAAGAAAAAATACAATCAAACCAATTTATACGAAGTAACGCCTAATTTTGGCGAACCATTTAATCCGGGAAAGCTTGAACCGGCTTATGTCAATGCTTCGATGAATTACATCAATTATTATCGTTCACTATTCGGCTTGCCTAGTGAAAGCAATCCTGATAAAGATAATATTGACGCCCAAATTGGGGCAGCTAGTTTAGCCAGCGTGAACGCAAACATTGACCTGCATGCTCATGGCTTGCTTGGCTACAAGCGTCCAACTTATATTGACAAACATAATTGGGATACTGCTGAAAGTGCAACGCTGGGCAATATCAATTTTTTAGAAAATAATTCCAGTGCAACTGCCGGCGAGATCGTTACAGACTTATTGCAAGATCAGAACAATTTAGCGGGCTATGGCAATACGGGACACCGTGCGCTTTTGCTTTCTGCCAAGGCAACGCACATGGGAATCGGTGCTGCATACGGTAATAACGGCGTTATGTACTCTGTGCAAAACGGCGTTTTTGCGGATGATATTTTGCGCAAACCGGTTAAAAGTTCTGTGACTTACCCAAGTAAATTTGTTTTTCCATATGAAATGGTGAATAAGTCAACGCCTTGGTCAGCATATTTTGCTACTAAGACGATTAACGGCACGCCCAAAGTTTACATTCGCGATTTAACTACAAAGAAGAATTATCGCGGAAATAGCGTACATAATTTTAAGAATTCATATTTTAGTGATGGCTATTCAAGCGCGATTACCTTCTACCCTGGCAAAACCAAGCTAGTTAATACACATAAGTACCAAGTGAAAATTGGCGATTATTATAGCTATAGTTTTCGACTTTTTAGAGAAAAAGGCCGAAATTAAAAAAAGCGGTGTCCGTATCGGGCACCGCTTTTATCTTATTTTATCATTTAAAAATATTTTTATCATTTTTTATCTTATTTTATCATTACAGTGAAAATAAAAAGATGATCACTTCTGACCATCTTTTCGATTTATTCATCTTTAAACTAAAGCACACGCTTAGCGATAGTTGGATAATAATATGAAGAAATTGTCTGCAAAATTGTACCTTGTTCAGGCGTTGCAGAGTTTACATACTGATTGTTACCAATATAAATTGCAACGTGATATGGTGCTGTTGTTGAACCCCAGAATAACAAGTCACCAGGTTGCAAACTATCCATTGAAACAGTTTGACCAACTTTAACTTGATCATAAGTAGTTCTTGGCATATTTACACCATATTTTTCATAAATGTATTGTACAAGTCCTGAACAATCAAATGAATCCGGACCAACCGCACCCCAAACGTAAGGTTTGCCAATTTCAGATTTAGCTAAGGCAACAATACCGTTAACTTTATCAGGAGCTTGGCTTGAAGTATTCTTGTTGATGGTTTGTTCAACAATTTGCTTAGCCTGCTTAACGTTAGCCTTTTTCTTTTCAATTTTGGCTTGTTCTTTTTCCTGCTTCTTTTGCGTATTAGTTACAGCCGTAACCTTATCTTTTGCTTTCTTAGCTAAATTAGAAATCTTAGACTTCTTAACAGTCTTTGTCTTTTTAACAGTTGAGGTTGTCGCCTGTGTATTTTGGCTAGTATCAACATCGACAGTGTAACGAGCTTGAATCCATTCGTTATCACCAACCATATACCATAAATTTCCGCTCTTATCGACAGCTGTTTTTACGACATTCCATTCGGTACCGTCTTTTGCACGAAAGCCCATGAAGCGCCCTGCATTGTAATTTGTCCAAATACGAACACCTTTGCCAGGCAAGTAATTAATTTTTACTCTCTTAATTGCCGTTTTAAATGTTGAAGCAGCAACTGGCTTCTTTAATGAAGTGACTGCGCCCAAGCCGGTGACGGTAATAGCAGCCGCAGCTCCTATTTTAAATAATCTATTCTTCATCTTCTCAATCCCCTTTTTGGTAGCGAAAAAACAATTTTATCTCACTTTACATTCACATTATCTATTCTAGCGAGAATATTGTGACATTTCTATTAAATATGAACTTTTCCACAAGAAACTTTTCTCTCATTCTTAGATAATTTAATTTTAGCGATAAAAAATGTAAAAAGCGAAAAAAGAGCCTGAACGAATTGTTCAGACTCTTAATTTTATTTCTATTGATTAGTTAAGAACACGCTTAGCAACTGATGGGTAGAAGTATGAACTTAAAGTTTGAACACGAACACCTTGTGAAGGAGTTGCAGCATGAACATACTTACCGTTACCAAGGTAAATACCTACGTGGTAAGGAGCTGAAGCTGAACCCCAGAATAACAAGTCACCAGGTTGCAAGTTATCCATTGAAACAGTTGTACCTTGCTTAACTTGATCGTAAGTAGTACGGCCAAGACTTACACCTGCAGCATTCTTGTAAACGTATTGTACCAAGCCTGAGCAGTCAAATGATGAAGGACCAGAAGCACCCCAAACATAAGCCTTACCAGCTTGGGCCTTTGCCAAAGCAATAACGCCTGCAGCATCGCCAGTAGCTTGAACTGACTTTTTAGCCTTTTTAGGTGTCTTTACAGCAACCCATTCACCGATTGAATCATCATCTTTAGTTTCCTTTTGGGTATTAGTATGCACAAGCTTAGCATACTTGCTCATTACCCATTCGCCTTGACCAATTTCGTACCAAGTACGACCCTTGCGGTCAGTTACAGTTGAGATAACATTCCAAGTAGTACCGTGCTTAACTCTTTTACCAGTGAAGTGGCCGTGATTGTAATTATCCCAAACATTAACACCGTAGCCAGGAACGTAATTGATTTTAACTTTTTGAGTAGCAGCTTGAACATGTGAAGTCATGCTGTTTGGCTTAGCAACATTAACTGCTGAAACACCTACAATAGTTAAGGCTGCAGCTGCGGTAGCTTTTACAAAATTATTCTTTAAATCCAAAATCAAATCTCCCTATAAGTTCATTCTTCTATATGTGGAAGTTAAAAAGTAAAATATTGCTATAAAATGTTCTAATTTTTAGAATTTCTTATACTCTACACGAGATCTATGATACTCGCGTAATATTACATTATTGTTACAAAACAAATACTGAACATGTAAAAAAGACCATGAAGAGATTTCTTCACAGTCTTTTTCTTAGTCGGAAATTTAATTAAGAGTTTTAAACTAATTATAAAACGCGCTTAGCAGCTGATGGGTAGAAGTATGCGCTCAAAGTTTGCTTACGAACACCTTGTGAAGGAGTTGCAGCGTGAACGTACTTGCCACCACCAACGTAGATACCTACGTGGCTAGGAGCTGAAGCTGAACCCCAGAATAACAAGTCACCCTTCTTAAGCTTATTCATTGAAACACGCTTACCAACGTTTACTTGTTGGTAGGTAGTTCTTGGCAATACCTTTTTACCTGCGTTCTTGTAAACGTATTGTACTAAACCTGAGCAATCAAATGCGTAAGGACCAGTTGCGCCGAATACGTATCTCTTACCAACTTGCTTCTTAGCAAGCTTAACAATAGCGTTACGCTTTTCAGTCTTAGTAGTAGCTGCTTGAACTTCGTCAGCATGTACTGAACTTGACATTGGAACATTGATTACTGAAATACCAGTAAAGAAAACTGATAAAACTGCTGCAAACTTAACTAAACTACGTTTAAAACTCAAAATTAATTCTCTCCTTAAATTTGTTACTTTTCTAATTAAGTTCTTTTGAACTTCTCAACGGTTTATATAATACCGAGTAAATGTTACACGATTGTTTCAAAAGAGTTAGCAACTGATTAAGAAAGAGGATTTTCATTAACAAAATTTGTAAAAAAGCAAGTCTTATACCTGCTTAAAGCTTGATATAATCGCATTTAGGCGTTCTGTAGTTTCTTGCCAATTATCATTTACAAGAATATGAGCATATGGTTCCAAATCATCAGAAAGCTTATTTAATTCGCTGCCACTAAGGCGCTCTTTAACGCTCTCGATGCTATCGCCACGCCGGATAAGACGTTCTTTTAACTCATCAATAGTCGAGGTTGTAACATAAAGAAAATAAACTTGCTCTCCAAGTTGTGTTACATAAGATTTAACGCCCTGAATATCAACAATTAATGAAACAAGATCATGCCTTTCCCAAGCTTTATCTAGAGCTTCCTTGCTAGAACCGTATTGATAAGCTCCATATTTTACATGTTCAAAGAAATGAAGCTTGCTGAAGCTTTCGTCATTTTCGAAATAATAACTTTCTTTATCTACTTCTCCTGGACGTTTAGGTCTAGTAGTATGCGTTATTACCCGTGGAATATCGTAATGTTTCTTCAAATACTCAGAAATTGTTGTCTTGCCTGCACCACTTGGCCCTGCGATTAAAATTATTTTCTTCATGTAAGCTACTTCCCTTGTCAACTTTTAACAATTATAATAGTATCTACTATTGTATTAAAAATGGGAAGGAAGAGAAAGTCACAATGAAAAAAGCTGATGTAAAAGTAGGCGCAATTTTAGCAGGTAAATCTGAAGAAGAATTAAAGAAGCCATTCCAAGGCAAAGTTGAAAAGATTTACGAAAATTCCGCACTTTTAGCTATTACTTCTTATGACCCCGTTGACGAAACAGCAATCAGCGACTTGAACCACAAGATTGTTGTTAACTTTAAGAACTTGAAGACTGCTCGTGTTGCTAAAAACAGCAAAACCGCAGCAACTAATGAAGTTAAAGTTGAAAAAGTTAAGTCTGCTGTTAAAAAGCAAGATGAAGAAGACAGCAAGGATAAAAAGTAATTCAAAAAAATTGGGCAGGGTGTTGCATCCCTGCTCTTTTTTTGCCTAAAATCATAGATAAGATTTATAGGAGAAACAAATGAGATATTATATGAAAGAAAAAACGAGAATCTGTTTATTTTGGTTCATTTTAATTCAGCCATTTTTAGACCTGTATTGGCTATATAATGGCAAATTGGCTAACATATTGCCTTTTACATTGCCAACCATCATCCGTATTCTAGGATTATTGGCAATTGCCGGAATGTTTTTCAGTCAAAAACAAAACTGGCAGAAATTGGGTAAAGATAAATGGCTAATTGCTTATCTAATTTTATTAGTCATCTATTCAGCCGTTCACTTGTGGCATGTTAAAAATTTCAACAGTGTTAATCCAAATGATTACAGCTATTCAACGATCAGCGAAATTTTTTATTTAATTCGCATGGCACTACCATTAGCTACAATTTATTTTACTAAGGAAATCGAATTTACGAAGGATGAATTCAAGACTGTCATCGCAGGCGTTTCAGGACTATTCTCATTTACTATCGTCCTCAGCAATCTTTTCGTAATTTCGCTGCGTTCATATGAACATGGCTTTATTTCTGCCAATATTTTCGAATGGTTTGTTAACCCAAATATTGGTTACTCGCACATGGCATCTAAAGGTTTCTTTAACTTTACCAACATGGTTGCGGCCGTTTTATTCATGCTTTTGCCACTCATGATTTACTTCATGTTCGATAAATTCACTTGGAAGATTACGACTTTGACAGCTGTTCATGCTTTAGCCATGATCGAGTTAGGGACAAAAGTTGCAGCGATCGGATTAATCGGAGGAATTTTGTTAGGAATTATCGCCTATCTGATTCATTATTTTGTTTTCAAAAATACCAAGAAAAACAATAAGGCACTTATTGCCGCAATATTAATTGAAGCTGCATCCTTGGCAATTTTGCCATTCGGTCCAGCAATTCAGCGCTATAACTACGAAAAATATTTGGCCCAGCAATCGGATCATGACTTAACTGAAGAAACGAAAGAATTGAACGCTGGTCTTAAAAAGTATCCTAAAGGCGAAAAACGCGAAGAATTTTTACGTGATTTTATTAAGGAAAATTACGATGAATATGCTTTGAACAAAAAATTCGTCTTCAAGAGATACCCTTATCAATATGATCCAGAATTCTGGCTCGGCATTATGCGTGAAAATGGCGAGATGCGGATG
Organism: Lactobacillus hamsteri DSM 5661 = JCM 6256; assembly: GCF_000615445.1. Lineage (GTDB taxonomy): Bacteria > Bacillota > Bacilli > Lactobacillales > Lactobacillaceae > Lactobacillus > Lactobacillus hamsteri. Next base: position 6,448 of record NZ_BALY01000039.1, on the reverse strand, counting down.
CAAAACCGTCATCTTGAACAAGCGATGCTTGAAAAAGTCAGAGCTACTAACAACAATCACCTTGATAAGTATTTAGGCATTTCTTACACCCGCGAAAATAATATTTTCAACTTAGAACGAGATTTTGCTTCACAGATCTTTTCTCTTGGTTGGATTGGGATGCTTCTATTCGTTGGTCCATATGTAGCAATCCTGCTTTATGGCGCTTGGAAATGGCTACGTTACAAGAAGGTTAGAACTTATTTAGTTACTTCGTTGTTAATTTCAATAGTCTTCATATTGGCGGCATCATTTTCATCAGGCAACGTGATGGATTTCTTAACTGCAAGTTTGATTCTAGCTTTTGTGGAAGGCAACTTATTAGTACAAATTAAGAAAAGTGATTTTAAAGCGTAAGCAAAAAACCAAGGGATAATTTCCCTTGGTTTTCTTTTACTTATTTTTCATTTTTAATAAAGCTAGAATCTGGAATTCTAATTAAGTAATATCTCGTAGCGATTCTACCTGCATGAAGTCCAATTCCGTTTTGCCAATTTTTCTTATATTCAGCTGTATAAATTGCTACATAAGCGCGTTGATACTGACGATCCATTTTAGCCAAAGTTTTCTTTTCATAAGGAATCTTAGCTGCATTCACAGTATTCACCTTGTCGCCATAAACAACACTGGCATAATCACCGGAAACCGTTGTTTTGGTACCTGCACTGTAATAAGTATAAGTTTGCGAGCCATTTTTCTTGGCCGCGGCCTTAATTCTAACGTAATTAGAGTTGCCTGTACCCGTATTCATAATCAACGGTTCATATTTAACACTAGAAGAAATGCGATTCTGATCAGTTAAATCAGGATTGTCAAAAAGTCCTTCACCCAGCATCCACCAAGTTGCCGCAATGAACACAACAATTTCCGCAACGGTAATCAAAGCATTCTGCCAAGTAAACCGCTTGTGGTCCTTGATAATCATTTTAATGCGACGATTGCGGATATTTTGGATTATAAAGAATAAATATAAAATTATTACAACCCAAATCAGAATTCCGAGTAAATTCCAGCTCATCATGCGCTTTCCTCCTATATTTTATACTTAAATATTATAAGCTGATTTTGAATCCCTATCAATTGAATATATAATATAGAAGTGTGAAAATAAACCTAGTTAAATGGAATATAGGTAATATAATATGGTAGCTATAGCATTTTATTCAATTACAGGACAAACTAAAAAGTTCGTCGTAAAAACTGGATTAAAGGCGCACGAAATTACAGATGATTTTCCTCAACACGAAATGAAGGAAAAATATGTTTTAATAACGCCCTCATACCAAGATTTTATGATGGACTCGTTAGTTGATTTTTTAAATTACAAAGATAATAAGAAAAATTTAATCGGACTGATTGGTTGCGGTAACCGAAACTTTAACGATTTATTCGCGCAAACCGCTAAGAAATTGTCCGTAACACTGAAGGTCCCGATTCTCTATTTGCTCGAATTCAGTGGTACTTCGACAGATGTTAAAAATGTTCGTAATATTATGGAGAAGCTTTCCGGAGGCAAAGACACTCAAAAAGTTGAAAAGCCAAAGGAATTGCGTGGAAAGATTAGCTTTTTGAGTGATTATAGATAAAATGACGAAAAGATATGAAGCAATTAACTGGAATAAGATAGAAAACCGTGTTGATTATTCTGCTTGGTCCCGTTTAAATGATTTCATTTGGGAACCTGAGCGAATTCCAGTTAATGAAGACAAACCTGAATTTAAAAAATTAGACGACACGGTTCAAGAAACTTTTTTACGTGCATTTGGTTCATTAGCATTTTTATCCACTATCCAAGTCAAAATTGGTGATAGTTCGGTAAAAATGGCCTCTGCAACACCGCAAGAATTTTCAGTATTTAATGCGTTAAATTATTTGGAATCTATTGCTAATAAATCTTATAGCAATGTCATTCAAGCATTAGCTCATTTTTCAAAAACAAATTCATATATTGACTGGGCTAACGATCAAGATGAATTACAAGATTTAGCTGAACTTCTTGATGATATTTACCGTAATGGAACGCCACTACAAAAGAAAGTTGCCCTTTCTTTTACTGAAATGGCTTTGTACCATGCTGGATTCTACGCTCCTCTTTATTTATTTGGCCAAGGCAAACTCGTTCGTTCAGCTGAAATTGTTAAGTTTGCAATTCGCAGCACCTCATTCAACGCGATGTATCCAGGGGTTAAATTCCGCTTGGAACTAGACGAAAAAAGTAAAGAAGAGCAACAAGAAATTGAAAAATGGACTTATGATTTTGCCGAAAAAATTAATAAGCTCATGTCCAAATTTATTAAGAAGATTTACAACGATGTTGGCTGGGATGAAGACGCACTTAATTACTTCCGCTACACTATGAATAAGAACTTTATGAATTTGGGTTACTCAATGCCTTACTCTGAAGACGCTGACAGCCTGAGTGAAGTAATTCAAAAGGGTGTTATTAAGAGTGCTAATTTTGAAGACTTTTTCTTCTACTCTAACGAAAACACTTTAACCAATTTTCATGAAGTCAAATAATAATTTGTGAATAAGAAAACCACATTAACGGTTGTTAATGTGGTTTTTTCTTTACTTCTTTGTAGTTTTCTTTGTTTTTGCCGACTTAGTTGTCTTTTTCTTAGTTTCTGTGGATTTTTTAGTTGCAGTTTTCTTTTCAGGTTTTTGGTATTCGCGAACAACTTTGAGTTTTTCCACAATGGCATCAACTAATTTATCAACATATTCATCTTCGCTTTTAACAATTTCATCCCCTGTGGACAATTGATCAATTCTGAATTTTGAAACATTCACGTATTCTGAAATTGTTTCAAAATAAACATTTACCTCATAATCCTGACCCTCTTCAAAGAAGTTAGAGATCTTCTTATAATTGCTAAATGGCAAATTGATAATATTTGTTTCGAGTGCAAAAGTTACAGGACGTTGACCGTCCACAGCCAATTGCGTCTGCACTAAAGAGTTATGCTTAAGGCCAGCAATAACTTCCTTTACCATTTTGCTGGCATAACTCTTTAATTTAGTTTTTGATTTACTGATTTCTGCGTATTTTACAGTCTCTAAATCTGAGATGTAATCTTGATTTTCAATTTTATCGATTAAGTATTTTAAATTAATTTTCAAAACAAATTATCCTTCGCTTAAAAAATTGTATGGTTCCTATTAACAATAACTAATTTAAACACTAAATACAATCATAAGAAAAAATTTTTGTCTCTTTAATGAATTCCATGTTTAAATATAGGCATGAATAAAACGAGAACTGAATTAAGAAAAAAGAAAAAAATCAGGAATAAATTTATCCTCTATTCCGCTTTTATTGCAGGTTTAATTGTAGTTTTAGCATTGGTTATTAATTTTAAAAATATCAAACAAAGCTATGATTGGGCAACAATTAAACCTGAACAAAAGTTAGATATTCCCCTAGAAAGACAACTGCCTGATTTGCCTAACGGCTGTGAAGTAACATCGCTTTCTATGCTTTTAAATTATTATCATGTTAAAACAAATAAAGATGAATTAGCCCAGCACATCAAGCACGTCAATTCTTATAGCGATGATGGCAAGTATCGCGGAAATCCACATGAAGGTTTTGTAGGATATATGAGTCAGGCTAATGGCGGCTGGTGCGTTTATAATGAACCGTTATACGATGTAGCACGCCGTTACACTAATCGAATTCAGAACACTACAGGTAGTAGTTTTATTGAGGTCATTCACCTGGTTTCTTCAGGCCACCCTGTGATGATTATTACTACATTACGTTTTAACCACGTAAATGACATGCAAACTTGGAAGACTAAGCAAGGCAAAGTTCATGTAACGCCATCATGCATGCTTGCGTAATTACCGGCTACAATAAGACAAAGAAAATCGTCTACGTTAATGATCCATATGGTTATAAAAATCGTCCTGTTTCCTGGAAAAATATCCAAGCAAGCTATAATCAACAAGGACGTCAGGCCTTATATATAGAATAGAAAAAAGAACTAATTTGTGTTTTCCACAAGTTAGTTCTTTTATTTTTCTTCGTCATCATTTATTTTTTCTTAGTCATTTTACTCTATTTGACTAAGAAAAACTATGAATGACGAAGAATATATTTTACATTTCTCCCCTTGCCAATCATTTGAATCTTATTTTCATCTTTCAATTTTTTAAGATTACGTTGAATAGTAGTTTGACTGTACCGTGGGATTTGTTCAACAAGTTCTGCTCTAGACATTGGCTTTAAATTTTGTTGTAAAATCTTTAAAATTAATTTTTCAGCGCTCAATTGTTTTTGAGGATTGTGAACTAATCCCATTCTTTCAATTAATTCACGATATGCTTTTACAACAATGCCTAAGTAATAGTCAATAAACGGCAAATAATTATTCTTATTTTCATTCCAATCAACTGAACTAGCTGCTAGAGCTTCATAGTAGCTTTCTTTGCTATCCTCAATTATTTTTTCAAGACTGATATATTTTCCGACTTCAAAACCTAACTGATACATTGTAAGAAGCATTAACAGACGAGACATCCTACCGTTACCATCTCTAAAGGGATGTATAGAAACAAAATCAAAAACAAACGCAGCAGACAAAATTAATGGTGAAAAAGTTTCTTCTTTTACTGCATCATTGTATGAACTACATAGATTTTCAATTAATTCAGGAACTAAAAAAGCATCTGGTGGATTAAATCTTACTTCTTCATGTCCATCACTATATTTAGCCACAATCTTATTATTAATATCTTTAAATTTTCCACCCCAGGAATCACCAGAATATTTAAAGAGCATGTTGTGCATAGATAGAATCGTGTTTCTCGAAATTGGCATATAACGATAATTTTCGTGAATAAGTCCTAAAACATCCCTATAACCCGCAATTTCTTGTTCATCCCTATTATGGGGCTCAACTTTATTCGACATAATCTTATTAAGTCGTGAATCTGATGTAAAAATACCCTCAATTCGATTAGATGAATCTGTACTTTGGATTTTAGCAACAGCAACCAACTTTTTTAATTCTTCATGATAATCAATTTGATAGCTACTTGTCTCTCCACGTAGCTGATAAATAGTAGTTAATTTGCTCACAACTTTTGTATCTAAAAGCAAATCGTTTAATAACTGATAATCAAATTTTTTCATTTCTTCACCCTTTTCTTCGTCATCATTTATTTTTTCTTAGTCATTTTACTCTATTTGACTAAGAAAAACTATGAATGATGAAGAATATGACTAAGAAAAGTATAAAAAAAGAGCGAACCTCATAGAAAAGGTTCGACTCTAATCACTAATTTCATTCAACATTTCATGATCTGCAATTCTAATGAATCGAAATAGCATTTTATTAGAATTTCTTGAATGAACCACATCGGCACTAAAGTGCCGGGTTTCTGGGAACACCAAGTAGTGTTTAGGATCTTACATTGATTGCTCAAATACCCAACTCACAGAACTCAGCTCTTTACCATGGCCAGTCCCTGACCAGTTGGCTTTGCTTTATGCAGAATATTAACTGCCGCGTTAATATCCCGGTCATGCCTAGTTTGACATTTAGGGCAAGTCCATTCACGAATCTTTAGTGGCTTGGCGCCACTGTTATAGCCGCATTTTGAACAAATTCTGGAAGTATTTGTAGGATCTACCGCAACCAGCTTTTTCCCATACCATTTGCACTTATATTCCAGCATTTGTCTAAACATCCGCCATGAGGCATTGGCGATAGATTTGGCCAGGCAGTGATTATGTTGAAGATTTTTGGTTTTCAAATCTTCGATAACAATCACATCATATTGCTTAACCAAATGAGTCGTTAGCTTATGCAAATAGTCTCTACGCTGATTGGACACCTTGGATTGATACCTGGCTTTTAGCTTTTGGGCTTTTTGCCAATTGGCAAAGCTTTCCAGGCTTCTAGGACAAAGCACTTTTCTATTTTTATCCTGCAAAGCCAACAGCTTAGCCAAATGTCTGCGGCGGGAATATTTTCTTTGCCATGCTTTGGCTTTCTTTTCAAAATAAGAGCCATCAAAGCTAGGGTATTTCAAGCCATTGGACAGAATTGCCAAATCAGCCACGCCGACATCAATGCCAATTTCTCTGCCAGTTAAGCGAAGCTTTTGGGGTTCAGACACTTCTGCCTGCAGAGACAGATAATATTTGCCTGTTGATTCAAGCACAACCGTATAACGCTTGATTTTAGCACCTTCCAAAAACCCTGTTTTACTGGTTTTAATATAACCCAACTTAGGGATCTTCAGGTATCGCTTGCCAGCAACTTTTATGATAGACTTGCCAGTATAAGACTTCTTCAAATACTTGCGCGAATGAAAGCGCGGCTTGCCAATTTGGACGCTTTTATCTTGAAAGAAGTTTTTCCAAGACTGGGTCAGAAACTCATTAACTAGCTGCAGA
>NZ_BALY01000040.1 GCF_000615445.1 Lactobacillus hamsteri DSM 5661 = JCM 6256 | reverse complement strand
TTTAATATTGGAATTAATAAAATTATTTCATATTCTTTTCAATAGTCTTAACAGGGTTAAGCCAAGTACCATTGTTAATAAACCAATTGTTGCATGGGTAACCGTGAGCATTAATGTACTTCTTAGTAGTCTTGGTTACGCCTAAATGAAGGTGACTACCAGTTAATTTACCAATTTTTTGGCCAGTTTTAACGGTTTGACCAGTTTTAACAGAAATGTCTTTCTTCTTGTTGAAACCTTCTTGGTAAATTTCAACATATTTATCAGGACTAACAACCCAAACGAACCAGCCTAAGCCGCTACCATAAGCAACTTTTTTAACAGTACCAGGGTGGATAGCTCTAACGGTTGAATGACCAACTTCACCCCAGCCAAAGTCCCAACCATCATGGAAGTAACTTAACGGATTAAATGAACGAGCGTAATTGGTGTTACCAAAAATTTGAGCATTGTACATAGGGTTAACACCATTTTTATCTAATTTTGCAAATGGATAGCCCCAGCTGTTATTTTCGACTTGTTCAGTTTGTTCAACATTAATATCTTTTTTCTTTTTAGCGGCTTCAGTAGTGCTTGCACTAAAAGTAAAACTAGAAGCTAAAGTTAAAAGAGCAGCGAATGTAAAAATTGATTTATTAAGTTTCTTCATTAATTAAAGGTCAACATATATAGCTGACCACCCCTCACTTTCTTTCATTTGCCAATTATTAATAAACATTATAGTTTTTGTATATGACAATTGTGTTACTAGCAAATTAAAGGCAAGTAAAAAAGCATCTTTTCATACGAAAAAATGCTTTTATTATTAATCTTCAATACCTAAGTGATCCATAATCAAAGCTGCAGTTTCTTCAATTGAGCGATGAGCTACATTGATCACGAAACAACCTAGCTTCTTGTAAAGATTTTGTGCTGATTCAAGTTCGGCATTGATTGAGTCCATGTTGGAGTATGTTGTATCAGGATTCAAACCATAGGAAATCATTCTTTGACGTCTGATTTCATTTAAAACAGAAGGATCATTTGTTAAACCAATGATCTTCTTAGGGTCGATTTCGTAAATCTCCTTTGGAATGTGAGTTTCAGGAACAAGTGGCAAGTTTGCAACTTTCAAATTCTTATTGGCAAGGAAGAGTGAAAGTGGCGTCTTTGAAGTTCTTGAAACACCGAGAAGAACAACATCGGCTTCAAGAAATCCTTTAGGATCTTTTCCATCGTCGTACATTACGGCAAATTCCATTGCAGAGATTCTGTCGAAGTATTTAGAATTAAGCTTGTGCTGTGCACCTGATTGTTCAGTTGGACGCATTCCTGTAACTGTAGACAAAGCCTCAACTGATGGGGATAGAATGTCTACAGTTTGAACTTTGTGTTCGCGAGCGAAGCGGATAATAGGAAGTTGCATTTCATCTTTAATTAAACTGTAGATAATAACAAGGTTAGGAAATTTTTCAATTTCTTCTAAAGTTTTAGTTAATTTATCCTTATCAGTAATAAATGGATAACGACGGTAGTTAATCTGTGCATCAGGAAATTGCGCTGCTGCAGCAGTAGCATTATTAAAAGCAGTATCACCGGCAGCATCAGAGATAATAATGATATTTACTTCCGGCTTATTATTTACGTTTTCTGGCATCATATGCACCTCTTTCTACTATTGATTATACCGAAATATGGTGTAAAATGAAATCGCTTAACTAAGTTTCGCTATGGTTTTATAACTTTTTAAAAAATTATTGAAAAAATTTATCATAAGCTATTGACCGAGAAACATGTTTTGCTATAATTTAATTAAACGTATGGCGTAACGCCAAGAAATGGAAGGAGGGATCACACATGGCTAAGACAATCGTTCACGAAAACGAGTCTATTGATGATGCTCTTCGTCGTTTCAAGCGTTCCGTTTCTAGAAGTGGTACCTTACAAGAATACCGTAAGCGCGAATTCTATGAAAAACCTAGTGTTCGCAGAAAGCTTAAGTCAGAAGCTGCACGCAAGCGTAGACATTATTAATATATGAAAAACTCACGTCTTTGACGTGAGTTTTTTTATACTTTTAAATATGTTATCAGACACATAAGTCTGTTATAATTTCTTTGTAGGTTTTATTTTGGAAAGAAGGAAACTACACAATGAGTTTATCTGAAGATATCATGGCAGATATGAAACAAGCATGAAGGATAAAGATAAAATTAAATTGAACACGGTGCGTATGATTAAATCTGCACTGATGAATGAAAAAATTAAGCTCGGTCATGAACTTAATCCTGATGAAGAATTAACTGTTCTTAACCGTGAAAAGAAACAAAGAGAAGAATCAATCGAAGAATTTGTTAAGGCAAAGAGAGACGATTTAGTTGAAGAAACTAAAAAGGAACTCGCAGTTGTTGAAAAATACATGCCTAAGCAATTATCTAAAGATGAATTAGACAAAATTGTTTCTGAAACTGTTGAAGAAGTAGATGCTAAAGGCAAGTCTGACTTTGGTAAAGTTATGAAAGCTTTAATGCCAAAGATTAAAGGACGTGCTGATGGTAAAGAAGCTTCAGCTTTAGTTCGCAATCACCTTAATTAGTAGAAGAGGGAGCGGGTTTATTTGGCTCAAACCAGTTTTATTCCTACAAATCCAGAAGATATTCAAAAGTTAGTTGGCGTTAATGACGGCAACTTGAAATTATTATCAGAAGGTTATGATGTCTCAGTTACTGATACCGGTAATGAAATTGTCATTTCGGGCGATAACGAAGAAGGCATTAAAAAGATTGTCCAAGTGTTAAAAGCATTAGACAGTGTCGTGAATACTGGCGTTAACGTTAGTGCGCCCGATGTTGTTAGTGCGATGAAGATGGCAGATAAGGTACTACTGAGTACTTTGCTGATTTATATAAGAAAGTTTTGATTAGAGATACTAAAGGTAGACCTATCAGAGTTAAAAATATGGGTCAAAAGCGCTATGTAGATGCCATTCAAAAAAATGATGTTGTCTTCGGCATTGGACCTGCCGGAACAGGTAAGACATTTTTAGCTGTTGTTTGTGCGATTGCAGCCTTTAAAAAGGGTGAAGTATCAAGAATCGTTTTAACAAGACCAGCTGTTGAAGCAGGGGAATCTTTAGGATTTCTACCCGGAGATTTGAAGGAAAAAGTTGATCCATATTTGAGACCAATTTACGACTCCTTATATGCTATTTTAGGTACTAATACCACCGATCGCTTAATGGAACGTGGCACAATCGAAGTTGCTCCTCTTGCTTATATGCGTGGGCGTACTTTAGATGATGCTTTTGTGATTTTGGATGAAGCTCAAAATACAACAGATGCACAGATGAAGATGTTTTTAACGCGTCTCGGTTTTAATTCGAGAATGATTGTTAATGGGGATATGACGCAGGTCGATTTACCGGGTCGCCAGCGTAGTGGTTTGATTGATGCTCAGCATATTTTAAAAGACATTAATCAAATCAAGTTCATTAACTTTTCAGCTAATGACGTCGTTCGTCACCCTGTTGTTGCAAAAATTATCAATGCTTATGAAAAAAAGGATGTTAGACATCAAAATGGATCCAATTGAGATTACTTATAATGATGAAGTCGGTTTTTTGAAGGATGAAAAACGTGATTGGCAAGACTGGATCATGAAATTATTGCTACTTGCTAAAAAAGAAATCGGCAAAAATAATAATTTAGAAATGAGTATTAATTTTGTTGATGAAGATCGCAGTCATGAAATCAATTTGAAGTATCGTGATAAAGATCGTCCAACTGATGTAATTTCTTTTGCTATTGAAGATGGCGAAGAAGGTATTGATATGTCAGCCTTTGAAGCAGATCCTGATTTTCAAGAAGATATTGGTGATTTATTCATGTGTCCAAGTGTAATTAAGAGACACAGCGTTGAGTATGGAACAGGATTTGATCGTGAATTTGGCTACACTATTGTTCACGGTTTTTTGCATTTAAATGGTTACGACCACATTAAACCAGATGAAGCAAAAGAAATGTTTGGTATCCAAGGTAAAGTTCTAGAAGATTACGGCTTGCCACTATATCCAGATCAATTAGACGTAGGTAGAGGTAGATAATGACTCAAGAAAAAAAGTTTAAATCAGGTTTTGTTGCTTTAGTTGGTCGACCAAATGTCGGTAAATCAACTTTAATGAATCGTTTAGTCGGTGAAAAGGTTGCGATTACTTCTAATAAACCACAGACCACACGTAATCGTATTTCAGGCATTTATACTGGCGATGATATGCAAGTTGTATTTGTTGACACGCCAGGCATTTTTAAACCACATTCTAAATTGGATGATTATATGGATAAGGCTAGTTTGACTAGTTTAAACGATGTTGACATGGTTTTGTTCATGGTTGAACCTGATGAACCTGGTAAAGGCGACCAATTTATTATTGAGCAATTAAAGCAAGTAAAAGTACCTGTTTTCTTAGTCATTAATAAGGTTGATGAAGTACATCCTGATAAGTTGCTTCCTATTATAGATGCTTATCGCAAGTTAGGGGATTTTAAAGAATATCTTCCTGTTTCAGCTACCGAAGGAATTGGTATTCCAGATTTATTAGATTCTCTTTACAAGAATTTGCCAGAAGGTCCTCAATATTATGGTTCAGATCAGATCACAGATCGCCCAGAATATTTTGTAGTTGCTGAAATGATTCGTGAACAAATTTTGCAATTAACTTCGCAAGAAGTTCCACATGCTACCGCAGTTGCAGTTGATCGCATGAATCAAAGAATTAACGGTAAATTACAGATTGAAGCTACCATCTACGTAGAACGTGACGGTCAAAAGGGTATTATCATCGGTAAAGGTGGAAAGATGCTCAAACAGATCGGTATTAATTCTCGTAGAGCAATCGAAGACCTCCTTGGTGAAAAAGTTAATTTGCGTTTGTGGGTTAAAGTACAACACAATTGGCGTTCAGATCCAAGCTTTTTAAAGTTAATTGGATACGACAAGAAGGAATTAGGTTAGGATGACGCGTGAACTTAAAGAAGTTCAGGGCATTATTTTCAAAAGACAGAAATATAAAGAAGCAGATTTGCTTGCTAAAATCATGACTAAAGAAAATGGCATAATTACTTTAGTAGTAAAGGGAGCTTTACGACCTAAGTCGAAATTAGGTGCAGCTACACTTAATTTTTCTTATGGTGATTATGTAATTTATACGAGTGGTCATGGTTTAAGCAATTTGCGCACGTATAAAGAAGTACGGCAATTCGATGGTCTTTATAATGATTTGACCAAGAATGCTTATGCTTCTTTTATTTTGGACTTAATTGATCATGCCTTTGTCGAATATCAGCCTCTTGGCAGATATTATGATTTGGCTGATTTTGCCCTGAAAAAAATCAATGATGGCGTTGATGCGGAAATGATCACACAGATTGTGCAAATGCAGTTGCTATCAGCTTATGGCGTTGAACCACAATTGCGACAATGTGTAATTTGTGGCAGGCAAAAAGGAATTTTTGATTATTCTATCAAACTGGGAGGCGTTATTTGCAGCGATCATTTTCGGACTGAAAATAGTCGCCTTCATTTAAAGCCAAAAGAAACTGCAATTTTACGGACGATAGGCTTGCTTCCGATTCAGCGTCTTGGCAATATTTCAATTAATGAAGAAACAAAAAAAGCGACGCGTAAAGCGATAGATCGTATTTATCGACAAACAATTGATTTAAATTTAAAGACAAAAAAGTTTTTAGACGAATTAAAATTTTTTTAGTAAGTAAATAACTAGTTTTACTTGCTCTCGTGTGGTAAAATCAGATGTGATTTGACAATGATGAGGATTTAGAAAAGTACTAGTTTAGCGAATGCCAGACGGTGAGAGGGCATCTAGGAAAAGGCACCTCTAGTCAAGCTAATTAAGAGCAGGAAGAACACTTCCTGAATTAGGGTGGAACCGCGATTATATTCGTCCCTATGCAATATTTTGCATAGGCTTTTTTTATGGCCTAGCGCAGGAGGGAAATGAAAGAAAATGGCAGATAAGAAATTAAACATTCAAACTATGATCTTTAAGCTAGAACAATTCTGGTCCTCTAAAGGTTGTATGATTATGCCTTCATATGACGTTGAAAAGGGTGCAGGTACTATGAGTCCTTACACTTTTCTTCGTGCAATTGGTCCAGAACCTTGGGCAGCTTGCTATGTAGAGCCTTCAAGAAGACCTGCAGATGGTCGTTATGGTGAAAATCCTAACAGATTATTCCAACACCACCAATTCCAAGTTGTTATCAAGCCAGCTCCAAAGGATATTCAACAATACTACTTGGACAGTTTAAAAGTTTTAGGTATTGATCCACTTGAACACGATATTCGTTTCGTAGAAGACAACTGGGCAAACCCATCAATGGGTTGTGCCGGTGTTGGTTGGGAAGTTTGGCTTGACGGTATGGAAGTTAGTCAATTTACTTACTTCCAAGTCGTTGGTGAATTAGATGTTAAGCCAACTATGAGTGAAATTACTTACGGTGTTGAAAGACTTGCTTCATACATTCAAGATGTAAACTCAGTATTTGACCTTGAATGGGGTAATGGTGTTCTTTACCGTGATATCTTTAAGCAACCAGAATATGAACATTCTAAGTATGCCTTTGAAGAATCAAATCAAGAACAACTTCTTAAGTTCTTTGATATTTATGAATCAACTGCTAAGCGTCTTCTTAGCCAAAACTTGGTTCACCCAGCATATGATTACATTTTGAAATGTTCACATACTTTCAACTTACTTGATGCTCGTGGTGCTGTTTCAGTTACTGAACGTGCAGGTTACTTATCAAGAATTAGAAACTTAGCTCACGAAGTAGCAGTTAAGTTTGTTGAAGAACGTGAAAAGCGTGGCTTCCCATTGCTTAAGAATGCAGAAGATAAGAAAGCAGGGATGGAAAATGGCTAAGGATTATTTATTTGAAATTGGTACTGAAGAAATGCCAGCTCACGTGGTTACCCGTAGTGTAAACCAACTTGCTGACAGAACTCGTAAATTTTTAAAAGAAAACGGCCTTAAGTTCAAGGATATCAAGACTTATTCAACTCCTCGCCGTTTAACTATTCTTGTTGAAGACTTAGCTGAAAAGCAAGATGATATCGACGAAGTAAAAAAGGGTCCTGCTAAGAAGATCGCACAAGATGCTGAAGGCAACTGGACAAAAGCTGCTCAAGGTTTTGCTCGTGGTCAAGGCATGACTACTGATGATATTTACTTTGAAGAACTCAAGGGTACAGAATATGCTTACGTTCACGTTAAAAAAGAAGGTAAGAAAGCAAGTGATATTTTACTCGGTATGAGCGATATCATCAAAGCTATGACTTTCCCAACTAAGATGCGCTGGGGTTCAAATGACTTTGAATTTGTTCGTCCAATTCACTGGCTTGTTTCATTGTACGGTAATGACGTAATTCCAGTTAAGATTTTGGATATTACTGCTGGTCGTAAAACCCAAGGTCACCGCTTCTTAGGTGATTCTGTCGTTTTAGCAAGTGCCGATGACTATGTTGATGCGTTAAAGGATCAATTTGTTATTGTTGATGCTAAGGAACGCAAAGACATGATCGTTAGTCAAATGAACGATTTGGTAACTAAGAATAACTGGAAGATTAAGGAAGACAAGAATCTTCTTGAAGAAGTTACTAACTTAGTTGAATACCCAACTGTCTTTGCAGGTTCATTTGACGAAAAGTATTTGAACATTCCAGATGAAGTTTTAATTACTTCAATGAAAGACAACCAACGTTACTTCGAAGTTTATGATGAAAATGGTAAGTTGATTAATCATTTCATCGCTGTTCGTAACGGTAACAAGAATTACCTTGATAATGTTATTTCAGGTAACGAAAAAGTTTTGGTTGCTCGTTTGGATGATGCACAATTCTTCTACGATGAAGACCGCAAATACCCATTAAGTCACTTTGTTGACAAGATGAAGAATGTTTCCTTCCACGATAAGATCGGTTCAATGGCTGAAAAGATGCAACGTGTACGTATTATCGGTAACTATCTTGCTAAGCGTTGGAATTTGGAAGAAAACGTTGTTAAAGACTTTGATCGTGCAAGCGAACTTTACAAGTTTGACTTAGTAACTCAAATGGTTGGTGAATTCGCCGAACTTCAAGGTGTTATGGGTATGCACTATGCACGTCTTGCTGGTGAAAATGAAGATGTTGCCGTAGCTATCAAGGAACACTACATGCCAACTACTGCAGAAGGTGAATTGCCAGAAACTACTGTTGGTTCACTTCTTTCAGTAGCTGATAAGCTTGATACTATCATTACTTTCTTCGGTGCAGGTATGATTCCTTCATCATCAAATGACCCATATGCACTTCGTCGTTATGCCTACGGTATTGTTAGAATTTTGCTTAACGAAAAGTGGTCATTGCCATTTAACGAAGTTTTACCAGAAATTGTTGATTTAATTAATGGCAAGACTCCAGCTAAGCTTCCTAAGCAAGGCGAAGAAGACGAACAAATTGCATTGTTTATTCGTGACCGTATTAAGCAATACTTGCAAAAGAACAGCTTTAAGTATGATATTATCGATGCTGTTCTTGCTTCAAGTCAACAAGATCCAAGTCAAATTCTTGCTGCAGCTAATGTTCTTCAACTTCACCATGATGATGAAGAATTTAAGCCAGTTGTTGAAAGTTTGACTAGAATTGACAATATCTTGAAGAAGGCTAAGTTCAAGGGTCAAACTGAAGTTGATGAAAGCTTATTCGATGACAACAGTGAAAAAGAATTATATGCTGGTGTTCAAGAATTAGCAGATATGGAAGATTTAGCTGACTTGTACGAAGGCTTTGTTCATTTGCAACCAGTAATTGACAATTACTTTGAAACCAACATGATTATGGCTAAGGATGAAAAGGTTAAGAATAACCGCTTGGCTCAACTTAATGCTGTAAGTCAATTAGCTGATCGTTTAGGTGACCTGAGCAAATTAGTTATTAAGTAATTATAAAAAGAATAGGTGATTCCATATGGCTGGATTGATTCCAGAAGATTTCATTAGTGAAGTTAGAGGAAATGTCAACATTGTTGATGTAATCAGCCAATACGTCTCACTTGAAAAGAAAGGCAAAGACTATATTGGTCTTTGCCCTTTTCATCAAGAAAAAACACCATCATTTACTGTTAATGAAGAAAAGCAATTTTTTAAGTGTTTTGGCTGCGGAAAAGGTGGCAATGTTTTTAAGTTCTTGATGTATAAGGATAACTTAACTTTTCCTGAGAGCGTGCAAAGGGTAGCGGAATTTACACATATTCCAATGCCTAGTGGCTACGGACAAAGTCAAGTTAAACTTAATCCGCTAATTAAGATGCATAAAGATGCGTGTGACTTTTATCATCATGTTTTGCTTACTACCAGAGCAGGTGAGCGAGGTATGAAATATGCGCGTGAACGTGAACTTAGTGATGAAATTCTCGAACATTTTCAAATTGGTTATGCTCCGAAGCAAGATAATCTTTTATTGACTTATTTGCATGATAAGGGCTATGAAGACGATGAATTAGCAAAAAGCGGTTTGTTTGTTGAATCACAAGATGGTTGCCTTTTTGATCGTTTTCGTGATCGTCTTATGTTTCCACTGGGAAACGAAAGTGGTCAAATTATTGGCTTTTCAGGTCGACGTATCTCCCAAGACAAGACTGAAGCCAAATATATGAATAGTCCTGAAACTGAAATATTTACTAAATCAAAAGTTCTTTTTCATTTTGCTGAAGCTAAGAAAGCAGCGCGAAGTGAGGGACATTTAATTTTATATGAAGGTTACATGGACGTGATTTCTGCTTATAAAGCTGGCGTACATTCGGGAATTGCTTCAATGGGTACTAGTTTAACCGATCAGCAGGTTTATATGCTAAGAAGAATTACACCCAATATCATTATTAATTATGATGGCGATGATCCTGGTGTTCATGCTGAAGAACGTGCTGCGCATATGTTTGAAAAGGTTGGCGGATTTAACTTAGGGATTGTTGTTCTACCTGAAAAACTTGATCCAGATGAATATGTAAAAAAATATGGTGCAGAAAAGTATCGGGATGAAGTAAAAGGGGCACTTTCACCAACTGACTTTTTCTTAAAGCGTTTAGCGCAAAAATATAATTTAAGTAATGATCGTGAAAGAATTACTTATTTAAGTGAAGCTGTTAAAGAAATTGCTCATTTATCAAATCCAGTTGAACAAGATATTTATCTGGAAAAAGTTGCAAAACAAGAGGGTGTATCAAAAGATTCGCTTAAGGTGAACTTGATGCGTGAACGACGCAGACAAAATCGAGCTAACCGACATAAAGGCAATCTGATGAATGAAATTGATACATTGCCAGATTCAGAACCTGTTGAACAAATAGAACAATATGATCCAGCACAGACAAGACTTCTTTATTTATTTATGAATTCAGAAGAAGCGCGAAATTATATTTTAGAACAAAGATTTTTATTCCCAGATCAAAATTATGCCCAATTAGCGGAATTATGGTTAAAATATATTGAAACTCATGAAAAAATTTCAACAAATGATTTCTTAGATTTTATTCCTGAACAACTTCAAGGTATAATAGTAAATGCTGAAATGACAGATATGCCTAAAGGCGACTCTTCTGCAAAAGAAATTAGAGATATTATTCGATCACTTAAAATGCGCAAAATCGATTCTCAGCTGAATGAGCTAAAAAATAAGATACAGGATGCCGAGCGCAGAAACGATGGTCAAGAAATATTACAATTAACTCAAAAAATTCTTGAGTTGAAGAGAGTCCAAGGGCAAAAGGAGGCTTTTTAGTGGCAAGAGTTGTAAGTGAGAGACCATCTTTAGACAAGATGGTTAAATATGTCGTTAAAGATGTTAAAAAGAGTAAGGAAATCACTGAAAAAGATTTCACTGACCGTTTGATTAAGCCATATAATTTACAAGGCAAAGCAGTTGATCAATTAGTTCAAGAATTTGAAGATAACGGTATTAGCATCGTTGACGAAAATGGTGAACCTTCAAAATTAGCCTTAAAGAAGCAAAAAGATGTAGAAAAGGCTGAACTTAAGAATATGTCAGCACCTTCTAGTGTTCGTATGAATGATCCGGTTCGTATGTACTTGAAGGAAATTGGTCGTGTTCCTTTGCTTAATGCCGATCAAGAAATTGCTTTAGCTAAGCGTATTGAAGCAGGCGATGAAGAAGCAAAACAAGAATTAGCAGAAGCTAACTTGCGTTTGGTTGTTTCTATTGCTAAGCGTTATGTTGGTCGTGGAATGTCATTCCTTGATTTAATTCAAGAAGGTAACATGGGGCTTATGAAGGCCGTTGATAAGTTTGATTACCGTTTAGGATTCAAATTCTCAACTTATGCAACTTGGTGGATTAGACAGGCTATTACTCGTGCGATTGCTGACCAAGCTCGTACTATCAGAATTCCTGTTCACATGGTTGAAACTATCAATAAGCTGATCAGAATTCAACGTCAATTGTTGCAAGACTTAGGTCGTGAACCAACTCCTGAAGAAATTGGTGCTGAAATGGATATGCCAACCAATAAAGTGCGTGACATTTTGAAGATCGCACAAGAACCAGTTTCTCTTGAAACTCCTATTGGTGAAGAAGATGACTCACACTTAGGTGACTTTATTGAAGATAAGGAAGCTACTAGTCCTGAGCAACACGCTTCTTATGAAATGTTAAAGGAACAATTGGAAGAAACTCTTGATACTTTAACTGATCGTGAAGAAAATGTATTGCGTCTTCGTTTTGGTCTTGATGACGGCCGTACTCGTACTTTGGAAGAAGTAGGTCGTGTATTTGGCGTTACTCGTGAACGTATTCGTCAGATTGAAGCTAAAGCTTTGCGTAAGCTTCGTCATCCAAGCCGTTCAAATCAATTACGCGATTTCTTAGATTAATTTTTTAAGACATGATAAAAGCACTGAGA
>NZ_BALY01000041.1 GCF_000615445.1 Lactobacillus hamsteri DSM 5661 = JCM 6256 | reverse complement strand
CCTTTTAATTTATATTTAAACGTTACCGCAAACTATTTTACACTTAGTGATTAATCACTTATTCATTCAATAAATTAAATCTAATAACTAAGATTTTTATAAGCGTATCTACCAAGATTAAAAAAGAATGGCAATCTACTATTATTTATAATATAATAAACCTGTTCCATAAAATTAAAAGAAAAAATAAAAATAATTTTTGGAGCAAGTTGATAAAAAAGGAGCACTCTTTGAAGGAGTGCTCTTTTTTGTTCCTTTAAATTTCGTAACCAATTCTATCCTGTGATGCTTCAGTCAGATCTGCCGAAATGTTAACAACAAAAGAACCATCATCAGCAGTTTTTACCTCATCAAGTTCTGTAGCTTCAGGTAATTTTTCACGATTGTATAAGCGACTAGCCAAAGTATCTGAAGCCATCTTAACAGCATCTTTTAATCCTGTGCCTTCAGTAATTGCTCCTTTAATATCAGGAAAGCTAATAACATAAACATTGTTTTCAAGCGGTTTAAAAACTGCTGGATATGTAACGATTTTGTGATTCAAGCCAATATCTCCTTCATAAACACCTATTCATACGTATCTATGATAAACCCAAAACAAAAAAGGCGTTTAGTTTTTGATGAGATATTTTCATCAACCTTGATAATTCAATTTTTCTCTTAATGCTTCAGTCAAAATCTTTGAAAAATTCATATGTTTTTCTTCAGCTTGGGTTGCTAAATTGTATGGTACCGTTACATTTTTTCTTACTGTTTTTTCAAAGTTATCCGCCGCACTTGTTAAATCGGCTGATACTAAAGCAACAAAAGATCCATCATCATCTAAATTAATATCTTTTGGATTAGTAATTTTAGGTAATTTCTTTTCATCATACAGCATTGTTGCCAGAGCATCAGAAGCCATACTAAACGCATCTTTTAGGCCATGCCCTTCTGTAACTGCACCTTTAACATCGGGAAAACTGATGAAATATATGTCTTTATCAATAGGTTTAAAAATTGCTGGATAAGTTACAATTCTTTTCATATTATTCCTCCTAACGTTTTAAACTTATAGGTTCATCTAAACCTAATTCTTTATATAGAGCTTTTACTGTAAAAAAAGATATTTCTCGATGTCTAGCTAATGGTGCTTTTAAATTATTATACGGATTAATTATTTTAGCATGACGATTATTTCTTTTTCCTTCATCAATGATCATCCCTTTACTTTTCAAATCATTAATGATGTCTCTTCTCTTTACCATGTTGTCTCCTTAATAATATTATACATAAATGCGCATATCTTCATAATTAATTTACCTCCATATTTATATACGCAAAAAATCGTCATTTTCCCGAAAAAATATAAACAAAAAATCCCCAACCCAAAGGTTGAGGATTTTTCTAGCTAACAACTAAAAATTAGTCGTCAAGCTTTTCTTTATTAACAACATCCAAGTTTTCGTCGAATGTGTAAACAACTGGTTCACCAGTCTTCATTTCGAGGTCCATGATGTCGTCATCAGAAATGTTTTCAATGTACTTAGTCAAAGCACGAAGTGAGTTACCGTGAGCTGCGATAATTACGTTCTTGCCGTCAAGTAAGTCTGGAGCAATGTGATCTTCCCAGAATGGCATTACACGGTCTAAACATACGTGTAAGTTTTCAGCCTTAGGAACGATGTGTGGGTCCAAGTTTGCGTAACGACGGTCATGTGCTTGACTGAATTCGTTGTCGTCTTCAATAGCTGGTGGCAAAACATCGTATGAACGACGCCAAATGTGAACTTGTTCGTCACCGTACTTTTCAGCAGTAGCCTTCTTGTTCAAACCTTGAAGTGCACCGTAGTGACGTTCGTTAAGTCTCCAGGTCTTAGTTTCTGGAATCCAAAGTTGGCCACTTTCTTCCAATGCAAAGTGCAAAGTCTTGATGGCACGAGTTAATAATGAAGTGTAAGCTTGGTCAAATTCAAGACCGTGTTCCTTGATTAAACGACCAGCCTTCTTAGCTTCTTCAACACCTTTTTCTGAAAGGTTTACGTCAACCCAACCAGTAAATTGGTTAGAAAGGTTCCATTCACTTTGTCCGTGACGGATCAATACTAATTTAGACATGAAATATCTCCTTTGAAAATTCAATGTTTCAGTAATCATTTTACACGCTAATTTAAAAAATGCATAGTTATTCGCTAAAAAAGCTTAATAATTTCTTTTTATAATGAAATGAATTAATTTGTATAATAGGAAAAAAGAGAATTTATTTGAGGAGATATTATGAGAAAAACACTTAAAAATGTTGTCGCCATATTTTTTACGGTTTTATTCGTTTTAACTTTGGCAGCTTGTTCAAATAATAAAAAAACTAGCCAACCTAAAGAAAAATTACCAAGCGCAGCTACCATTTTAAATGGTGCTCAAAACACAAAATTCAAATCAATGACCGCCACTTGGACACAAACTAATGACAAAGAAGAGGCATTGCAACGTGCTAAAGCTCAATATCAAAAAAAGCCGCTTGTTGTCTTTGCGGATTTTTCAACTGAATCCAACCATTATAAAATGTGGATCGACGGCAAACACAATTACATGCAAATGCAAGGCACTGCAACTAATAAATGGTTTAAAACCAAAGTCACCAAGGCTTCATCTTATGCTCAACTAACTGCCGATTTAGCACAATCTGCTTTGCTTTCCTTTAGTCAAAATTCCGCTAAATTATTCAAAGTTAAAAAAGGCAATAATGGTTACCTTTTAACTTATTCTGGCAATAGCAAAAAGATGTGGAAAGCTGTTACCCAAAATTCCATGATCACTTCTGTAATTGGAATCGATCTTGATAATGTTAAGCCTTATAACACCGAAATTAAGATTTCTACCGATAAGAAATACAATTTAACTAAAACTACTATCGACGCCGCATATAAAGATGACGGACAAGTTAAACATTTGAAATTAAATATCGATGATATCAACAAAAATTCTAATCTCAAAATTCCAAACACCGTTACTAAATCAGCTGTGGAATTAGGTAAATAATAGCTGAAATAGTACAATAAAATTAGTTACTATAATTACGAAAAGAGATTCAAATACAGATGAAATTTAAAAAGATATTTTTAGGCTTAACATTAGCTGCTGCCTTATTAGCTGGCGGCTGTAGCCAACAAAAAAAGCAAAAAGCCACCCCTACTTTAACTAAAGATGAAGTTATCCAAAAATCACAAAAAGGTTTTAAGAGTGGTCAAGTTATCCAATCCCTTCGTCTTTCAACTGACACTTCTTCACAATTAGTTGTTGCTAATACTACTTTTGGTGGCGAAGCAACAGTTTTCCATATTAACAATCAAACAACAGCTAATGGAAAAACTCGTAGTTCCGAAGAATGGATCAACAATTCTAATAACGCTTATATTAACGGTAGCAGTACTTGGTATAAGACTAACGCGCAAAAATTAAATGGCCATAGCTACGCTGAACTTCTTGAAGCAATTACCAATAATAAAGTAATCTTTAATCCTGATGCGACCTTAAAGAATGCATACAAGATGAAGCGTAATAAGCAAACATATACTTTAACCGCAAAAACAACTGATCCTAAGATGATGAAGGCAACTGCCGATGACATCGTTGCTACTGTAGGGCAAAGTGCAGAGCAAGAAAAGGTCTTTAGAAATATTCAAAAATACGGTAAATACCGCAACATGACCGTTACAATGGTCGTCAAAAATAATAAGCTCTTTTCATGCAATATCTTTGTAAACATGACTTTGGGCAAACTTTCTAAAGTACGCTTGGGTCAAAGTTTCGGCAACTTTGGCAAGCACGATTTCTTGAAGATTCCAAACAACGCTTTAGATGCTAAGCCTCTTCCAATGGTAAAAGAAAAGAAGAAAACTAAATAATGACTGAAAACAAAAATGCTAGCAATGAATTTCATTGTTAGCATTTTTCTCTTTTATTGTTTTCCTAAAATTTGTCTAATTTCATCAGCCGTTTCAAATTCACCTGAGAAAATAATTTCATCCCCTGGCTCAATAACAGTTGAACCATGAGGTGAAAGCCATGCATCATCACGGCGAATTCGACTAACTGTCATCTTATCAACAAATTCCCAATCCATTAACTGACGTCCTGTATACTTAGTATTTCTTACAACAACTGAGTAGAGAACATTCTTGGTATCTGTCATAACTTGGTAAACAGCTGGTGATTCGATCAAAGCTCTCATCAAGGCCGCACGGACATTGCTAAAGTTAAAGACTTCAATATTATTATCTTCCAAATCATTAATAGTCTGTGCATCTGGTTGCATCTGTCGAACGATGACGCGGTTAACTCCAGCTTCTTTTGCCATTTTACCCAAAGCATAATTCAATTTATCGTCATGCATAGCCGCTACAAAAATGTCACCATCAAAGCCGCCAGCTTTTTCCAACTCTTCTTTAGTTAAACTTGGAATTAAATTAATATCCGCACGACTCTTGAAGGTATTAAAATTATTTTCATCGCTGGTAAAAAGCTTAACTGAATACCAATTGTCATGTAAATCATGAATAATTGGCATGGTAAAAGTATTAGCACCAACCATTACCACTCTTTGTTTGATGCGGTCTTCTGGACTCAAAACAAAGTTGGAATTAAAGACAATTGGTGAAACAATACATACGATTACCGCAGCTAAAATAAAAACATCTGAGTGAATTTGATCAATCAAATGAAGTCGTCTAGCAACTTGCAAAGTTGGCAAAACAATCGTAATTGTGGTTGCTGTCAAAAAGCCACCTGCAAAGGCATTGCGTTTATCAAACTTATGCATGTAGACAGCAAGAACTGGTGCTTTTGCCAAGAATAAGAAAATAACTAAAACTGGCAAGAGCACAAGCATTTCTGGATGAGCCAAAAGTCTTCTCAGGTTTAAACCTACGCCTGTCATGATGAAGAAAATTGGAATGAAGAAACCATAACCAATTGAGGTTAATTTATCTTTAGTTGCTTCACTTGGCTGTAAGAGTTTCATAACCATTCCGGCTAAAAATGCACCTAAAATGTTTTCTGCACCAACTGTTTCGGCAACTGTAACTAAAGCAAAAATCAAAAAGAATGCTAAACGAATATCAAG
The DNA here is from genome assembly GCF_000615445.1 of Lactobacillus hamsteri DSM 5661 = JCM 6256. GTDB lineage: Bacteria > Bacillota > Bacilli > Lactobacillales > Lactobacillaceae > Lactobacillus > Lactobacillus hamsteri. Next base: position 6,309 of record NZ_BALY01000041.1, on the reverse strand, counting down.
TTGCGTTGTTGCCTTAGTCACTTTAACGAACCAATCATAAGGCTGACGGAAACGCCAAAGCAAAAAGATAGCTGCCGCAAAAAGCAAAATGATAAGCCACAACTTTTCTGCGTTGCCACCATGTAGCGAAGCATAAATTGTTAACAGCAAAAGTGGAATAACTTCGCCCATAACAGCCGTTAACAAAATTGTTTGACCAATTGGTCGACCTAAAATATCTTTTTCCTTCAAAGTAGCGATAACTACACCTAATGCCACTGTCATAAAAATAATTGCAGCAAGTGGAATTTCTGAGAATAAGCCAAATTTGTTAAGCAAAAATGCCAAGATAATTGACATCACTGCTACACCAGCAAACGCCATTCCCGCTGTTGGAAGCGGATCGACAACTTTTCCGGATTGACTGCGTGACTTAGGATTGTTTTTCTTACTTAAAAGATCAAAGTCGATCTCCATCCCTGAAAGGAACATCAACAAGATAACTCCTAAGTTAGACAAAAAGCTTAAATCATGCGTTTGTGAAATTAAGTTAAAGCCACTTGATCCCATCACGATACCGACAATAATTTCGGCAACAGCGGTCGGCACGTTATTCACATTAAAACGCGCCATAAAAATCGGAATCACTAAGGCTAAAAGCACAACAAGAAATAGCGATAATTGCGCCATAATTTTTCCTCCCTTATTAATAGTTTGATTATACAAAAAAAGCCGCATCATCGCGACTTTTCATTATCTGAAATTATCTGCCTTAACAAACTGGGTAGCGCCAATAGCATAGTACTCAGTTCCCTCAATTATTATTGGACTGCCATAAGTCTTAACGTTATTGCCTTTCAACAACTTGCTTGTGCCCGTCTTGATGCCAACCGTATCATAAATGTAGGAATTATGCTTTAAAAGACGCATTGTGCCATCAATGTTAGAAGCATTGATATATTGATTTTTACCAATTTGATAATATTTCTTCTTATTAATCGTCTTGGTTGCTTGAATCTTAACAACGGTGCCGGCCTTTTTCATACTCTTGCCTTTAATCTTTTTGCCCTTAGCATCATACAAATATGCATCATGCATTAACAAACTTTCACCAGGCTTAACTTCTGGCAATTTAGTAATATTGTCAGCTGGATTTGAAGGCTTGGTATCTTTGTCCTTTGTTGGAGCACCTTGTTGCAAATTATAATAGTGAGAAATAAGATCAAAGAAATTATCCATGCTGTAGCCCCATTTGGCAAAATAACCATCTGGATCGCCATGATCTGTTCCGCCTAAAAACTTAGAAACAGCAGCATGGGACCAAATTGTTCCCTTACCATCATGAGTTGCATTAGTTGGCTTTAAATTATATCTGTGCAAAATCCGCGCACACCAAATCGCATCATTATTAATACTTTTCGCAAAATCATTACGATTATTTTCTTCACAGAGCTCGATTTGTACAAAACGATCATTAGCCATTGGACCTGCGCCCCAAACACCATAATCAGGCGTCATCATTTGGATAACATCGTTATGATCTGCAAATGCATGGACATAAGCATACATCTTATTCCATTCACGGTTAAAATAAATTGCCTCATCCTTAGCGGTAGCACCTGGATCAGCCGTTTCGTGAATGACAATTCCTTCTGGCTTGCCGTTATTCCGATAAATTATTTTGTTTTCTTCATAAAATTTATTGTAGCGAATATTCTGCGTCTTCAACCATTTATATAAAAATGTCGTGCCGACATAACCGTTTTGTTTAGCCATATCATTCAAGGTTGCAGCGCTTGCAGAATTTGCTCCAAAGAAAGAAACTGCAGCTGTAATGCCAGCTGCAGTCAAAGTAATCAACACTTTTTTAAGTTTCAATTCAGTCTCCCTTATTCCTTTTTACTCAGAGAAAATTATAACTTCTCAAAGTTTGAAACTTTTACGTACTGATGAATGCCGATCTTGTAGTACTTCTTTCCAACAATAGTTACTGACTTGCCATAAGTAGCAAGTGACTTACCCTTCTTGTAGACAATTTCATTGTCACGATTGCCGCTACCATTGTAAACATAAGTATTATGCTTAAGAAGGCGCATTGTACCATCAATGTTACCAGCTGCAATATAACGATCCTCACCGATACGATAATATTTCTTACCGTTAATCTTCTTAGTACCATAAGTTACAACTACATTGTCTTCCTTTAATGCCTTAACGCCTTTAACACGTTTACCCTCGCCGTCATAGACATAAGAATTATGCATTAATTGCTTATTAACTTTAACATCTTGACCCTTAGGAGCTTGGGTAACAGCTGCCATTGAGCCACCCTTCTTAAAGATTGTTGAGTTAACCCAACCTTTGCCAGCAATATGCATACGCTGTGAACCATTATAGTAAGTAATAGTCTTATCAACAGTTACAGTTTCATCTTTTTTAACTGAACCTGATTTAGCACTTACGCTGTGATCAGTTGGCCAAGCGTAAGCTGCAGCATTTTCTTTAACTGTGTAGCTCTTTGCTTCTTTGCTAATCTTAGGATCATATTTTGACAAATTATATTGAGCAATTCTGCTATCAAGGCTTTGGTTGTACTTATGATCAGTTGCATAAGTTCCAGTCAAAGCTTTAGTTGCAGCTGCATATCCTGAAGCATTTTCAATCCAGCACCTTGATAACGAGTAGGTTGCCAGCTAACTCCAAGGCGAAGCTTTTTACCATTATCATCAAATGAGCCTTCGTAAGAATCGTATTTTCTAAAAGCTGCATTAATGTAATAGCTCTTGCCTGCGCCGTTTTCTTCACGAGTTCTGACTGTGTAACTTTCACCACTCCAGTCTTCACCAGCCTTAATACCAAACAGGTTATTAGCATGCGTAGCTAAAGTAGAGCTACCCCAACCAGATTCAACAATTGCTTGTGCAATCATAACTGAAGGATAAACACCATATTTCTTAGCGGCCTTTTGAGCTTGACGTGAAGCTTTTTGTAAAAAAGCATTTTGGCTAATAGTCGCAGCTGAAACTGTATGAGTTGATGCTTGCTTAATAGCAGGAATATTACTCATTGCTGGACCAACAGTTGAGGTCAAAACTGCGGCTGTAGCGACACCAGTAATAAATTTTCTCTTCATTTGCGTATTCTCCTATGAATGTAACAACTTTATTGTATACAGCTTTCCAGATCTATACAACCTAAAGGACTACTTTGAAATGAAAAAATAATATTTATTACATACGTGAGCATATTTTTGAGTATGAAAAAAACTGTTTCCGTTAAGAAACAGTTTTATATTTTAGACATCATTATCTAAAAAATCACTTTCATTAATAATTATAACCGATTGTTTAAGAATTATCTTCATGGAGCAACTTTTTTCGGAAAAATCTAGCTTTTTTGCACATATATACATGGAAGCATAATTCACAGATAGATGCACATTAAGGAGGTATAATTATAGTAAATAAGTTAAAAAATGAAACTATCACTCGTGATCCGATTTTTGGATACATAATGAGTAAGAAAGAAAATTGCCTGTATTTCTTAAGACAAATCTTGCCCGAGCTCGACATTCAGGATGTTAAAGTTACTCCGCAAAAAGAATTCAATAAAAGGCTTAAAGAGCGTAATACTCGTTTTGATATCTGGGCTAAAAATAAAACTCAAGAATTTGACATCGAAATGCAGATGCGAAATGATTCCGCTATCGGTAAAAGGTTTCGCTACTATCAATCACAAATTGACAAGGATACTTTGCCGTCAGGAAAGAATTACCGCCATATTAAGGCAAGCTATATTATTTTCTTTTCGCCATTCGATCCTTTCGGATTAGGCCAAGCCAAATATGAGATGGAAGTTTTAGCAAATCGTAATAATCCCGAATCAGTAATTGATACTAACGCACACTGGCTTTATTTCAATTCATTGGGCCATGACGATTGTTTAAGCTATGATCTGCGAAATTTTTTAGATTATATGAATGGCAAGGTCAACGAGGACAGTGACTTCATTAAGAAAATCGATTCAGAAGTTAAAGATTACGTAGCAAGTCCAGAATGGAGGCATTTAGATATGAATTTAGACATGATGTTGGCTGACAATACTTATGATGTGGAAGTTGAAGATATTAAAAAATCTATTCAAATGCTAAAAAGTGTTGATGTATCAAATGAAAAAATTTTAAATAATCTAAAGAAACATTACGGCGATCATTTCTCTGAAGAAGAGCTTAAACAAATTATGAAAGAAGCTTAAAACTTCAAAATAGCATCTATTAATTATGTTTCCGTCTAACGTCTATCTTAACGATAGGCGTTTTCATTTTTCTTAAATTAATGCGCGATTTTAGAGTTTCAATATTCAACTTGATATAATTTAAGCAAATGACCACATATAGAAGAAAGGAAAATATCATGGATACTAGAGACTTTGTCGCATACACGACCGCCTCGGTGGTGAAGAAAATTATTATGAATATCGACATGAGCTTTCAGGAAGCCAGTGAACAATTCCTGCGCTCAAAAACATACGAATTATTAGTAGAAAATCCACAATTATACTCTAGTGAAACGCCAGATTATTTCTATCAGCTCTGGCAAAAAGAACAACAAAGTATCATTAATCTAAAAAGCGAGGCTTAAAGGCTTCGCTTTTTTGTGCATAAATAGAAATATCTTTTATAAAAGATAAAATCATAAAAGTGATGATATAATATTTTATATAAGATAAAATATTATTTTACTAAAAATATCTTTCATAAAAGACAAGGAAGTTAAAATGATTATTAAACGTGAAAGATACATGTCCTTCCTAAAAAAGTTTAAGGACAACGAAGTAATTAAAGTTATCACTGGAATTCGGCGCTCAGGAAAGACCTTCCTCATGAATATGTTTATTGATGAATTGCGCAAGGAAGGTATTACCGATGATCAAATTATTCATATTAATTTTGAAGATTTAGCTTTCAATGATATCAAGGATGAAATGGATCTCTATCATTATGTCCATGATCATGAAAATAAAGAGAAGAAAAATTATCTTTTCTTTGATGAAATCCAACATGTCAACAATTGGGAAAAAGCTATCAACAGTTTTCGAGTAGATATGAATGCCGACATTTATATCACGGGATCAAACGCACATCTTTTATCTGGTGAACTCGCCACACTTCTTTCAGGAAGATACGTTGAACTGGAGGTTTACCCATTATCATTTAAAGAATATTATGATTTCAAAAAAGGCACGCCTCAAACAAGCTACCAATTATTTACACAATACATTGTTGATGGTGGATTCCCAGCAGTTGATATTGCTCCAAGCGATGATCTCAAAATTGCATTAAAGAATGGTATTTTTGATTCTGTAGTTCTTCGCGATATTGCCTTGCGTTCTAATACTCGCGATGATCAAGCCATTGTCGCTATTATTGAATATTTAATGGGTGAATTAGGAAGTGCAATTTCAGCTAATAATATTTCTAACACTTTGCGCAGCAATGGATTTAAGACGACAACTTCAACTGTGATTTCTTATCTGCATTTGCTTGAACAATCCTATCTTTTCTATCAAGCTAAAAAATATGATATTCGTGGTAAAAAGATGATGAGTACGTTAGGAAAATATTATGTTGCTGATACGGGCTTACGCAACACGCGATTAAACAAAGATCATCGTGACAACTTCGGCCATCAAATTGAAAACATTGTTTTCGTAGAATTGCTTCGCCGTGGCTATAACGTTAACGTTGGTGATTATTCTGGAAAAGAAATCGACTTCGTTGCCAAAAAAGGTACAACGGTTGAATATTATCAAGTTACTGAGCATTTACCAGAAAATAGCACTCGCGAGACTGATAATTTGCGTTTCATTCCGGATGGTTACAAGAAAATCGTATTGTCATTATCTCAATTTGATACGGGGTCTGTTGATGGCATTCCTGTTAAATATTTAATTGATTGGTTGCTAGAAGAATATAACTAATTCACGATGCATTGATTGCGTAAATTATAAAAAGCTTTTATACTAGATATTGATAAATGTGCATTGTATGAATCACAAAAAAGTATATGAAAAAACCGTTACTCTAAAGTCCAAGAAGAGCAACGGTTTTTGTTATATTAGATTAACACCTCAGATTATTGAATATCTAAACAGGCAAGATTATCAAATCTTGTCTTTTTCTTTCCAAATTTTCATTGCTTTACATTTGTATTTTCGATAATATTTTAATTCTCATATTATTTTTCTCTGAAACGGTTGGGCGAATTTTGCTTCTAAAGAACCCTGCCCACCCAAACCCGTACAATGTGGATTAGTAGACAAGCAACAGAC
>NZ_BALY01000042.1 GCF_000615445.1 Lactobacillus hamsteri DSM 5661 = JCM 6256 | reverse complement strand
CTTTAATGTTTACTATTCTGGCATTGATGAAGTATCATCATCTTTTTCTGCCTTGTTCAAATCATCTACAGTTTCTTCTGCATTATCATCTGAACTAACATTATTTTCCTTTGAATCATCAATAACAATATCATCAAAGTCCTTAAGTTCTGAATCATCTTCAACATTCTTAGGGAATGAAGCCAATTGATTCTTAACGATTTCTGTACCGTTATCGTATTTCTTCTTCAAATCTTGAAGCTTATCGTTGTCTTGAATCTTCTTTTTAACATCATCAAGTTGATCATCATCAACTAATAATGAACCAGCAACAAATCCAGCTGCAGCTCCGGCAACTGCACCAATTAAAAAGCTTGTAAACTTACTCATATGGAAGTCCTCCTTTTATTATATTAATCTTCACCATTTCGACGCTTACGTCTAGCTAATACTGTTGTAAGAACAGATGAAAGAACGCCTGTACGAACTGAGCGTGCGCTGTTAAAACGCTTAGCCATCTTCTTAGAAGAAGCATTAATTTCTTGAACGCTTTCTCCCAAATCAGCAGCTGCCTTAACAACAGGATCGATTGTTTTCATCTTACCATTAACATCAGCCAAAAGATCATTAGTCTTATCTAATAAATCACTACTTTGCTTCATCAAACCATCAACATCAGTAGAAATTTGCTGAATTGATTTATTTGTTGTTTGCATAGTCTCATTGACTTCTTTTAAAGCCTTAGCTGTATGAACAAGCATCGGAATTGTAAAAAGCACTAAAACTACAAACGCAATCGCAGCAATTAAACCTGCTAAAGCACCATAAGAAATTACCATTTTTTACCTCCGACAATATTACATCTAAAAAAAGTCTAGCATGAAAACACTTTATTCTCAATAATTATGTAACTTTGTTAATATAGAGATAAGCTTTTTTGAAAGGAATAAAAATGAAAACTCCGTCTTTATCATCATTTCATATTGATCATAAAACTTTCTCAATTAATTGGGATAAATTGAGTGAGAATTTATTGACAGTTATTTGGCAATTATTTTTAACGACTTTGATTTTTTACCTAATATCTCATTTTGGTAAAAAAATTATTAACCGCTATTTATCGTCTAAACGGGCTAAACCTAAAAACAAACGTACGCGAACAATTACGGCTTTAATAAATAGCGTATTTCAATATACAGTTATTTTCTTTTACCTTTTTGGTGTTTTATCAATTATCGGTGTTCCTGTTGGGACTTTGCTTGCCAGTGCCGGAATCTTCTCTTTAGCTTTAGGTATGGGTGCCCAAGGATTCGTAAGCGATTTGGTTAACGGATTTTTTATTTTGAGCGAAGATCAATTTGACGTTGGTGACACGGTAGCTATTGATTCACAAATTGGTACAGTCATTCAACTTGGCTTAAGAACAACTCGTTTAAAAGCGTCTGACGGCAGCATTATTTACGTTCCTAACCGCAGTATTTCTGTCGTACAAAACTTAGCTCATAATGCAATGAGTTTAAATGTTAACTTAGAATTAGATACCGACAATGATTTTGATAAAATAAATGAAATTATCAAAAAAGTTAACGGCGAGGTTAAGCCAGAAAGAAAAACAATTGTCTCTGGGCCAACAATCACCGGTGTTACCGCCCAAAATGGTCATAATGTTACTTTTAATGTCTTTTTCAAAGTTAAGCCTGGAAAAGAAAGCAGCGTTCGAAACATTTACCTAAGTCATTATATTCACGCTCTACAAGAAAATAACGTTAAATTCGCTGAAAAGCCTACAACTATTACTACAAAAACAAATTAAAAAGCTGGGACAACCCAGCTTTTTTTCTTTACTTTAACTTTCAAATTGAGCAAGCCAAGCAGGCAACTCTTTTAGCAATTTTTTAACAGCACGACCACGATGTGAGATTTCATTCTTTTCATCAGTAGTCATTTCAGCAAAAGTCTTTTTCTTTTCAGGAACATAAAACAAAGGATCATAGCCAAAACCATCTTCTCCACGTGGGCCAGGCATAATTTCTCCCTCACATTGACCAGAAACGACTAAATCTTTATCAAAATGATTAGGCATAGAAACTACAATCGTTGTATTAAACTTTGCTGTTCTCTCTTCTTGAGGAACTCCGCCTAATTCTGTCAAAAGCTTAGCATTATTATGGGCATCATTATGAGCCTCGCCAGCATAACGAGCTGATCTAACGCCTGGAGCACCATTTAATTTATCGACCATTAATCCCGAATCATCTGCAATAGTTGGCAGGCCTGAAAAGTCTGCTAATTCATGAGCCTTGATTTTAGCATTTGCTTCAAAAGTCTTCCCTGATTCGATCGGATGTGGTGGATTATCTAAATCGGCATTGGTCTTAATATCAAGATTGACTCCCGCTTGTTTAAATGCTTCTTTAAGCTCTCTAACTTTCCCTTGATTGCTCGTCGCAAATAAAATTTCTTTAACCATTACATGTTCTCCGTATCTACATGTTTTGCAGTCAAGCTTTCATCCCCTAAGAATGAACGACCCATTTTTTCAAAACTTTCAACATTACCCGTTGTGTAATATTCATGCTTTGGAACGCTATCAGGAATTGCAAACAAATCATCGCGGCGCATTACATTATAAGTGTATTGAGCAACCTGATCTGCTGGATCAACAATTTCAACGTTATCTGGAAGAAGAGCTTCAAATTCTTTTTGAATTAATGGATAATGCGTACATCCCAAAACAAATGTATCGAATTCTTTCCCTTTAAGTGGTTCTAAACTTTCCTTAACTACCTTTAAATTAGTATCGTAGTCTTCCATTGCCTCAACTAATGGTGCCAATTTAGGAGCTGCTAATTCAGTAACTTCAATATTAGGGTCACGATATTGAATCTCTTTTTTATAAGCATGAGTAGCAATCGTAACTGGCGTTGCTGCAACGGCTACTTTTTTATTTTCTGTTGTTCTAGCGGCTGCTAAACTTCCAGATTGAATCACTCCGATAATTTGTTGATCAATTTCTTTTTGAATAGTTGGCATAGCAACCGCAGTTGCAGTGTTACATGCGAAAATAATCAACTTAACATTTTTGCTTAACAAGAAATTAACACTGCGACGCGTTAATTCAATAACTTCGTCTTTGCTCTTATCACCATAAGGCATATGAGCATTATCACCGATAAAAATAGTTGATTCGCCTGGCAACTTTTTTATTACTTTTTTTACAACGCTAAAACCGCCATCTCCTGAATCTAGCAGTCCGATTGGACGATTATCCATAAAAATCCACACTCCTAAAGAAAAATTTTATTTTCTACTCCTACTAGTTTACGGTAAAATAAAAAAGAATAAAAGGGATGAAACTTATGCAAGATAATAATCAAACTAACGAACACGTTTATTTTTTAAATCAACTTTATAGAGATTTTTTATTACCAGAAATTTTAGGCGATGATAATAATGCAATCTTATACTGGGCTGGTAAAAGAATTGCTCGTCATTATGCCTTATCTTCTTTTGATGATCTCGTAGAATTCTTTGAAACTGCAGAATTTGGCACTTTGACTAAAGTAAAAGAAAGACGTTCATCGATTACTTTTGAATTAAGCGGTCAAAATATTGTTGATCGTTTAAATAGTGACAGCAAAGAATTTTCAATCGAAAGTGGAATGATTGCAGAAGTTGTTCAAAAAGAAACTGATCGCAGCACTGAAAGTGAAATTACAATTTTAGATAAAGAAAAAAAGGTCCAAATCCTTGCCCGTTTCGGTTAATTCATAAGCATTAAAATAGCTAAATTAAGATAGTTCCTGTATATTTAATATAAAAAGTATAGATTTTATATATAGGAGATTTACCATGATTAAAGAATTCAAGGAATTTATCGCCCGTGGTAACGTCATTGATCTAGCTGTCGGTGTAATCATTGGTGCAGCTTTTACTTCAATTGTTAAATCACTTGTTACCAACCTTATCAATCCATTAATTGGATTATTTATCGGAAAAATCGACCTTTCAAACTTGGTTTTAAAGGTTGGCGATGCTACTTTTAAGTATGGTGCTTTCATTAATTCAATCATCAATTTCTTAATTATTGCTTTCGTTGTCTTTCTTATCGTTAAAGCAATCAACAAAATTACACGTCGTGAAAAGAAAGAAGAAGCAACAATTCCAACTGCTGAAGATTACTTAAAAGATATTCGTGATCTTTTAGAAGAAAGACAAAAACAAATTTAAATATAAAAAACACCTGCAGATGCAGGTGTTTTTCTTTGCCTAATATTTTTATTAGTCAGTGTATTGGTCCAAAATTTGACTAAGTTTTTCTTTTGGAGTGTAACCAGTCAAACGATCAACGATATTGCCATCTTTCTTAATAAGCAAAGTTGGAATAGCCATAATTCCTAACTTCTTTGCAGTATCTTGATTTTGATCAACATCCATCTTAGTAAATTTAACATCTTGACGTTCTTCGGCCAATTGATCAATAACTGGTGATTGCATCTTGCATGGACCACACCAAGTTGCCCAAAAATCTGTTAAAACAACGCCATCTTTAGTTTCTTCATCAAAAGTTTGATCAGTGATTGCATCAACCATTGCTTTTACCTCTTTCAAAAATATCTATTTGTTTTGCTTATACTGATACTATATCAGTGCCGCTTACTTTTTACAAGTTAATTGCTTACTTTAATCTAACAATTGTTGCACCGTTTCCACCTTCGTTTGCCGGTGCATAGTTAAAGCTCTTAACATGATTGCTGCTACGCAAATATTGCCAAACGCCCTTACGAATAGCTCCTGTACCGATACCGTGAATAATAGTTACATATTCTAGGCCGGCAAGCAAAACAGAATCAATATAACGATCTAAATTAGTCATTGCTTCTTCATAACGCTGACCACGTAAATCAAGTTCACTGTGAGCATTATTTCTTCTTAAAGTACCGCTAGTTGCTCTAACTGGAGATTGTTTCTTTTGCGTATTTTTGCTTTCAATCTTCTCCACATCACGATCACTAACTTTAACTTTAATAATTCCCATTTGAACTTCATATTCATGCTCTGTGAGTTTTTTAGTAATTATCCCAGTTTGGCCGTAAGAAAGGACTTTCACCTTATCCCCCACACTTACACGATGACGACGTTTTTCACGCTGTAAGACCTTATTATGGGCTAAATTATCAGCTTGACGTTGTAATTTATTAAGTTGTCCTTTTGCATCAATAATTTTATTTTCTTGAATTAAAGCACCATTCTTTTGCTGATTTTCAAGTTCTTGAATAATCTTATCAGCTTTTTTACGTCTTTTAGCCACCACTTCGTTGGCACGCTCTTGGGCAAAATCGAGCTGCTTTTGAACACGTTGGTTATACCAATCGAGGGCTTCTTGCAATTTTTCTTCTAACTTTTGGCTACGATCAAGGCTGGTTTCCAAGCGATTGCGTGCACTAGTTGCTGCCTTAGTTTGTTCATTCAAACGCTCAATCATCTTATTAATTCCAGAATCAGTATCCTTCATTAAACCTTGAGCATTCTTAACAACATCTTCGCGCATCCCTAATCGGCGCGCAATCGCAAAGGCATTACTGTGTCCAGGAATTCCAATTTGTAAACGGTAAGTTGGTGACAAAGTCTTTAAATCAAATTCCATTGATGCATTAGTGGTACGTTCACGATTGTATCCATAAAGTTTAAGTTCTGGATAGTGCGTTGTAACCATGATTTTGGCATCTTTTTTACGTAAAAAGTCCAAAATACTAATGGCCAAACTTGCCCCTTCTTCTGGATCCGTTCCCGCACCAATTTCATCGATTAATACTAAGGTTTCTTCGTTAACATTCTTCATAATATCAACAATATCATTGATATGAGATGAAAAAGTACTGAGGGATTGTTCAATTGATTGCTCATCCCCAATATCTGCATAAACTTGCTTGAAGACACCAACTTTGCTGCCTTCTTCAGCAGGAATGAATAAACCAGATTGCGCCATTAACTGAAGCAAGCCTGCTGTCTTTAAAGTAATAGTCTTACCACCCGTGTTCGGTCCTGTGATAAGCATAGTATCAAAATCTGAACCTAATCTAATATCATTAGGGACTACTTTTTCAGGATCAATTAAAGGATGGCGTGCTTTTAAAAGATTTAAAGAATGATCTTTTGTTAATTTAGGCTGGGTAGCCTTCATTTTTTTAGCTAACTTAGCCTTTGCTTGTAAAAAGTCCAATTCTGTTAATGCAGAAGCAATTTGATTCAAAGGCGTAATTTCTTCACGCGCTAAATCAGACAAATTACGCAAAACACGATGAATTTCTTGACGCTCTTGAGCAAGAAGATTTTGCTGGCGATTATTCAAGTTTAAAACTGCTTCTGGCTCAATAAATAGAGTTTGACCACTAGCACTTTGATCGTGAACAACGCCACCAAATTTGCCACGATATTCTTGCTTAACAGGAATAACGTAGCGATCATCACGAATAGTAACAATTCCTTCAGAAAGATACTTGCTGCTGTTGCCCTTAGTGTATCCTTCCATCTTATTCTTAATTTCTTCTTCATTGCTGCGCATATCATGACGCAAACGAGCTAAGGCAGAAGAAGCCGAATCGAGAACTTCGCCATCATAATCAAGGGACTTTTTTAATTCCCGGAATAAAGTCACTGGAACATCTAATTGATCCAAAATATCATCAATTGCATCAATATTAATGCTGTCATTGTCATTAACTGTTTCAATAAAACTATTAATATCATTAGCCAAAGTTAGAACCAGCAATAAATTGCCGAGTTCTTTAGCATTCAAATTTGCTTTTACGCCTAATCGTTTGGTACTGGGACGTACATCCGCAAAATCAGTTAAAGGAAGTTGGCCCTCTACACGTAAAATACTTGCTAAAGCAAAAGTTTGATCTAATTGCTTTTGAACTTTATTAAAATCTCCACTTGGCAATAATTCTTCTGCCCTTTGCTTAGCAGGTGCAGTAATTGCCAAAGCTTTCAATTGATTTGTAAGCCTACCAAATTCTAGTATTTCTAAAATCTTTTTATTCATAACTTCTTTTTATTAATTCTCTTTATAACAAAAAGAGGCTGGCCAAGGCCAGTCCCTCTTCTATTCACCACTTAAACGGTCATCATCCAAGAAAGTATTCAAAACTCCTTGAACCATTGCCCATTCTTCATCTGAAGTAATCTCATGCAAATCAGTGCTTGTAACATCACCAGCATCATCTGCATCATAGCTAAACGCTTGGACTTCAATGTCTTCATCGTCGCCTACAGCTGCTGGGTAAAGCAAGACATAAGATTTATCATAATCATCTGAATGGAAAGTGAATAAGATTTCGTATAATTCTTCATTACCCTTATCATCGATTAAGGTAATTTGACGGTCCTTGTCACCATCACCATTAACTTGTGCTGCCATTTTAATCCTTTCGGTGTAAGTCTAAATAATTTTGCAAAATAAGTACTGCAGCCATTTGGTCAATTATTTCCTTACGTTTTTTACGATCATGCATTCCTGCTTCTTCAACAAGAACACGTCTTGATTCGATAGTAGTTAACCGTTCATCATCGTAATAAACAGGTAGACCAAATTTATCTTCTAAGCGTTTTCCATAAGCTTTACTGCGTTCAACTGAATGCCCAGAAGTTCCGTCCATATTTTTAGGTAAACCTAAAACAAAGGCTTCCGGATCATATTCTCGAACAATCTTTTTTAAAGATTTTATTCCAAAATTATGACGATCTTCATCAATTGTAATTGTCTCTAATCTTTGCGCACTAATACCTAATTCATCGCTAACTGCTACACCAACTGTTTTCGAACCGATATCTAAACCAATTAGTCTTTTCATTACTTATTTTTACCTAAGTAGCTCTTAACAAGCTCCTCAATAATTTCATCACGCTCATGCTTAAGAATCAAATTACGCGCATCGTTATGACGTGGGATATAAGCAGGATCGCCAGAAAGTAAGTATCCTACAATCTGGTTAATTGGATTATAGCCCTTTTCTTCGAGCGCATTGTAAACATCTTGCAGAGTATCATAAACATTTTTTCCTTTATTTTGATTAAAGTCAAAATGCATAGTCTTATCTAGCGAACTCATAATTATTCCTCCTGTCACAATTTTACTTGAAAAAAAGGTTAAACTCAATTAATTAATTTTGAGAAATTTCATCAATTACAGTCTTGATAGCATCTTGCAAGCCTTCCGGCTTCTTACCACCGGCTTGAGCCATGTTTGGACGGCCACCACCGCCACCACCAAAGATTGGAGCAGCCTTCTTAATCAAGTTTCCTGCTTTAAGACCTTTATCAAGTGCCTTGTCATTTAAGCTAATAATCATATTAGCTTTACCATCATTTTCTGCACCTAATACTAACACATCTGACTTATTGCTGCTCTTCCAGTTATCTGCTAATTCACGCAAGTCATTCATACCGTTAACATCAGCAATTTCAGCAATAACAGTCAAGTCGCCAGCCTTTTGAACATTGTCAAAAATTTGACCAGCCTTAGCTTGGTTAATCTTCGTAGTTAATTCTTCAACTTGCTTTTGGCTATCATGTAAATCTTTTTCAAGACTATCAATCTTTTCAACGATATCGTCAGCCTTAGTTGCCTTAACATCTTCTTGGATTTCATCAAGCAAGCTTGAGCGATCAGCTAAGTATTCATATGCCTTCTTTGAAGTTACAGCTTCAATTCTACGCATACCAGCACCGATAGCTGATTCTGAAGTGATCTTGAAAATACCAATTTGGTTAGTGTTTGCACAGTGAGTACCACCACAGAATTCTGCTGAGAAGTCACTCATTTGAACAACACGAACTTTATCACCGTACTTACCGTTAAATAAGGCCAAGGCACCCATCTTCACACCTTCTTCTGGGGTAGTGATGGTAGTCTTAACTTGAATTGCATCCCAAATCTTTTGGTTTACTAAAGTTTCAACAGACTTAATCTCACGTGGAGTCATTGGTTCCATAGCAGTGAAGTCAAATCTTAAGTAATCAGGTTCTACCAAAGAACCAGCTTGGTGAGTATGTTCACCTAAAACTTGACGAAGTGCTGAGTGAAGAAGGTGAGTTGCTGAGTGAGAGTGACGCAAGCCTTCACGACGTTCACGATCAATCTTAAGAACATATTCTTGTCCCTTTTCAAGTGGCAAAATAATGTCAACGAAGTGCAAGTTTTGATCGTTTGGTGCGTGTTGAACATCAATAACCTTAGCAACTAATTCACCATCTTGGTTGTAAATATCACCATGATCGGCAACTTGTCCACCACGTTCAGCGTAAAATGGCGTCCTATCAAATACTAAAGTTGCATGTTCGCCGTCAGCCTTATCAACCAAATTGTCATCAACGACAATGTCAATCAACTTAGCATGAGGTTCTTCGTAAACACCGTATTCAAATTCTGACTTATCCTTAATATTCATCAAGGTTACGTCTTGCTTACCCATTGATTGAAGATCGCCACGAGCCTTACGTGCACGTTCTTTTTGAGCTTCCATTTCAGCATCGAAGCCCTTCTTGTCAACCTTTAAGCCAGCATCTTGAGCTGATTCAAAAGTTAATTCATATGGGAAACCGTAAGTATCAAACAACTTAAAGGCATCTTTACCAGAAATAGTCTTGTCATCTGACTTCTTAGCTTTTTCAATTAATTCATCAAGCAAAGTTAAACCTGAATCAAGAGTTGCTTGGAAACGTTCTTCTTCATTTTGAATAACATTTTCAATAAAGCCTCTTTGATCCATAACTTCTGGATAGTGACTTTGCATAATTTCACCAACAACTGGAACAAGCTTGTAAAGGAATGCACCCTTAATGCCCAAACGTTGACCATTCAAGTCAGCACGACGAATTAAACGACGAAGAACATAGCCACGACCATTATTTGATGGAAGAGCACCGTCAGCAATAGCAAAACTTACAGCACGAACGTGGTCAGCAATAATCTTGAATGCAGTTGTATCTTCTTTGTTTACGCCATACTTCTTACCATCAGTCATCTTTTCAGTTGCGTGAATAATTGGCAAGAACAAGTCAGTTTCAAAGTTAGTTGGTGCATCTTGCAAAATTGAAAGAACACGTTCAAGACCCATACCAGTATCGATATTCTTATGTGGTTGATCTACGTATTTGCCATTTGGCAAGTGGTTGTATTGTGAAAATACGATGTTCCAAATTTCAAGGTAACGAGCATTTTCACCACCTGGGAAGTTTTCTGGATCGTCTTCAGCAACGTCATTGTTTTCTTGACCACGATCATAGAAAATTTCAGTATCAGGACCACATGGACCTTCACCAATATCCCAGAAGTTATCTTCTAACTTAACGATATGGTCCTTAGGCATACCTGCTTTTTCCCAAACCTTTTGTGAGTCAACGTCTTTTGGATAAACAGTACAATAAAGCTTATCTTTATCCAAACCTAACCACTTAGGACTAGTTAAGAATTCCCAAGCCCAAGGAATAGCTTCATCTCTGAAGTAGTCACCTACTGAAAAGTTACCAAGCATTTCAAAGAAAGTTTGGTGACGAGCAGTTTTACCAACGTTTTCAATATCGTTAGTTCTAATTGACTTTTGAGAACTAGTGATACGGTGGTTCTTAGGAACAACTGAACCATCGAAATATTTCTTCATTGTAGCAACACCGGAGTTAATCCAAAGAAGAGTTGGGTCATCTTGTGGAATAAGTGATGCACTTGGCATAATCATGTGGCCATGTTCTTTGAAGAAGTCTAAGAACATTTGACGAAACTCTGAACTTGTTAGTTTCTTCATTTTTATCTCCCTAAAACAAAATAAAAAACACTATTGCTATAACAAGGACGCTTCGGCACGCGGTACCACCTTGATTGCAACAGTGTTTGTTACCTCTTAATTATTCTTAATTTATGAACACTTAAAGGAGCACTTTCTAAAATCGACTAAGTCTTTCTCACCAATCGACTCTCTCTTTGAAATCTAATTTTAAAAAGCATATCTTAAGCTGAAAATAATTGTACTACTTGATTGAATTTTGTCAACGTCCTTGCTCACGAC
>NZ_BALY01000043.1 GCF_000615445.1 Lactobacillus hamsteri DSM 5661 = JCM 6256 | reverse complement strand
TTTAAAAGAATTTTGCAAGTCTTTTTTTCAACTTTTTAAAATTCTTTTTTCAAGCGATGTCTCTCTCAATTGACGACTTAATTAATTTACCTTACTTTGAATAAATAATCAAGTAAAAATTTAAATGAATCTAATCTAAAATCATGTTAAAGTTGATTTATTAGTATTTCGAAGGGAGTTTTTAAAATAAAAAAATTTGATTTAGCTATTATAGGAGCTGGGCCTGTTGGCTTATTTTCTGCAAACTACGCACAACTTCACGGACTTAAAACTATAATTTTTGATTCTTTAAATGAGATTGGCGGACAACCTCAAATGCTTTATCCTTTTAAAGAAATCGCAGATATTCCAGTTTTTGACAAAATTACCGCTCATCAATTAATTAGTCATTTAAAAAGCAATTTGAACAAGCTTACTACTATAGAAAAAAATCATCGTGTAGTTAAGATTGAAAAAATAGATACTACGTTTACTATCGATAATACTTTCTCAGTCAAAGCGATAATCATTGCTACCGGAAATGGTGCATTTAATCCTAAAAAGTTTCCTGTAAAAATGGCTACAGAAGCTGAAGAAAAAGTTCATTACTATATTAAAGATCCTAAAGCATTTACTAACCAACATGTCGGGATTTTTGGCGGTGGTGATTCAGCTTTAGATTGGGCACTTGAATTGACAAAAAATTGCTCCGTTTCTTTAATTCATAGACGAGATAATTTCAGAGGACTTGAATCTAATGTTGAAAAGCTAAAAGGTTTAAAAAATGTTGAAATCTTGACCCCATATCTTCCTAAAAATGCTGAACTAGATGATAATCAGTTAAAGATTGGGCTTAAAAAAGTAGGCACAGATGAATTAATCTATAAAAAGTTTGATCAAATTATCGTTGCCTACGGCTTTCGTGCTAACAATCGTTTTGTTAAAGATTGGGGAGTTAATTTGGAAGATTCCCATATTAAAGTGGAATCTGAAATGAGAACTAATATCCCTGGAATTTATGCTGTTGGCGATGCTGTCACTTATTCCGGCAGAGTCCCAATTATCGGTGTTGGATTTGGTGAAGCACAAATTGCCATCAATGCAATAATGCGTAACCTTTTCCCTGAAAAAACTTTAACTATTCATTCAACCAGCTTATAGGAGAAAATATGGGTTTAATTGATTTCATTCTTCATATTGATGACCATCTTGTTACTATTGTTAATCAATTTGGCGTTGGAAGTTATTTAGTATTATTTGCCATTATCTTCATTGAAACAGGATTAGTTGTTTTTCCATTTTTGCCCGGCGATTCATTAATTTTCGCTGCAAGCGCTATGGCCGCTAATCCACGTTATCAATTAAATATTTGGCTTGTATATTTAGTCGTAGCAATCGCAGCAATTGTTGGCGATAGCGTAAATTATGAAATCGGTGCTTGGTCGGCGCGTGCTGGAGAAAAGCATGCTTGGTTTAACAAGTTAATAAATCAAAATAATCGTTTAGCCGCCGAAAAATTCTTTGAACGACATGGTCCAATTACTATTGTAGTCGGAAGGTTTATCCCCTTTATTCGTACTTTCGTTCCTTTTATTTCTGGCGGAAGCAAAATGCACTACAAAACATTTATTACTTACAATATCTTAGGTGGTCTTTTATGGACTGGATTGTTTACAATCATCGGATTCTTCTTTGGTAATTTCCCAATCGTTAAAGATCATTTCTCATTAATTGTTATTGCAATCATCTTTATTTCCGTCGTTCCTATTGCCATTGTTGCTCTTAAGAAAAAGATTTCACTCAAAAAGGAGTTCCATTAAAGGAACTCCTTTTTTATTATCTCTTGATTAATTTTTCCGCGAAGAAAAGCTCGTATATAATTCCTGCAACCGCAAAGCATGATGCAAAAAAACCTTCCGTTAAAACATTAATGATTGGATCGGTCGCTGGATCAAATAGCCAATTAGCATTACTAAAGAAAAGATGGTGGAAGAAAATAAAGAAACTATCAAAATTAGTAATTGCAAACGGCAAAACTACTATTGGCAAAATTAGAAATAACATTGACCATGTTTTATCCAAATTCAAAAATTGCCGATTATTTTTCTTTTTTGCTACCAAATACATAATCAAACATACGATAAATACTACTACAGCTAAAATAAATAGTCTTTTACAATCCGCAAAATGCTCTGCCGCATTAGCTGACGTATGAAAATCGTCCATCTTTAGCCTAGATTTAAAAGGCCAAATTAAATACAACATTAATTGATTATAATTATGCATTACTTTAAAAACAGATAAATGAACTATTTCATTTGTTTTCTGTACCAAAACAAATACAAAAAGCAGTGGCCAGCTGGCAATAATTGCCCCTACAACACTGCTAGATATTGCGAATAAAAAATTATATGCAATAATTATCGGATTTTCTTTTCTACTCATAAGTTAATCTCATCCAAATTATTAACTAAAATTGTTGGCTGACGCTTGTCTTTAATATCTGCTTTTTTAGTTACGCCAGTTAAAGTCAAAATTTGATCGACACCACTATTAAAGCCTGCACGAATATCAGTATCGTAATTGTCGCCTACCAAAGCAGACTCATTTTTACTGTGGTGAGCCTTTTTTAATGCCATTTCAACAATAATTGATTCTGGCTTTCCAATATATAAAGGTTGTTGTCCACTTGCTGCAGCAATCATTGCACACTGTGAGCCATTGCCAGGAATTAATTCATCCCCTAACGGTAAATTCATATCAGCATTTGTCCCAATAAAAGTTGCGCCATTTCTAATTGCCCGCGTAGCAACCCTAGTTTTATGATACGTCAAATCCTTATCCATACCGACAATAACGTAGTCTGGGGCCTTTTCATCAACTTTAAATTGCGGGTGACTTAATAATTCTGACCATAAACCGATTTCGCCAATAATATAGATACCGATTTTCTTCTTTTTATTTCTCTGCAAAATATAACTTACTGTTGCCATGCTTGGTGTATAAACATGAGCGGTATCTGTCTCAATCCCATGTCCCTTTAATTTATCAACTACCATTTGTGGAGTTCTAGTAGTATTGTTGGTTAAAAATAAATAGTCTTTTTTTGCCTTAATTAATCGATGAACAAAATTTACTCCTGTTTGAACAGTTTCATCGCCTCGATAAACAGTTCCATCAAGGTCAATCAAAAATAAACGGTAGTCTTTCACTAGTCTTCATTTTCCTTTCTCTTTTTAATCACAAAAGCATGTTTACGCCCGCTACCCTTTTGAATAGCAATTGTTTTGCGTTTTTGAAATTTAGTTCTATGAACACGACGCTTTTTAAAGTTATTTTTGTGATATGAATAATGATGTTTATGATGATTGTATTTCTTTTTATTTTCTTGAACACGACTATAACGATGAACTGGAGAAATTAATTCTAAAACAAAGTATGAAGTTCCCGGATTGCAATATTCAAGCAAATAATCAGCAATTGTATTTTCTTTACGATCAATTGCTGTGCGTACAATATCTTTATAAAAGCCTTTTAACCGAAGATGTTCACTAGAAACATCCCCAACTAAAAAATCATATTGATCCAAATATGGATCATATTTTCTGCGAAGAGTTTCTAAGTCAATCGCATCCCCTTTATTAATCTTTATGCGATATAACTGCTTATTAATCTTAACTTTATCGCCGTCTTGGGCAACTAATGCTAGCGGATGACGCAAAGGCTGCTTTTTTTCAAACTTGTTTTCAGATTTTCCTTCTGTACTTTCATCATCACGTCTTATTCTTTTCTTTTTTTCTTCTGCCATTTATTTCACTTCTTGTGTTATAGGATATTTTTCACTTAAATAATCACCACAACTTCTCGTAAAAATTGTGGGAATAAAAATTCATTTTCACCCACAATTGCCAAAGTTGGGAAAAATGGTACCAAAACATAATGATCTAAACAAGCAATTTTATAATACTTGTCGGGATCAATTTCTTTGCCATTGACATACACGAGTCTATGAGGGACATCTACTTTGATGCCTTTGTAATACATTTGACCAAATATTTTTCCTCTAAAGCTCATCCCTTTTAATGGAAAATGATCTAAGTAATGACGATTCTTCTCTATTTCCATTACTAACCGCCATAGATCACTGCCTTTTAAAGTCGAACGAACAATATGCATTGGATGCGGTAAAGCCTGTTGTAAATCATATTTTGTCAAAATACCGCTCTTAAATGCATTTAAAAATAAGCCCGAACTTAAAATTGCAATATCAGTATCCGCAAAATTCGCAATTGCTTCTAAAGAGATTTGAATAGCTGCTTGCTTATCTTCATTAAATTTTTCCGGTAAATAAGCAACATGGTGTTCTTCCAGAATCTCTTTACCTTTATCTAAATAACCTTGAATTACTGATTCATCTTCAGCTTCTTCTGACATTGACGCAGTAGGAATAGTTCTAGGGATAATCTTTTTCACATGATGATCTTCTAATTCAACATGAATATCACCAACATAATTTCCCCATTTGCCTGTCTGAGTAATCCAGACGCCATTAACCAACTCACCATTTTTAATTAAATCGTGACTATGACCACCAACAATTAAATCTATTTGCGGATAATTCTTTGCAAGCCAGCGATCCATCCGAAGACCTACGTGAGTAATCAATATTAAAACATCGTATTTACCTTCAATTTCAGGCAAAACTCTATCCATTGTATTTTTCAGCATCTTTATATGCCAATGATTAGGACCATAAGTCATCGGATAAGCAGCAGTTAAACCTACCAAAGCAATTCGCGTACCTTTTTTTGAAGTTAAAATTTGATAGTCCTTTGCCCACTTTGGCATAGACTCATCTTCTTCACGCAAATTCGCTAAAACAATTGGATAATCAACGTGGTCAAATAAATGTTCTAAAACACGATGAGGATTAGAAATTCCTTCGTTATTTCCAATAGTACCAGCTGTATAATGAAATTCATTCATCAACTTAATATTTGCTTGACCTTCAGTCGCGTCACTCAAAGGATGAGAGCGATCCATGAAATCACCAGCATCAAAAGTATAAACTTCATCTACACTTTTATCTGCTTGTGCTTTTTTCAAATAACGACCAATTTTGGGAAAATGCTCAAAATGAGAGTGAAGATCATTTGTATGCAAAATTCGAAATGTTTCCATCGCCAGTCTTCTTTCTAGCCAATTCGATTAGCTTTTAAAACCATCTCGTAAGCTTCTCGAATCTTGCCTTTTGGCTTTTCCCATTCAATCCACTTAGGATGTTTCCAGTCATCTTCATTTAAAAGCGTCTGCAAATCATATGTTTTGTTAATATATTCTTCATACGTAATCAAAGGCTTCGTCCTCGCAATATTCACTTGTAAAATTTTTACGCCTTTAATCATTCCTCGTGAAGCTGCAAGTTCCGCAATTCCATTTTGATCAATATTGGAAATCTCATAATACTTGCTGCCATCGTTACGAGTTACTTCTTCAATTAAATCTAAAGGTTCATATTGATGATCCATTTAATCGCACCTATCATTGAAAAAATTACTTAAATAGAAAAAAATGTGTAACCATGCTATTGTGAATAATATATGCGATAGAGGTGTACACATGAAATTAAAAAGCCGTTGTATGTTGGCCATATTTTTTATTCTTATATTTTTAACGTCAAGCGGTTTTACTGTTGTCGGTCACCGTGGTGATCCAACTAAGTATCCTGAAGAAACTATTCAAAGCAATAATTCAGCTTTTGATTCAGGAGCCGATTATGTTGAACTAGATCTCCATCTTTCAAAAGACGGTGTTTTAGTTGTCTCTCATGACGACGATCTATTCCGCGTGACTCATACACATGCAATTGTATCACAAAATACTTTCCAAACTCTTAGCCAGCTTCAATATGATAATGGCGAACACATTATTTCTTTAGATCAATTATTCACTTATTATAAAAATAAACCTAATACTAAATTTGTATTAGAAACAAAAATTGATCATAGTATTGATCCTTCTTATGAATTGGAAGATAAAATTGCTCAAACCGTTAAAAAATATCATATGGAAAAACGCATTATGATTCATTCATTTTCAAATGCCAGTCTTTTCCATTTTCGAAAGCTTCTTCCTGATGCATATTTAATTCAGATCGTTGGCAGTTTAAAAAGAATTAATTTTAGTATTTTGCCTCAAGTAAATGCCGTAAATGTTTCTTCTGACATTATCCAAGAGCATCCCTTTTTAATTCACTGGCTCCACCGTCTGCATCGCCAAGTTTATGTTTGGGCAGAAATGGATGAGTCACCTACTCTTTGGCACTGGCTGATTAACAAAAACGTTGATGGCGTTGTAACCAACTTTCCAGCAACTGGATTTAAATATAAACTAGCAAAATCAGGTACCAAAAAATATCCTATTAATCGTAAAGGAATTTATTTCGGCAAAACCAAAGCACCAATCATGATGAATCCATACGTCAGAATCAAACAAAACCGCTATGTCCATCCCGGACAGACAGTTAACGTTATGTACGGCGTGCGAGCAGACGATAAGCTTTATTATCAAATCGCTGAAAAAACTTTTATTTCTGCAGAATTCGTTAACCTTGATTTAACTCGAAAAGATATCGCTCCATATGAATACAAACAGATCTTAGCTAAACCTAATCAAAAGGCGACAATTTACGAATTGCCAGAAAATTCTGCTAAAACTAAACGAATCCTTCCTCAAAACAAGTTGTTCAAAATTGAGAACTTTAACGGTACACCCCAAAATATGTGGCTTTATACAAAATTAGGCTGGATTAAAGCAAAAGATATTTTGTTTTATGGTTTTTTCACCAAAGAAGACTTTCAAGATTATAATTCATTACCAAAAATCAGTCGTTACAATAATTTAGTTTTATTAAATTATCCTAACTTGCCAGCATATAAAACAATGAACTATTTCGAAATATTGAAAAATACCCATGAAATTATCAAATAATCTAAAAGATGTCTTTTCTAACAGAAAGGCATCTTTTTTTGATAGAATCATTATTAATGACAATCAAGGGAGGATTCATATGAATTTAGATTACAAGAAATTAGCACTTGCTAAAAAGGATGATATTTTACGAGATTTAGACGAATTAATCGCAATTGATTCTTCAGAAGATTTAAACAATACTTCTAAAGAATATCCTGTTGGCCCCGGCCCAGTTAAAGCAATGAAAAAATTCTTATCATTTGCCAAGCGTGACGGTTTTCATATTAAGAACGTTGATAACTATGCTGGCCGTGTTGACTTTGGTGAAGGTCAAAAACGCTTAGGCGTTATTGGCCACATGGACGTAGTTCCAGCTGGTGACGGTTGGAATACTGATCCATTTAAAATGCTAATTAAAGATGGCAAAATCATTGGTCGTGGCTCTGCTGATGACAAAGGTCCAGCTTTAGCTGCTTACTACGGTATGCTTTTATTAAAAGAAGCAGGATTTGAACCTAAGAAAAAAATTGATTTTATCGTTGGAACCAACGAAGAAACAAATTGGGTAGGTATTGATTATTACTTAAAACATGAACCTACTCCTGACCAAGTATTCTCACCTGATGCCGAATATCCAATTATCAATGGTGAACAAGGAATTTATACTTTAACCTTAATATTCAAAGAAGATGATCAAAAAGGTTCAGTTAAATTATTAAGCTTTAAGGCCGGAATTGCCGAAAACGTAACTCCACAAAAAGCTTATGCAACTATTGAAGCTGATAATCTTGATGAAATTAAATCTTCTTTTGAAAAATTTATTTCTGATAATAAGCTTGAAGGTAAATTTGAAATCAACGGTAAAAATGCAAATATTGAATTAACTGGCCAAGCGCTCACGCCAGCGCACCTCAAGTAGGACGCAACGCTGCTACATTTTTAGGCTTGTTCTTAGCTCAATTAGACTTTGCCGGTCGTGATAAGAATTACCTCCACTTCTTGGCAGACATTGAACATGAAGATTTCCAAGGTAAAAAGCTTGGTGTCTTCCATCATGATGATTTAATGGGTGATTTATCCAGTGCGCCAAGTATTTTCGAATATGATGCTGATAAAGCCGTTTTGAAAGATAATATTCGTTACCCTCAAGGTACAGATCCAGATAAAATGATTAAGCAGGTTAACGAAAAATTTGGCAATATTTTAACTGCTTCATATGATTCATTTGAAGAGCCTCATTATGTTCCTGGCGATGACCCACTTGTTAAGACTTTACTTAAAGTTTACGAAAATCAAACTGGTAAAAAAGGACACGAAGTTGTCATCGGTGGCGGAACTTATGGCCGCTTGTTCAAACATGGCGTAGCTTTGGTGCTCAACCTGAAGATGCACCAATGGTTATGCACCAAGCCAACGAATATATGAAAGTTGACGACTTAATTGATTCAATTGCCATTTACGCCGAAGCAATTTATGAATTAACTAAAGAAGCATAAAGTCAATAAAACAAAAATAGAGAACAACATGAGTTGTCCTCTATTTTTTATTACTAAAATTTATTTTTATTGATTTAAAGTACTTTGTTTCTTAACTAATTCGTATGGAAGTTCAATATGAGTATCATCAACTTCTTCACCGTCCATAAGCTTAGTTAACATTCTCATAGCTACAGCACCCATATCATATAAAGGTTGCTTAATAGTAGTCAAAGCTGGACGAACAACTGAAGCAATTTGCGTAGCACTAGCTGTAACAATTTCCAAATCTTCAGGAATTTTCTTGCCAGCATCCATAGCTGAATTCAAGATACCTACAGCACTACTATCACGAGTGACGATTACACCGTCAACGCCATCTTTGACAAGTTGTGAATAAAGATTGTAGCCATCTGAATAATCATGAACATTAGTGTAGATGTGTTCTTCAGTTAAATTATGATCTTTCAAGAATTTCTTATAAGCCAAAATTCTGTTATCACTGTTAACGATTGCATCTTCATCGCCAACAACGATACCCAAATTCTTTTTACCATCGTTAAACATCAAGTTTAATGCTTCAGTATCAGCCTTCTTGTAATCAATAGTTACTGAAGGAAGTTCTTCACGGCTATCCTTAGTACCAGCAAGAACAACTGGTGTATTAGTTCTTTGGAAAGCATCAACAACTTCTTTAGGCAAACGGTTTGACATGTAAATTACACCGTCAACTTGTTTGTTAAGCAAACTTTGAATAACTTGATCTTCCTTCATCAAACGATTTTCAATACTGCTGATAATAATATTGTATTTGTATAAAAGCGCAATATCATCAATACCCTTTGATAATTCTGCAAAATACAAGTTAGTTAATTCTGGGACAATCAAACCAACTGTTGTAGTCTTTTTAGAAGCTAAACCTTGAGCTACAGCATTTGGTTGATAGTTTAATCTTTTAATAACTTCTTCTACGCGTTCACGAGTTTCTTTACGAACGTTGCTATTTCCATTCACCACTCTAGAAACTGTTGCCATGGAAACCTTGGCTTCACGAGCGACATCATAAATTGTTACTTCTTGTTTGCGCATCTTCTAGTCTCCAATTCTTATTCGAAATTTTTCCTTATAAAACTTTATCACTAATGCTATTCAAATGCAAACGTTTACAGCTTTTCTTTCATTTTTTCATGGTATACTTTCTAGTAAGCATTTACAAATTCGTAGAAAAGAGAGGAACATAATGAATTTAGATAAACTACAAAATTGGCTTCAAGACAACAACCTTGATGTTGCTTATATTTCTAATCCTGTTACTATTGCCTACTTTACGGGTTACTCAATGGAACCCCACGAAAGAATTTTTGCTTTAATCGCTTTTAAGGACGCAGAACCTTTCGTTTTCACTCCTGCTTTAAATGTTGAAGAAGCAAAAGCAAGTGAATGGAACGGCGATGTCTTTGGCTATCTTGATTCAGAAAATCCATGGCAAATAATTGCTGATAAGATTCGTCAAAGAACAAGCGAAAATAAAAACTGGGCAATTGAAAAGAGCGATTTATCCGTTGCTCATTGCCAAAACTTACATGAACAATTTGCGGATGCTGATTTTAACAACGATGTTTCTCAATTTATTGAAAGACTTCGTTTATACAAAACTCCTGAAGAAATTGAAAAATTAAAGGGTGCCGGTGCAGAAGCTGATTTTGCATTCAAGATTGGTTTTGACGCAATTAGAACTGGCGTTACTGAAAGAAGTATCGCTGGTCAAATTGATTACCAATTAAAATTACAAAAAGGCGTAATGCACGAAAGTTTTGAAACCATCGTGCAAGCTGGTGCCAACGCAGCCAATCCTCACCTTGGCCCAACTATGAATAAAGTTAAGCCAAATGAATTAGTTCTTTTCGACCTAGGAACTATGCATGAAGGTTACGCATCAGACTCTAGTAGAACTGTTGCTTACGGTGAACCAACTGATAAGCAAAGAGAAATTTACGAAGTTGATCGCGAAGCTCAACAAGCTGCCATTGAAGCTGCAAAACCTGGTATTACAGCCGAAGAGCTTGACAGTGTAGCAAGAGACATTATTACTAAAGCCGGATATGGTGAATACTTCATTCACCGTTTAGGTCACGGTATCGGTAAAGACGTTCACGAATTTCCATCAATTGTTCAAGGCAACGATTTAGTTATTGAAGAAGGCATGTGCTTCTCAATCGAACCAGGAATTTACATTCCAGGCTTTGCCGGTGTAAGAATTGAAGACTGTGGTGTTGTAACTAAAGACGGCTTCCAACCTTTCACTCATACTGATAAGGAATTAAAAGTTTTACCTTTAAAAGATTAAAAACACAAATAAGCAAAATAAA
>NZ_BALY01000044.1 GCF_000615445.1 Lactobacillus hamsteri DSM 5661 = JCM 6256 | reverse complement strand
AAAAATGACCGTTCAATTGAACGGTCATTTTTTAATTTCTTAAGATTTTATAAAGTCTAACTGACAATTAGATAGATATATACAAAAAGTGTACACTCTTCTTTATTATTATAATTTTTGTTTATCATAGAAAGAGATACAGATAAATGTGTACATCTATTATTTTTAGTCCAAAAGATCACTATTTCGGCCGTAATCTTGACCTTGAAGTTTCATTTGGTCAACAAGTTGTTGTCACCCCTAGAAACTACAACTTCAAATTCCGTAAAATGCCAGATATGAAGAAGCACTTTGCTATGGTAGGAATTGCTTTAGTAGCCGATGAATATCCTCTTTACTTCGATGCAGCAAACGAAAAAGGCTTGGGGATGGCTGGTCTTAATTATCCTGACAACTTCCATGCTTTTGAAGTAGAAGATGGAAAAGACAATATTAGTCCCTTCGAATTTATTCCTTGGGTTTTAGGACAATGCGCAACTGTTGACGAAGCTAAAAAACTTTTAGAAAAGATCAACTTAGTAAACATCAATTTCAGCGAAAAGATGCAATTATCTCCTCTTCACTGGTTAATTGCTGATAAAACTGGCAAATCAATTACCGTTGAATCAGATATTGATGGCTTGCACGTTTACGACAATCCTATTGGTTGCCTTACTAACAATCCACAATTTCCAAAGCAATTAACCAACTTGGACAACTATGCTAATCTTTCACCAGCTATGCCAGAAAATACTTTTTCTAAAGAAATCAATTTCAATGGCTACAGCCGTGGTCTTGGTTCTCACAACTTGCCAGGTGGCATGGATTCAGAATCACGTTTTGTTAGAGTAGCTTTCAACAAATTTAACGCACCAAAATTTGATACTGAAGAAGAAAATGTTGATACTTACTTCCATATTTTGCATTCAGTAGAACAACAAAAGGGCTTAGATGAAGTCGCTCCTGGTCAATTTGAATATACCATTTACTCAGACGGCACTAACCTTGATACAGGCGTATTCTACTACACCACTTATACTAACAAGCGTATCACCAAAGTTGATATGAACAAGCTTGATCTTGATAGTGATCAAATGACTGTTTACCCAATCAACGACAAGATCACTTTTGATGAAGAAAATTAAATTTATTAAGTTTTAACCAAGGTTAGAGCAAAAATTCACTTATCCTGCTAGAATTAATCATGCAATAAGTGAATTTTTGTTTTAATAAGGAATTGAGTTTGCATGGATAATTGGATAATAATCATAGCTTCACTAGCTATTTTGTTATTCTTGGTTTTCAAAATAAAAACCTCGCGCCGGTTCAATTTATATGATCATTGGCTTCACCACAAATTAGTTAAAAAAAGAGACGGTTTCGGCTGGCAAATTATTGCATTTTTAAACGATCCAAAATTAATGGTTGTTTGGGCAGTTTTGCTTGCTAGTGCATTAATTAACGACAATCATATTTACACAGCGATGTGGGTTTTGGGAACTTTAGGCTTTACAGATTTAGCTGGAATTATTCTCAAAAAAATGGTTAAACGTCGTCGCCCGATTTTGGCTTCTGATTTTGAAGAAGGCTACAGTTTTCCAAGCGGTCACGTTCTTGGAGCTACATCAATGTCTTTGATTTTAGTTACCTTGTTTGGAAAAACTTTAGGCGTCGGATTCGCAATTATTATTGCAATAATTTGGATGATGGTTGTAATTTCTCGTTTAAGTTTAAAGGCCCATTACCCTTCTGATGTGATTGGGGCTACAAGCTTGGCAATTATTTGTTTTAGCATTTGCCAACGAATTTTTTTAGCTATATAAAAAGAGATATTGTAGATTTTCTACAGTATCTCTTTTACTTTCTAATTAATTTTATTCATGAAAACCAATCATGAGTCCGCCCTGTTCAGCATAAAAGCTGCAAAGTCCGCGCATCGGGCGAATTTTAATATCAGCATCCGGAAATTCATCAAGAATCTTTTCCTTTAAAGTTTGCGCATCAGTTTCATTTTCACAATGATCAATGACTACTTCGCCACCAGCATACTTCATTTCTTTCATTTGCTTAGTGATTTCGCGAAGAGCCTTTTTCATTCCCCTTGCCTTTGATAATTGTTCAAGCTTACCATCTTTACTTGCTGTACCAATAATATTGATATGAAGCATTCCAGCAAATTTTGCAACAGCTGGGGACACACGACCGTTTAGAGAAAGATTATGCAGTGATTGCAATACAAAAAGCAGATGCGTATGAACTCTCATTTTGGCAATTCTTTCTTCTAAATCAACAAAACGAATGTCTTCGTTTATCAATTGTTCAATTCCTTGTAAAACGATTGCTAGTTCTGGTCCTGCAGAACGTGAATCAACAACAATAATTTGACTCAAGGGATGTTCTTCAAGATACATGTCACGAGCTTGAAGCGCAGACGAATAGGTTCCGCTCATGCCACTTGTCATTGTTACAATGATTGCTTTATCGCAGCCCTCCAAGGCATTTAGCCAATCTTGGATGCTAGGACAAGAAGTCTTACCTGCAACATCATTTTCATCCATTGCAGCCAAAAAATCTGAAATATTTAAATTTTCATCATCGTAATAATCTTTCCCGCCAAATGAAATAGTAAGCGGAACAACAGTAATATTTCTACTTTTATCGGTTACTTCATTAGAACTCGAATCAGTAATCAAGCGAATATTTTCCATATTTATTTCCTTTACGTAGATAGTATAAGTTATATTATATCTAATTCATAATCTTGTTAAGCTATATTATACATTATTCTGTAAAGTTAATTTAAAAAAGTATGCGCTTTAACAAAACTTAAAATGTAAAGCGCTTACATATGTTTACAGAATCACAAAGTTAGGCTAAAATTTGAGATGTAAGTGGAAAGCAGATCGCTTTCCATGGTGAAATATAAAGATATAACCTGTATTTCACCATATATTTTTAGGAGGTTTTTTTTGATGTTAAAATCAGTCATTGAAAATGTTCATGCACTTGAAATTTTTGACTCACGTGGTAACCCAACTGTTGAAGCTTTCGTTACCCTTTCAAACGGTGTCGTAGGTAAGGCTGAAGTTCCTTCAGGTGCTTCAACTGGTGAAAACGAAGCTGTTGAATTACGTGATGGTGATTCACGTCTTGGCGGTAAGGGCGTTTCAAAAGCTGTTAACAACGTTAACACTGAAATTGCTGAAGCTTTGAAGGGTATGGACCCACACGACCAAGCTGCTATCGATGCAAAGATGATCGAATTAGACGGTACTCCAAACAAGGGTCGTCTTGGTGCTAACGCTATCTTGGGTGTATCTATGGCTACTGCTGCTGCAGCTGCTAAGGATACTCACCAACCTTTGTACCGTTACCTTGGTGGTACTGACCTTGAAATGCCACAAACTTTCCACAACGTTATCAACGGTGGTGAACACGCTGACAACGGTATCGACATTCAAGAATTCATGATCACTCCAGTTGCTAAGACTTCATTCCGTGATGGTTTCGAAAAGATCGTTAACGTATACCACACTTTGAAGAAAGTTCTTGAAGACATGGGTTACGAAACTGGTTTAGGTGACGAAGGTGGTTTCGCTCCTAACATGAAGAACTCAGAAGAAGCTTTGAAGGCTTTGCACGAATCAATCATCAAGCTGGTTACAAGCCAGGTGAAGATATCGCTATCGCATGTGACTGTGCTGCTTCATACTTCTACAACAAGGAAGACGGCAAGTACCACCTTGAAGGTAAGGTTCTTGACGATGAAGAATTGGCAAACTACTACGACAAGTTGCTTGACGAATTCCCAGAATTAATTTCTATGGAAGACCCATACGACGAAAACGACGTTGAAGGTATGGTTAAGTTTACTGCTAGCCACAAGGACCGTATCCAAATCGTTCTTGATGACTTCATTTGTACTAACCCTGCTTTGCTTCGCAAGGCTATCAAGGAAGGTGCCGGTAACGCTTCATTAATCAAGTTGAACCAAATCGGTACTGTTACTGAAACCCTTGAAACTATCCGTCTTTCACGTAAGAACGGCTACAACACTATGATTTCTCACCGTTCAGGTGAAACTGGTGACACCTTCATCGCTGACTTAGCTGTTGCTATCAACGGTGGTCAACTTAAGACTGGTGCTCCAGCTCGTTCAGAACGTGTTGAAAAGTACAACCGTTTACTTGAAATCGAAGAAGAACTCGGTGACGGCGAACGTTTGGCATTCTTCCCAGACTCAATCGACAACGACTAATTCTTTTCGAATTATTCAAGAAAAAAGAAGCTTGCAATCTGCAAGCTTCTTTTTTTGTACCCTAAAATAAATCGATTATTCGTTGCATTAATGGAGAAATTTTTTCTTTACGCCAAACTAATTGCAAATGTGTCTGCCAACTTGCATGCTTAATAGGCACAAATTGATTTTTAGCATACAAATTAGCAATTGATTCTGGAACAAGTGCTAACCCCATCCCCTTTTGCGCCCATAAAATTGCTGTTCTCGAATCATCACATTTTACTGCATAAAAAGGTTTAATTCCTTGATGCGCAAAACTTTTATTAAAAATATCCTCAAATCTTCGATAAATAATTAATGGTTGATCATCCAAATCTTTTAGCTTTACTGCTTCTTTTTCCAAAAAAGATTTATTTGTAGTCACAACCGTCATACGCTCATTCGTTATTGTTTTACTAGCAATACCATTGCGATTAAACGGCGTTCTAACGATTCCTAAATCAATTGTGCCATTATGCAATTTTTCTAAAACGCCAAAAGTATTTTCTTCATAAACATCAAAAGTAATATCAGGATAAAACTTAGTTAACTGTGTAAATTTGTCGGAAGGAAGCTCACCTACTGATGAAGATGCGGAACCAATTTTTATCGTTCCTAATTCCCCTTTTGCTGTTTTCTGTACCTGATCTTGGGCCATTTTTGCTAAGCTTAAAATTTCTTCAGCATATGCCTGCAATTCATTGCCAGCATCAGTTAATTCAATCCCGTGAGCTGTTCTTTGAAAAAGCTTTACTCCAAGTTCTTTTTCTAATTGCTTTAATTGATAAGAAAGTGGCGGTTGGGCAATGAACAATCGTTTCGCGGCCGCCGTAATCTGTTTTTCCTCTGCAACTGTCAAAAAATACCGTAATTGTTTTAAATTCATAAAAAATATAGAACCCTTATCCATGATATAAAAATATTTAATATCACTTATCTTAAGCTAATATTTTATTCAAAGCAATATCTGTGCTACCTTATATAGGTAACAAAAATTGGAGGGAAAAGAATGGCTGAAAAATTTCAAGGCTTGAGCCAAGCTGAAGCCGAAAAACGCCTTAAAGAAAATGGGTTAAACGAAGTTCCAGAACCTAAATACAATTTCTGGAAAGAATTTGCCGGTAAACTTTGGAATTTATCTGCATGGATTCTAGAAGCCGCTTTAATTTTGGAATTCGTTTTAGGAAAAAGAATTCAAGCACTCTTTGTGTTAGCAATGCTTTTATTTGCGGCATGGAACGGTGCTTCTAAAAAGAAACAATCAAGACGAGTTCTTGATAGCATTTCTCACAAATTAACACCAACTGTTGCTGTGGAACGTGATGGTAAATGGATGAAGCTTGATTCCAAGCAATTAGTTGTTGGCGACTTAATCTCACTTCAACGTGGTGACGTTGTTTCTGCTGATGTGAAGATTGTTGACGGAAAAATGTCTTTTGATGAAAGTTCAATTACTGGAGAATCAAAAGCTATTAAGAAAAATATCAACGATGAAGCTTACGCCGGAACCACGGTTATGGAAGGTCACGGTTTAGCCGTTGTTACAGCAACTGGTAAGGATTCACGTTCTGGTAAGACTATTAACTTGATTAACAAATCTGCCGCACCTGGTCACTTGCAACAATTATTGACTAAAATTATTTATTACCTTTGCCTTTTAGATGGTATTTTAACTTTAGTCATTATTATTGCTTCATTCATTAAAGGTGGCGACTTCACAACATTTATTAATATGTTGCCATTCCTTGCCATGATGTTTATTGCTTCTATTCCAGTTGCGATGCCATCAACTTTTGCTTTATCCAACTCCTTTGAAGCAACTCGTTTAAGTAAAGAAGGCGTTTTGACTGCCGATTTAACAGGTATTCAGGATGCTGCCAACTTGAACTTGATTCTTTTGGATAAAACAGGAACAATTACTGAGAATAAAACTGCTGTTGCTAGCTGGAAGAACTTCAGCACTTTATCCGACAACGAAGTTTTGGAATTAGCCAGCGCTGCAACTGATCAAAGAAATAAGAGCATCATTGATACAGCGATTGACGAATATGTTTTAAGCAAAGGCTTGAGCATCAAAAACGTCAGTGAATTTACACCATTTACTTCAGACACTGGTTATTCAATGGCTGAAGCTGACGGTCACAATGTTAAGTTGGGCTCATTCAAGCAATTATCTTTAATTGATAAAACTGCCGAAGATAAAGTTAAGGATGTTGACTTTGCGGCCGGCCGTTCTGTTGCCGTGTTAATTGATGACAAGCTTGCTGGCGTCTTTATTTTGAAAGACAAAGTTCGTTCTGATTCTAAGAAGGCCTTAGCTGAACTTAAGAAGCGTGGCATTCGCCCTATCATGCTTACAGGTGATAACCAAAGAACTGCCGCTGCCGTTGCTAAAGAAGTTGATTTAGTCGGCAATGTTATCTCAATTCATGATTTTGATGAAAATACTAACATTGAAAAATTAGCTGGTATAGCCGATGTTTTGCCTGAAGATAAACTTAAGATGGTTAAATTCTTCCAAGAAAAAGGCTACATCGTAGGGATGACCGGTGACGGCGTTAACGACTCACCTGCTTTGAAGCAAGCTGAAGTTGGTATTGCTGTTTCAAACGCTGCGGACGTAGCCAAGCGTTCAAGTAAGATGGTTCTTCTTGAAGACGGTTTGACCTCAATCGTTAAGATTTTAGATGCTGGTCACCGTGTTTACCAAAGAATGACAACTTGGTCATTGACTAAGCTTGCAAGAACCGCTGAATTAACGATGCTTTTGACATTCGGCTACTTATTCTTCAATTACATTCCAATGGCTTTGAATGCGATGGTTATTTACACAATCATGAACAACATGGTTACAATGATGATTGGTACTGACCGCACTCACATTACTTATAAGCCTGAAAACTGGGATATGGCTAAA
Source organism: Lactobacillus hamsteri DSM 5661 = JCM 6256 (assembly GCF_000615445.1). Taxonomy (GTDB): domain Bacteria; phylum Bacillota; class Bacilli; order Lactobacillales; family Lactobacillaceae; genus Lactobacillus; species Lactobacillus hamsteri. The sequence continues at coordinate 2,392 of NZ_BALY01000044.1, read as the reverse complement.
CTTGCTAAGATTGCCTTCTCACTTGCAGCTGGTTGGACTATTTTAGGTATGTGCTTCGTCGCTTACCTCAACCTTCACGGCTGGAGTCATGGCAGTATTTCTACTATGGTTTACGTTTACTTGGTACTTAGCGCAATGCTTATTGTTCTTATTACCAGAACCCGTAAATACTTCTGGCAAGATCACCCATCCAAGCTTGTTGGTACTGTGCAAATTTGCGATGTATTGTTAACCTTCATCCTTGCCCTTTGCGGCTGGGCTATGACACAAATTTCTTGGCAAAACTTGCTTATTACTGTGATCGTAGCAATTATTGCTGCTGTGGTAATTGATTTATTCTACAAGCCAATTATGGAAAAGAAAGATAATTAAACAATTTTCTATAAAAAATTTAAAGACCATCCGGTTGCGAATATTCGCAGCTAGATGGTCTTTTTTATAATCTCAGGACAATTTTACCCATGTTTTCTTTTGAGTCTTTCTTTTTACTAAACCCATTCATAAACCATACCATGAAAAACGCGAATGCTATTCCTTCAAAAATATTCATAACTAGTGAAAAAGTTGAAATCGTATGTTTACTTAAATAATCAAAGCCTAAACTTAATAATGCAAAAAGTATTCCAGAAATAATTCCTCTGATTTTAATTTCTTTTTTGCTCATTTTGCTTCATAATTACCACCTCTGTGAAGTTTAATTCATTATGATTGTATCTTAATCAAAGCATTTCAAATAAAAAAATACCAAATCTGTCATTATTTTGACTGATTTGATACTTTTTTAGCTCAATGTATCCTGTTATAATGCTCAGTGTATTTTTGTATAGTTTTTGATAAAATATATAAAAGTTATATTTTATTGTAATAAGGATGATTTAAATGATTTGGACATGGGATATTATCCGCCGCATTATTGAAGTTTTGTGGCTAATCAATATTGGTTTCGCTGTTTGGACGGTTTTTCGCTCTAGACGCGACATTGCCTCAACTTGGGCATGGCTGCTTGTATTAACCGTCTTTCCTTATGTAGGTTTTATTATTTATCTATTTTTAGGAAGACAATTATCACACGACGAAATTTTTGCAATTCAAACAGAGCAACAAAAAACTCGTGAGCAATTTTTAAGCAAACAACATGAATTGCTCAAAAAGCATGATTTATTACCATCGGAAGATCGCAAGCCACGAGCCAGAATGCTTACGGAATTGAATCTAACTAATAATGATTCAATTTTAACCTTTAACAATGACGTTGAACTTTTTATTGATGGACCAAAATTGTTCGACAACATCATTGAAAACATAAATCAGGCTAAAAAATTGGTCGACGTCGAATTTTACACTTTCTATGATGATGAATTAGGCAATCGCGTTTTAAAAGCTTTAGAAGATGCTGCTAAGCGTGGCGTAAAGGTGCGGGTAATCTACGATGCTAGCGGCTCCCACGGCACTAAGCCCGCATTTTTCGATAAATTACGTGAACTAGGTGGTCAAGCTCAACCATTCATTTCTACTTCAAAGAAATATTGGTTTACCACTCCCCGACTCAATTACCACTTACACCGTAAATTAGTCATCATCGATCATGAAATTGGCTACATTGGTGGTTTCAACATTGGTGATCAATACGTTGATAAATCTAAAAAATTCGGTCATTGGCGCGACACACACATGCGCGTTGTTGGCCAAGCACCAATCATGATGGAAGTTCGTTTCGCAATGGATTGGAACACTTCTAGCCGTAAATCACACTTACCTGAATATGAAGTAGACTGGCTAAAAGATTTCAAATTAAAGCCTGCAACTAATGAATCACAGGTTGCCATGCAAATTGTTTCTTCAGGTCCCGACAGCCAAGAATTTGCTATTCGTCGTGGTTACGAAGGAATCATGCTGGTGCGAGAAAATACGTTTATATTCAAACACCATATTTAATCCCTGAACCTCCTGTTTTAGAAGCCTTGGTTATCGCTGCTAAAAGTGGTGTTGATGTCAGAATTATGGTTCCCGATATGGCTGATCACGCTTCGTATATCGTGCAACAGAATATTATGCTAAATACTTAACGGCTAACGGTGTTAAAGTTTACAAGTACGATAATGGCTTTATCCATGCGAAAACTATCGTCAGCGGTTCTAATATTTCCTCAGTTGGTTCCGCCAATCAAGACTTCCGTAGTTACAGTTTGAACTTCGAAGTTAATGCCTTCAACTACAGTCCAGAATTAACGGCAAAATTAAAGGCCATCTTTGAGGAAGACCTTAAGAAGTCAACCTTGATGACCAATGAATACTTTGATAAACAATCTAAATGGCGCAAGTTTAAGCAATACTTCTCTAGATTGCTTTCACCAATTTTATAACCAAGTAACTAATAATTTAGGCTCTTTGTC
>NZ_BALY01000045.1 GCF_000615445.1 Lactobacillus hamsteri DSM 5661 = JCM 6256 | reverse complement strand
AATTGGACAAATCTTCATTGATAATTATGATGAATTAAGTGAAGCTATGCATGATCAAGAACTAACCAGCATGAGTTCATATGTTCAAAATACTTTGAGTGATTACGCTAAACGATTTAATTCTTATCTAAAGCGAATTGATGAAGATCACTTTATTTTATTAATGCATATGCAGGATCTCGATAAGATGGAAGAAGATCGTTTTTCCGTTTTGGATAAGATTCGTCAAGAAACAAGTCGAAACAATACGCCTCTTACTTTATCAATTGGGATTGCTTTCGGCAGTGATTCTTTGACAGAAATTGCCAACCAAGCTCAATCTAATCTTGATTTAGCCTTAGGTCGAGGTGGGGATCAGGTTGTCCTTCGTCAACCAGGTAAAGATGCTCGCTTTTATGGTGGTAAATCAAATCCGATGGAAAAGCGTACTCGAGTTAGAGCACGAATGGTTTCACAAGCTATTAGCGAACTATTCAAGGACGCTGACAGAGTATTTGTTGTCGGTCACCAACGTCCAGACATGGACTCAGTGGGTAGTGGAATCGGGGTAGTGAAAATCGCCCGCTTGCACGGTGTTAAAGCTAATTTTGTTCTTGATACGACAAAAACTAATTATGACGTTGGTCGTTTAGTAGCGCGTATGCAAGAAGAAAAGCAAGATACAGATATTTTTATCAATCCTGAAAAGGCTCTTGATGAAGTTACCGACAAGTCAATGTTGGTAATGGTTGATCATTCTAAGTATTCCATTACTTATTCACAGAAACTCTATGATCGTTTAAAGAATAGAATCATCGTTATTGATCACCATAGGCGTGGGGAAGAGTTCCCAGAAAATCCAATGCTTACGTATGTTGAACCATATGCGTCTTCTGCGTGTGAATTGGTAACAGAAATGATAGAATATCAACAGCCAGCAGGTGGCAAGAGAGTTTTGACTGATCTTGAAGCTACAGCCATGCTTGCCGGAATTGTCGTTGATTCTAAGGAATTCTCGCTACGTACGGGAACCAGAACCTTTGATGCAGCAAGTTATCTTCGCTCAATTGGAGCCGATTCTTCAGTTGTAAGTTCACTTCTTAAAGAAGATATTGATAGTTTCCTTGAACGAACTCATTTAGTTGCTACACTTAAGTTGGTAAAACCTCATATGGCTGTTTTATGTGGTCCTGATGATAAAGTAATTGATCCAATCGTTACTGCACAGGCCGCAGATACGGCTCTTGATCTTGAAAATATTGGCGCAAGTTTTGCAATAACACGTAGGGATCAAAATACAATCGGAATTTCTGCTCGTTCAATGGGTAAAATCAATGTTCAAATTATCATGGAAAAATTGGGTGGTGGTGGTCACTTGTCTAATGCCGCAACTCAAATTAAGAATGTAACGGTTGATCAAGCTCGTGAACAATTGCTTAAAGCGATTGATGAGTATGAAAAGGAAAATGAATAAAAAGGAGAAAAACAATGAAAGTTATTTTTACTAAAGACGTTAGAGGTCGTGGCAAGCGCGGCGATGTTAAGAATGTTCCAGATGGCTATGCACAAAACTTTTTGTTTAAGCGTGGCATGGCTAAGCCAGCAAATAAGGCTAACATGCACACTTTAGAACGTGTTGCTGCTAATGAAAAGGCTGCTTATGAAGCTGAAAAGGCTGAAGCTGAAAAGATTAAGGCTATCCTTGATAAGGATGAAACTGTTGTTAACTTCAAGTCTAAGGCCGGCACAGATGCTCGTTTATTTGGTTCAATTTCTGGTAAGAAGATCGTTGAAGGCTTGGAAAAGCAATACGGTATTAAAATTGATAAGCGTAAATTGAGTCTTCCAGAACCAATTAAGGCTTTGGGTTATACTAATGTTCCTGTTAAATTGTTCAAGGGTGTTGAAGGTACAATTCGCGTTCACATTACTGAACAAGACTAATTTTGTAAAAAGTGGTTTGATTGATGGATAACATTGTTTCTCAACAAATTCCGCATGATTCAGAAGCTGAAAAAGCGGTCTTAGGTGCGATTTTTATTGATCCTGAAGCAATTGCCGATGCAAGTGCAGTTGTAACGCCTGAGGATTTCTATGAGCGGGCTAATAGATTAATTTATCAAGCGATGCTGGATTTATCAGATCGTGGGGATGCAATTGATCCGTTAACCTTACAAGATGAATTAACTAAGAAAAATCAGTTAGATGATATTGGCGGTATTGCTTATGTTTCGCAGTTGGCACTATCTACGCCAACTGCTGAACACGTGACTTATTATGCTAAAATTGTGCATCGTAAGTCTCTTCTCAGAAGATTAATCGCTGCCAGCCAAAAGATTATCACTAACGCAATTGATGGTTCAGATGACGTAACCGACATTTTGGATGATGCCGAAAGCGAGATCATGAACGTTTCATCAGAGAATAATACTGGTGGCTTCAGAGTTATCAAAGATATTGTTAACTCAGCAGTTGAAGACATCAACAATATTCCTGATGATGGCAACATGGTTACGGGTCTTCCGACTGGTTTCCAAGAATTGGATAAAATGACAACAGGTTTTCACGAAGATGAATTAATCATTATTGCTGCTCGTCCAGGTGTTGGTAAAACTTCATTTGCTTTGAATGTTGCACAATTCGTTGGTCTTCATACTGATAAAACTGTCGCAATGTTCTCTCTTGAAATGAGTGGAGAACAATTAGTGCAGAGAATGCTTGCCTCAGAAGGCTTAATCAATTCTCAGCATCTTAGAACAGGTCAGCTTGATGAAGATGAATGGCGCAAGTTAGTAGTTGCTTCAGGCTCACTTGCTAATACCAGTATTTATATTGACGATACGCCTGGTATTAAAATGAGTGAAATCCGTGCTAAGTCACGAAGACTTGCTAAAGAAAAAGGCAATTTAGGCTTGATTGTCATCGATTACTTGCAGCTTATTGAAGGTCCGCGTAGCGAATCACGGCAACAAGAAGTTTCCGCAATTTCTCGTCAATTAAAGAAACTGGCTAAGGAACTTCATGTACCAGTAATTGCTCTGTCGCAGCTTTCTCGTTCTGTTGAACAACGTCAGGATAAGCGTCCGGTTTTGTCCGATATTCGTGAATCTGGTTCTATTGAACAGGATGCCGATATCGTATCTTTCCTTTATCGTGATGATTATTATCGTGATGAAAATGATGATAGCGAGGAAGGCGGAGATAATGGCGAGGTTGGTGCAGAAGACGATAACGGTGAAGTAGAAGTTATCATTGAAAAGAACCGTTCAGGAAGCAGAGGAACGGTTAAATTGATGTTTTCTAAACCATATAATCGTTTTTCAAATTTGGATTATGCGCATGATACGCCAAATAGTTAATGATTAATACTCTGGTCGAAAGGCTAGAGTATTTTTATATGTAAATAAAAAGTATTACATATAGCTGAAAGCCTTTACACATACTATGCTTTTTTCATATAATTAATAGGAAATACGTAAAACAAAAACTTAACTAGGGAAATAAATCAATAACGGAAAAGGAATAGAAAATGGCAGATAAAAAATATGTTGGCAGTATTGAAGCCGGCGGTACAAAATTTATTGTGGCAGTTCAAGATGTAGAAAGTGGCAAGACAATTGCTAAGGATAGAATCCCTACTACAACTGCAGATGAAACTTTACAAAAGAGTGCAGATTTCTTTAAGGAGCACCACATTGATGCTTTAGGTATCGGAACTTTTGGTCCAATTGATATTGATCCAAATTCACGTACGTATGGCTACATTTTGGATACGCCAAAGCCAGGTTGGTCAGGCACTAATGTAAAAGGCTTCTTTGAAAAAGAATTGGGTATTCCTGTTGCAATGACAACTGATGTTAATGCATCTTGTTACGGTGAATATATTGCTCGTGGTAAAGACGATACCAAGAGCTACTTCTATGTAACTATTGGAACCGGTGTTGGTGCTGGTATTGTTCAAGGCGGTAAGTTCTTAGGCCTTAATAACCACCCAGAAATGGGCCACATGCTTATTAAGCGCTACCCTGGTGATGATTATAAGGGTAATTGTCCATTCCACGGAGACGCTTGTGTAGAAGGAATGGCAGCCGGTCCTTCACTTGAAGGTCGTACAGGCATTCCTGGGGAAAAATTGGCACGTGACAACAAGGTATTTACTTACGTTGCTTACTACGTAGCTCAATTATTGTTCAATGTTTACATGACTGCTCGTCCTGATGTAATGGTTGTTGGTGGTTCAGTATTGAACGAAGATGATTTGGTTAAAGTACGTAAATTCTTTGATGACTTTAACAATAATTATGTAGCTACACCTGATTTGGATAAATTAATTGTTCGTCCAGCTGTAGCCCACAACGGTTCAGCAACTCTTGGCGATTATGAACTTGCTAAGGCAGAATTAAATAAGTAATAATACGATAAGAAAGCCCAGTTTATTAATAAAATATTAAGCTGAGCTTTTTTATTATAAAAATAATGACACGGCGTCACTATTTGTGTAATATTAAAGTATACAAAAAAACTAAAAAATAGAGGTGAGAAAAATGGTAAAAGACAAGTCAGGTCTTAAAGATAAAGTTGTCGGCGCGCTGAAAGAAGCAGAAGGTAAAGTTACCGGCGACAAGTTGCGTGAAGCAGAAGGCAAGGCGCAAAAAGCAAAAGGCAAAGTTAAAGATAAAATAAACGATGCCAAAGAAGAAATTGAACGTAGAAAAGAAGAAGGAGTGACTTAAGATGTTGCATTGGTTATGGGTATTAATCGTTGGTGGCGTAATCGGATTAATTGCAGGCGCAATTACTGGTCGTGGACAATCAATGGGCTGGATTGCTAACATTTTAGCCGGCTTAATTGGTTCATCACTTGGCCAAGCATTATTAGGCTCATGGGGTCCTCAAGTAGCAGGAATGGCTATTGTTCCTTCAATCTTGGGTGCCGTTATCTTAGTATTAATTGTTTCATTCATCCTTGGCATGATGAATCGTAAAACTAATTAATAAAAAATAAATAATTTCAAAAATGAATCCAAAATAAAAAAGTTCCAGTTTCTACTGGAACTTTTTTGTGTTACACATGAAACAATTTAATTCTTGTCTGTAGTATCTTTATCTTTAGCATGTCTTCTAATATGATTCTTAATTCTTTCTGCACGACTGTCTTTCTTAGTAAGAAGCTTGTTTGGAAGTTTTAAGTTTGGTTGATCTGGATCGTAGAATTCAAAGAAAATAGGTGCCTTTTTTGAATCATTGCTTTTTGGATAATATTGAAATTCTCCATCAATAAATGGCAAATTCATGTTAGAGCGATAAGTATTCCAAATATCACTGAAAATACTATTAAGAATTTGACGTTGATCCGGATCAAGCGATAAAAGCACGCGCCCTAATCGATACGTCCCAACTATCTTGTGGGTTGTAATTTGGTTAACGTCACGAATTTCTGAGTTTTCAAAAGCATCAAAAAGTGCGGAAAACATTTCGCCACGCTTAGAATCAGGAATAGAATGATTAAAATGAATTAAAGCGTGCCGTAAAATTCTGGCTCCAGTTGTTAGGCTTTCTGCTAAAACGAAACTGTTGCGACCAACGGCCCAGCGCCGTGGATCATGTTGATCTTTCATTGGCGCATCGCTTTTAACAATTAAAACCCGTTCAGGGTGATCGAGCATTGTTCCGATAATTGAAGCTTCGGGTAAATAAGTCTTCATTTTTTTCATGGTGCGCACGAAGCCGTCACTATGATAGACCTTATGAAAAAATCCGGGTCCGTCAAAACTTAAGGCCTTGATGATACGGTCTTGTACGGCAGGACGAACGGCGCTTAAAGAATATTGAGCAAAGTTGCCGCCTTTAGAGTGACCTACTAAATAGATTTTATCGTTGGGAAATTTCTTTGCCATGTTATTAAGGTAAGCAGCGGCTACGTTTTGACCGTAGACTTCAGGCATGTAATTCATGTTCATGTCTTCGTTCCAGCCAATCATGGAACTGTCGGTACCGCGGTAAGAAATTAAAATAGTATTTTTGTTAATCCGAAAAGTTGCGGCAGTAAATTGCAATGGGTGGGGCTTTTTTTCCAAGCGATTTGTCCAATTAAGAATTTCAATTTTGCCAAAGCGAGGACTTACTGGAAGAAGCCAAATTTCAGCGCCTGTTTCATCATGCATTTGATGTTGAAAGGAAGGAAGTTCGCGAAGTTTGTTAGCCACTTCATTGAGCGTATGACCAGCGGCAGATGAATCTACGGGTAAGTAGACTAAGGATGCAAATAAAGATGCGTCAACACTGTTGAATGGCTGTTGGTCGAAACTAAAATCACCACGCAGCGTAGATAATCTAAAGAGCCTTGCATAAGATCAATCCTTTCCTTAAAAATAGTTAATATAACCATTTTAACAATTTTTTCTGAAAGCATGAAAAAAGAACCCCTGAAGGGTTCTTAAGTTTAAATTTACTTACCGCCACGAGTATAACTGATTCGAGTTATATCAGGATATTTACGCAATGCCATGATGATATCATTTTCATCTTTCTTATTGTTGATAATGCCATCAACACTGAAGACAATGCGTTCATCACTAACATCAAGGATTTTAACGGAAACATTTTCAACTTGGTTTTCTTTTAATTCTTCTTGAATCTTCGGCAAGATGTGATGCTTATTAATTGCCTCAATTTGAATATTAAAACGAACATGAAGAATAATCTTGTTGATGAGCGTGTCGTCGTGAAAGAGAACCTGAATAAGGAAAAGGAATGCTGTTGATAAGACTCCGATTAAATACATTCCAGCTCCGACGGCCATACCGATTGCGGCAGTTGCCCAAACACCAGCAGCTGTAGTTAAACCTGAAATCTGTTCTCTGCGGACAAGAATTGTACCTGCGCCGATGAAGGAAATACCTGTTACGATCTGAGCGGCAATTCTTGAAGGGTCGAGTGCGATGTCGTGCATGTTTAATAAATCTGCAAAGCCATACTTGGAAACGATCATGAATAAAGCGGAAGCAATCGCAACAACGATGTGCGTTCTGACTCCGGCGCTTTTTCTTTGAACTGCACGTTCATAGCCGATTACAGCCCCGCAGACAGCAGCGACAATAATTCTCAACAGCCAATCCAATTGGATTGGTAAAGGTGCTAAACTTTCCAGACCTGTCATGGAATCACACTTTCTATAATTCAATTAGTATTAACAATCTCCATTCTAATATAAAAGCTTGATAAATACAGTTTTTCAGGAAAAATCAAAAAAAATTCAAAAAAAGACTTGCGCAAGTCTAATTCCTATGGTTTAATAAATACTGTTGTCGGGTGAAACAACTACGAAGTTGCTGACTTAGCTCAGTTGGCAGAGCACGTCACTAGTAATGATGAGGTCGGAGGTTCGAATCCTCTAGTCAGCATAACTTGATGAAGAACTTAGTCGAAAGGCTAAGTTCTTTTTTTGTTTTAAAATAAAAGTTCAACCTCTTACTTAATAAAAAGCAGACCCTAGGGCCTGCTTTTTAATGTGCGTTTGAAAAAAGATTGCAAACCACTACGCCGACAATGATTAGCACGATTCCAATAATTTCAGGAATTGAAACCTTATCATGCCAAAAGACAACAGCGATAAGCGTGGTAAGAATAATGCCAACACCACTCCATGTAGCATACGCTGCACTCAAGTTGACGGTTTTTAAGGCCAAAGATAAAAAATAAAAACATGCGACATATGCGACCAATGATGAAATAGTTGGCAATGGCTTGGTAAAGCCGTCAGAAGCTTTTAACAAGTTAGTTCCGATGATTTCTCCAATAATTGCTAATGCTAACTGAATGTATCCCATAATTTATATTCCTTGATATTGATATGAACTACACCGGTATTTTAGTGCCGGTGTAGTTCATTGTGAACGGTGATCATGATGTTATGGTTCCAACAATTAATTCGTATAAATTAAAGGAAGAAATTCCTAATAGTATTTTGCATATTTATCCTGATGCTGGGCATATGAGTTTCTTTCAGTATTCGCAGGATTTTTCTGAGCGAATCGATAAATTTTTAAATAAATAATATTACACACTATTACTAATAATTAAAACTAAAAGATATACAAAAAGAAGCTAGGGGGAAAGAGATCCTAGCTTCTTTTTTGGATAATTTCGACTAAGGGGGAAAATAAAAATAGAAGTTGTGTATAAAGTGTGTATAAAGTGATATGTAAAATGATATAGAATGACATAAATAATGTTTAAGGTATTTAATGAGAAGTTTTATCCCCCTCATATATATATGTGCAAAAAATCGAAATTTTACCGAAAAAAGTTTTAAAAATTTGAGAATGGAAATTAAAAATGATGCTCAACTCCTTGCCTGCATAAGAATTATGGAAAATGTTATTTTTGTGTTTTTTAGATTTAAAAGGATTTAAAATATAGATATAGATTTAAAAGAATTTAAAAAGATTTAAAAATATATTTTAGATTTAAAAGGATTTAAAAATGAATAAAAACCCATTTAATCCAACATTTGGTGATGTACCAGAATTAAAAAGTGATGCAGAGGAAGTCAGCCCATTACAAAAATTAGATATTTACAATACTTACATGAAAGTATTTAAATGTGATAATTCTGTTGCGACCAAGTTAACGAATATGACTAAAGGATATTCTTATGCCTTTCAATTATTAGGATATATCTTATTCAACCATGTTAATGGTAATGTACCGACATTAACAGATGTAGAAGAAATCATGCAAGAATATAAAAATACGTTATACAATAATGCTTATCAAAAAATCTTTTCAGAAATTTCTACAATGGATCAAAAATATCTTTATGCAGTATGTGGCAACCACAAGTTGGATGAAATTGCTAAAATTTTGGGGAAGAGCAATGTTTTTGTTGCACAATATCGTAGACGTGCGATTGAAAGAAATTTAGTTGTTTCTGCTAAGATGGGATATGTGAAATTCACCTTGCCATATTTTGAAGATTATTTGCACGAAACTCAAAATGTTGATTCGATCTTTTATTTAGGGTTAGAGTAAATAGCTGTACTCCTTGTCTGCGTAAGGATTATAGGGAGTTAATATAAAAAGTCTAAAAGAAATGCTTGGAAATAGTGGATGTAATGAATTACTTAACGTTAAAGTAGTAAACTTTGAATAATCTTTAGGCTCACATAAGAAAGTAATAATCACAATGAAAAAGCTAAGATCTATGTTGGATCTTAGCTTTTTTGCATCTGAATTTTTTGTAACAAAAAAGACGGTCATTCAGACCGCCGTGCATTTGT
>NZ_BALY01000046.1 GCF_000615445.1 Lactobacillus hamsteri DSM 5661 = JCM 6256 | reverse complement strand
CCTATTACTTACCACGATTCATATTGTACTAACCTCAAGCTTTAAAAGCAAGCTAAAAACATTAATATTTTAGCTTTGTAATATAAATCACATGCCATAACTTTAAATTTTCTTAATGATTTTTCAATACAAATTACTGTTAAAACAAGAAAAGACGGGCAAATACCCGTCTTTTCTTGTTTTATTCCGATTTTTACAGATATAGAAATTTTACAAGCTTTTGACAAACAAACCGTACTTTTGTAATATTTCCACTCTACTATTCATTTACTGAAAGGATTATGTTTAATTTTATTTAGAAAGAACTCAACAATTTCATCAAGCAAGTAAAGATTAGTCTTGCTTACTGTCAGTAGGCTTTTCAGCATCGAAGACAATATAAGAATTTCTAGTAACAACTGTCGCAGATTGAGGTTCCTTATACAAATCAATCCCTTCTTTTGCGAAAATATTGGCTGACGCAATATCTTGCATGCATTGAATAACTTCTTCCTTCTTTAATTCAGCTGGACCTTGAACGCTAAGGCTATTCTTCTTGCCTTCGCCATTCTTAAAAGTTAATCTTAAAGTCTTAATTTCTTTTGATTGGTTTTTCATCTGTTAATTCTCCTTAATTTTATTTCGTGTATGCTTTTTTAAGCTACATCCCCGGTAAATTCCATCAATTTGTACACTCTTTTAATATTAGTCAGTGATTTCAATGTCACGCTTAACGACTTCCATCGCGCCATGAAGACTATCACCCATTAAAACGGCCAAAGTCTTTCCTACTTTTACAACGGCTTCATCTTCCGCGTCGACCCTTACATTCTTAAAAATACGATTCTTATTTTTATCACCATATTTTCCAAAATTAGAAAATGCATATTGAATTGATTTTGTAGCTAATGATTTAGTCATATTTTTTACCATCCTTATTAATAATGTAGATTTTGTAGATATAGAGATTTCGTAATCAATCCTGCGCGCGAGATATCTTACACTATTACTAACGAATGAGCGGCCAAAAATGTGCCAAATTTTTTCAAAAAAATTCTAAAAAGTTTTCTTAGGCAATATAATATAGAGAAAAAAGGAGAGATACAGATGAAGAAATCCCTTATTTGGACGGGTTTAATAGCTATCGTCATCATAATTTGCGGTGGTTTTTGGATATATCAGCATCCATCCCAAAACAGCAGTGCTTCCTCTTATAGTGAAACAATGGAAGACGGCAAAACTTTAGTCAAAGCCAAAAAGTACGCCAAGGCAAGTCGCATTTTTGAAAAAGCTTATCAAATCAAAAGTACGAAAAAGGCGCACGCTTACAGTACCCAAGCCGATATGATGGCTGACGCGGTTAGCGATGCTAAAAACTATCGCTTCGCACTAGCAATTTCCAGTGCAAAAAAAGCCGCTAATCAAGCTAACGGCTATCATGTTCTGACCAGTCATGCTCGCTCTTTGAAAAAGGCGCTAGAAGAAGTCAAAGCCAATATCGACAATGAAATTAAGCCTCTTCTCACCAAAGCTCGCGAAAACGAAGATAATGAAGAATATGATGATGCTTTAAGCGATTATCAAGATGTCATCGATCTTCCTTATATTAATGGAAAATACTATGCCAAATATTTGAAACTGGCCCAAGATGGCGTAAAACGCGTGAAGAAGCTTGCTTTAGATAATGACGAAGAAGATAAACAAAGTTCGACTGATAATAAGGAAGATGATCAATCCACCTCAGAAAATTCATCAGAATCTAGCGAATCTTCTAGCTCGCAGTCTTCCGTTGATAATGAAATCAAGAATCACCATACTGGCGATCACACGGTAAATGGCCAAACCGTTCAGGCTGATACTCTTAGCGAGATTAAGAAGCAGCTTGATTCTCTTGGTTACAATTCATCAGCTTGGAGTCCGCAAGATATGATTAATTTATACCGCAGTGTAAATCAAGATAGCCAAGCAAAGCCAAGCCAAATTACCAAGGATGACGTTGAAAGTTATTTGAAGAAATAGAATTAAACTAAAGAAGCACCGCGTTATGCGATGCTTTTTAGTTTATTTTACTTTTCTTTTCTCTTTAGGAATAAGTGTTTGGTATAATTTTACTTAAGTGAATTATTGAGGCGGTGACTTGTTCTGGACTCAAGGAGATGATGCTTATGGTTCTATTCCATAACTATTCAGATCTTAACAGAAAGGAGCAGTCAAATCGTGTCTGTCGCAGATGCGTTAACACTAATGTTGGACTTTGGCAGTTTTGTCATTCTCCTTATTTCATTAGTGATTACTCTAATCAAATTTTTTGATGAGAGAAAAAAATAACCGCCTTGCTGATGCACCAGCAGCGATTATTAATTAAGAATTATTAATCAGTTGGACAAGTCATCGTTAACATGATTCACCCAAGAGATCAACTGGCAGGTTGATCTCTTTTTCTTTATTATATTATACTCGATTTTCATCCCTAAAAACAATAATATGGATGAAGTAATGACATGACTCAAACAACTAATTTAGATTATTAACCTTATCTTAGCAGTTGCCTTTAACGATCAAACTCGGTAAAATTAAGGTTGACTTACCGATTTTTTATAAAAAAGGAGTGCCCTAAATTGACTGAAGAAGAAAAGAACACCAATCAAAAGGCCGAAGAAGAAGAAAAGGAAGAAGAAGAAAACCCTGAACTTAAGGTTGTTATGCCAGAAGCTAATCGCGTAACTATGGAACCTGAAGAATTCAAGGAACAACCTGATTACTTAAAGATTTTCGCTAACTTCTACATCGCTCAATTCGACTTAGATGATTTGGAAATCATTAACTTATACGACAAGAGTCACAACATGATTGACATCAACAAGTACTTGCTCAACAACATTCACTTCCCACGCAAGACTTTGATCAAGCATGTTCTTCAATACCATGACTACAACTTCAAGGCTTTGCTTGATGAAATTTCTAAGGACGAAGATATCGATCCTAAGGAAATGAAGACTTACGAAGACTGGAGCACTTGGTACGAAAAGCGCCGTGGCAAGATCGCAGGTTCATTGTCATAATTAAAAAGAAAAAAGCAGTCCGTTTGGGCTGCTTTTTTTGTGTCTTTTCTATTTAATTCCACGCTCGGCCAAAATTTGATCTAAGTCGCCTTTGTAAAAATCATCACCAAATGCATCAAAAATTTCATCTTTTATCTCAGAATCAGATTTCCCCATTCTCCTGAGCATCTTAATTATCTTTTCAATCGCGTCAATATTATCTTCATGTTTTTGATCTGCTAACTTTACAGCTAAGTTCATTTGGTCACGCCTCCATTCAGGGCTTGAAATATATTTTTTAATATCATTATCTAATCTAGATATGTATGCATCATTTCTATCAACATACCCATTCATGAAATCTAAAAATTTTTGTAGTTCTACATTAATTTTACCATGCTGACCTTTTGAGTTTAAAACAATAACCTCAGATCTCGTATTCAAACATAAATTGTTATTTTCAGTATCCACCATTTTAAAACGATAATATTTTTGATCTAATCCAAAAGGATCAAAAACACACAAGAAAATAACAAAAGATGGATTTAACTTTAAATAATCGTCCCCTTTATCCAAAGTTTCTTCATCAATTTTAGATTGATAATATCGGGATCTTACACCTAAATTATGATCATCTTTAATTTGCATTTCGATATCATACTTAATCCCATTACCGTCCACTATCCAAAGATCGAAACGCACATTTCTCCCTTTCAAATGACTATTGATTTCCTTTTGCGGTTCAACATAGATCTTTTTTATATCAATATTGGGCAAAATAAGTTGAAGCAATTCTTTACAGTTTTCTTCATTACTCATAACGTGCCCAAAGATTAAGTCCCGCGTAATTGTTAAATTTTCTTCGGCCATATTTGCTCCTTAAATTAAATTTGAGAGCAAAAACTCCCTCCATATTTAAGTACGCAAAAAATCGCCAAATTACCGAAAATCACCTTATTTTTTATATTTTTTAAATCATTCTAAATTTTGTAAAAATAACTGCTGTTTAGTATTGCTAATTTGCACCCGATTATATATACTAGGTGAAATTTTATTTTTATATTTTGAAAGTAATTTGATATTTTTCAAAAACAGGTAATGCTTATGTCAAAAAGTTCAAAAAAGAGCAAGATGACGCTTGCGGGCTTACTAATCGCCATTGGTATTGTTTACGGCGATATCGGAACTAGTCCGCTCTATGTAATGAAATCCATCGTTTCCGAAAACGGTGGAATCGCTAATGTTAACCGCGAATTTATCGTTGGTTCTATTTCACTTGTTCTTTGGACTGTAACTTTGCTTACAACCGTAAAATATGTGCTTATCGCACTTAAGGCGACCAACCACGGCGAAGGTGGAATTTTCTCGCTCTATGCTTTAGTTAGAAAAAGAGCCAAATGGCTCGTTATTCCTGCCTTAGTCGGAGGCGCAGCTCTTCTTGCCGACGGGACCTTAACGCCAGCCGTGACGGTTACAACCGCCATCGAAGGGCTTAAAAACATGAAATTCGGCTCTGCCATCCCTGTTCAAACGCAGGATATGGTGATCATTATCACTATCGTGATTTTGCTTTTGCTGTTTTCAATTCAAAGAATGGGAACAAGTCTCATCGGTAAAGCTTTCGGCCCCATCATGCTTGTTTGGTTCACCTTCTTAGGCGTTGTCGGTCTCGTTAACATGAGTCAAGATTGGTCAATTCTTGAAGCAATCAATCCTGTTCATGCCATCAGAATTTTATTTAGTCCCGCCAACAAGGTCGGCATCCTCATTTTAGGTTCAATTTTCTTAGCAACAACCGGTGCCGAAGCCCTTTACTCAGACGTTGGTCACGTCGGCAAAGCCAACATCATGGGCTCCTGGCCTTACGTTTTTGTTTGCCTTGCCTTAAACTACCTGGGCCAAGGTGTTTGGATTCTTCAAAATCCTAATTACCACACTAATGGCGACTTCAATCCTTTCTTTGAAGTTGTCCCACAAAACTTGCGTATTTTCGCAATCATTCTTGCAACTATCGCAGCCATCATTGCTTCTCAAGCTTTGATCACCGGATCATTCACTTTAGTAGCCGAAGCCAGCGGTTTGAAGTTTTTGCCAAAGATGAACATTATTTATCCTTCCACAGAAAAAGGACAAATCTATATTCCTTCTATTAATAAGATGATCTGTGTGGTTACCATCGCTATCGTCGTTTTATTCAGAACTTCCCATCATATGGAAGCAGCCTACGGCTTGGCAATTACTGTAACAATGCTGATGACGACTTTGCTTTTATTTGAATACTTGGGACAAAAGAAAACGCCACTTTACTTGCGGGTTCCTTTCCTGATTGCTTTTGCATTCATTGAAGGCATGTTCTTAATTTCTAGCTTAACGAAATTCTTGCATGGTGGTTACGTAACGGTATTAATCGCCGGCTTTATTCTTGGCATCATGTATGTTTGGTTCTACGGCAACAAGATTCGTGACAAGCGCGAAGCTAAAAATGCTTATGTGCGTTTGGACGAATACACCAACATGCTTACCGAATTAAGTCATAACGACGATTACCCGATTTACGCTACCAACCTCGTTTACATGGCCAAAGTTAAATACAATAAATTTATCAAGCGCGAAATGCTTTACTCGATTCTTGATAAACGGCCTAAGCGAGCAAAAGCCTATTGGTTCGTGACGGTTAACGTTACAAACGAGCCATACACTGCCGAATATGCTGTTAATACTTTTGGTACGAAAAATGTGATTAACGTCCAGCTTTATCTTGGTTTTAGAAAACAAACCAGCGTGAATGTCTATCTGCGTCAAATCGTTCATGATTTAATCAAAGATGGCACTATCGAAGCACAACCGCAGGAATTTACCACAACGCCTGGTCGTGACGTTGGTGATTTCTCATTTGTCATTGTTAATGACGTAATTTCACCACAAACGCAATTAACGGGCTATGAAAAATTTATGGTGCAGGCGCGTGTATGGTTACAAAATCTTTCTTCCAATCCGGCTTCTTGGTTCGGCCTAGAATTCGCTGATACCGTGGTCGAACGGGTGCCTTTGATTCTCGGAAATCAGAACGAAATTACCATTAAAAGAGTCTCTCCAAAAAGATATCCACAAAATTCCTAATTTTGGGTCTTGATAACTTCCTTTAAATAGATGAAAATAGATATGTTTTAAAGAATGTCGCGTGGCATTCTTTTTTTCATAAAAATGAGATATTTTCGTTAAGGAAGTACTAATATGACAAAGAATTTGAAAAAACGGACAACAGCGGCAGGCCTTCTGATCGCTATTGGTATCGTCTACGGTGATATCGGTACGAGTCCTCTTTATGTTATGAAATCAATCGTTGCTGGTAACGGCGGCATCGCCAACGTTAACCGTGACTTTATAATTGGTTCTATTTCACTTGTTTTATGGACTGTTACCCTTCTTACCACCCTTCAAACTGTGATTATTGCCTTGAAAGCAACCAACCACGGCGAAGGTGGTATCTTTGCGCTTTATGCGTTAATCCGTAAACGTGCTAAATGGTTAGTTTTGCCTGCCCTAATCGGTGGGGCTGCGATCTTGGCCGATGGTACTTTAACTCCGGCAGTTACGGTTACAACCGCGATCGAAGGACTTAAAGGAATGGAATTCGGCTCAGGAAACATCCCTGTTAATACGCAATCAATGGTTATTGCGATTACCGTGGTCATCCTGCTGCTGCTTTTCATGATTCAGCGAATGGGTACAAGTATCATTGGTAAAGCTTTCGGACCAATCATGTTTATTTGGTTCACCTTCTTGGGCGTAATTGGCGCAATGAACATGATGGGCGATCTTTCCATCTTACAAGCCATCAACCCAATTTACGCAATTAAATTGTTGGTTAGCCCATACAATAAGGCAGGAATTTTTATCTTAGGATCAATCTTCCTTGCCACAACTGGTGCTGAAGCTTTGTATTCTGACGTTGGCCACGTTGGTAAAGGCAATATTATTGGTTCATGGCCATACGTTTTTGTTTGCCTTGCTTTGAACTACTTTGGCCAAGGTGTTTGGATTTTAAATAATCCTAACTATCAAGCTCACGGCGGTGATTTCAACCCATTCTTTGAAATCATCCCATCCAATATTCGTTTAGCAGCTATCGTTTTAGCAACGATCGCCGCAGTTATCGCTTCTCAAGCTTTGATCACCGGATCATTTACTTTGGTAGCTGAAGCCAGCGGACTTAAGTTCTTGCCAAGAATGAACATCATCTACCCATCAACTGAAAAGGGTCAGATTTACATTCCATCTGTTAACAAGATGCTTTGTTGCGCAACTATTGCTTTAGTTCTTTACTTCCAAACTTCAGCTCACATGGAAGCAGCTTATGGTTTGTCCATCACTATTTCAATGCTTATGACAACCATCATGCTTTTCGAATGGTTAAGAATGAAATCAAAGAACGTTCACCAAACTTTCTGGGACTGGATTTTCCTCATCTTCTTCGGCTTCTTGAACATTATGTTCATGGCTTCAAGTTTGAGTAAATTCACTCACGGTGGTTACGTTTCATTAATCATCACTGGCTTCATCTTAGGCATTATGTATGTTTGGTTCTACGGCAACAAGATTCGTGACAAGCGTGAATCTCGCAATGCTACGTTCGTTTGGACGAATACACCAGCATGCTTACCAACTTGAGTCACGATGAAGATTACCCAACCTACGCTACTAACTTGGTTTACATGGCTAAGGTTAAGTACAACAAATTCATTAAACGTGAAATTTTGTACTCAATTTTGGATAAACGCCCTAAACGTGCTGGAGCTTACTGGTTCGTAACAGTTAACGTTACTAACGAACCATTTACCGCTGAATACGCAGTAAACACTTATGGTACTAAGAATGTAATTAACGTTCAGCTTTTCTTAGGATTTAAGAAGCAAACCAGCGTGAACGTCTACATTCGTCAAATCGTTCATGATTTGATCGCCGATGGTACGATTGAACCACAACCACAGGAATATACAACAACTCCTGGACGTGATGTTGGTGACTTCTCATTCGTTATCGTTAACGACGTAATTTCACCACAAACCCAATTAACTGGTTGGGAAAAATGGATGGTCGAAGCTCGTGTATGGCTTCAAAACTTGTCATCCAACCCAGCTTCATGGTTCGGCTTGGAATATGCGGATACGGTTGTTGAACGTGTTCCTTTAATTTTGGGACGTCCAAATCCATCCTATATTAAGAGAGTTGCCCCAAAAGACTTCTCAAATATGAAGAAAAAAGAATAATTGAATAAAAAGACCGCGACCTAGAGAAATCTTAGATCGCGGTTTTTTCATGGCTAAAAATAGTATTTTTTCTTGTTCGCTTGTTTAAACAAATATTCTTTTAGTATAATTTTTACGAGTAGAAAATTTATGGGCTTTAGTGGCAGTTGTCGTCTTTCGAAGGGAAGTGATTCTATTATTCTTCCATGTAGAAAGGAGTGACAGCAATTTATGCTTATCAAGATAACCCTTTTGGTTCTTGAGCTAATCTTTAATCTTATTTTGATTGGTATCAAGGCTAAGAGAAAAAAGAAGCAAAAAAATAGCCACTCAGCCGCCAAGCTCATCGTGGTTATTTTTTATATAAAAAAATAAAATTAACTATTAATTGAGACAGCTGCCACCAAAGTGGAATTCTGCTCATAAGGGACTAGTTTCATTTGCTAGCTCCCTTTTTTCATAGTCAATTATATCAACTTTACACAGTATTTTCTATCAAAAAAGCACCCCA
>NZ_BALY01000047.1 GCF_000615445.1 Lactobacillus hamsteri DSM 5661 = JCM 6256 | reverse complement strand
GATTAATCAAATGATGGGGATAATAAGAAATTTGTTTGATATAATAGGACTTATTAAGATTATAAATGATGTATGTTAAACTATTTTTATAAAAATTTGGAATTTATTAAAAGTTAAATTATTAGATGAAAAATTATTTTGTTTTAAACATTAGTTAAGATATTTTCATTCATATTTTGTGCATGTTGTGAGTAGAATTGACAGTTGCTCTTTTTAAGTGCAAACTTATTATTGATATATAGTTGGGAGAAACAATATGCAAACAATTGAAAATTCTCTCTTGCAGGTCTCTGTTGATGAGAATGGAGCGGGGATGAATCACCTTGTTTCTCAAACCGAGAACTTTGATTACCTCCAAACCGATGATAAGCAAGAGACTGTGTCGATTGCCTTTTCTGGCATTGATCATGATAATAACTGGGCGCTTGATCTTCCTTGGACAGTTGTCGATAAAGGAGACGCACGCGTTAGTCTTACTCTAATTGATACACCAGAAAGTTATAAAAAATTCCCATATCACTTTGAGGTCATGGTAACTTATACCATTGAAGGCAATCAAGTGAAAGTTTCATTTTTATTAAAGAATAATTCTAATAAAGAAATGCCGTTCTCATTAGAACTCAATGTTCCAATAATTGCAGGTTGGGATAGTGAAAAAGCTGTTAACTCAGTAATCTTGAAAAATGAAGATGATCATACAATCACTATTGAGCCAACGGATTTTAAAGTCGAAATTTCTGAGAAACAAATTGACTTTGTAAGCAATAAAATAAAGTTGGCCGGCGAAACAAAGCAAAATCTTGAATTAAGTTTCACTATTGCTTAAAGAAATTAACGATTTTAATAAGATAGAAAAGCAGGTCGGCAGTGATCTGCTTTTTTTGCTATAATACATTCATTGTGATTTTTACTTAATATTAGGTAGTAAATATGAAGAATAACGATAATAAACCGAATAACAGTCGAGTTCAATTACATTCGAAAGAATATAACAAAAAATATCATATTTTGGCTTGGTCCATTACGTTCGTTGTGGTTATAGCTTTAGGGGTTGCTGCTTATTTTGGCTATGTTTATTTTAAGACTAAAAATGCAGTCGATAAGACATATGATCCACATACCCAAGTTCAAATCAAAAAGGGCGAATTCAATGGGAAACATAAATTCGCAGTTTTGCTGATGGGGACAGATACAGGAGCGCTTGATCGAACCGAAAAGGTTGGTAATACGGATACGATGATTTTAGCAATTGTTAATCCGCAAAAGAAGCACTATACTCTAATGTCTATCCCCCGTGATACGATGGCACAAATGGTCGGTAATGATGAGTTTAAAGTTGAAAAAATCAATGCGGCTTATCCATTAGGTGGCAGCAGGATGGCGATGGATTCAGTTTCTAAATTGATTAATGTGCCAATTAAATATTATGCTGTTGTCAACATGGGCGGAATTATGAAAATGATTCGCTATGTTGGGGGGATTAATATTCGTCCAACTTTGAGTTTCGAATATGGAGGATATATCTTTAAAAAAGGTAAGCTAACACACATGGGTGGTGGTAGTGCGCTTGCCTACTCCAGAATGCGTTATGATGATCCACGTGGAGATTATGGTCGACAAGAAAGACAAAGACAAGTTATTACAACTTTAATTAAAAAAGCAGTTTCAGTTAGTTCGTTGTCAAATCTTGATTCAATTTTGACTTCCGTATCTGGGAATGTAAAAACTAACTTGCCATTTAGTGCTTTACAACAAATTGCTATGAACTATCGTAGTTGTGCTGATCATGAAAAAAGCGATTATTTACATGGATATGATGCCAAAATTAATGAAGCAGCATATCAAGTTCAATCTACTGAAGAATTGCAGCGTGCTTCTGATTATTGTCGCAAGGAATTAGGGCTTGAACCGGAAACTATTAACAATAATGAAACTTTTCAAAATACCAAAAATATTGAGAACGGCTTTAAGTTTGGTAGTAGCAAAGTTCAAGAATATCATATTTATGATTATGTAGAAGAAGGTGGTAATTAATGGCGCGGCTTTGGGCTACGATTATTGGTTACTTCTTCGGTAACTTCTTATTTGCGATGATTGTTGGACGGCTCGCTTTAAAACTTGATCCGACTAAATATGGTTCTGGAAATCCTGGAACAGCCAATATGGGTGCTGTTTTTGGCAAGAAGTTTGGAATTATGACTTGTGCCGGTGATCTTTTAAAAACAGTAATAGCTCTGTTTATTGTGTATTTCTTGTTTCCAGGCAAGATTTATCTATCTTATGCAGGATTGGGCCTAATTTTAGGACATTGTTTTCCAATTTGGCATCATTTTAAAGGCGGTAAAGGTGTCGCTGTTTCAGCGCTTTTAGCCGTAAGTTATGATTGGAAGGCTGGACTTATTACATTGCTCATTGCATTATTGCTGACAGCGGTAATGCAAAACTTAACAATTCCGCCTCTTGTGTTTATGTTGTTATTTAGTATTTATACAATAATTTATGCAAGAGAAGCAGGAATTATCTTTCTAATTATTACAGCAATTATGGCTTTTAAATTTAGAAAAGATATTGTAGACTTTTTAACCGGTAATGGTAAAAAAGTGGACATTTTATATTCGATTAAAAAAAAGTTGGGTATAAAAGCGTAGTAATTTTTATAAGGATTAGAGACTAGGACAGATGAAAGAAAGTAAAAAGAAATCTTTGACATTATGGCAAATTGGATGTTTGCTTTTGGCAACTTTCTTCATGCTAGTACAGGTTTATCACTTTGGTGGTTCATTAAGCCGATTTCCATTGGGAAGTTTGCTTAGATTTATCCCTGTAATGGCACAGAATGCCACAATGATTTTTGTACCAATGGTATTTGGTGCAGTTTATAGCAAGAAAAAAGTTCATCCAACTGAAAGCTTTAGATTTTGGCTGTTAGCTGTTGTAACTTTAGTGCTATTGTATTTGGTTTATTTCTTCAGATTACCAGGTCGCTTTAATATGTGGCGTCTTTGGGGAGTTTTCTTCCCAGTATTGACTAGTACGTCAGTACTTTTAGCAGGCTTGATTTTCAGTTTATTATTGCAACCATATTTGTATGATTTGCAACATAAACTAACAACCAAACAAAATTTGCTTCTTCTTAGTGGTCTAACTGTAGTTGGCTTTGCTACAAGTGCTGGGACCATGGAATTTAATTACTCCATTTATGGTGTTTATTTGATTTTGTACTTTGCATGGGGAATGTTTTTAGCTCATTTATCAATTAACAGCAAAGTATTTAAATGGACCATTCTTGGCGGAATTTTATCATTCTTAGTCGTTTTAGTTGGTGTTCCCGGCTTTAATGGGGTTTATTGGTATCAATTATTATCTGGACGAAGCAATGGTGTAGAAGCTTGGAATCGATTCTTTTTGAATAACCCTACTTCACCATTTATGGCTCTTATGGTAATTACTGCCTTTCTTATTTTTAGAAAAGTAATAGTTTCATTTACAGCTCGTGAAATGCGTTACTTCATTCCAGTAATTGTGTTCATGGATGCGCCGGTTACTGGCGGACTTATGAGATCGTTCCGCTTTACTAATAGTGCGGGGCTTAATAAATTCTTGATGATCATTATTATGATGATTATCAGTTTATTATTAACTAAGCTTTACGAAAAATATTTATTTAGAATTAAGCCATTTAGAAGAACTGTTTTGCTTTTAGGTAAGCGTAACAACTTAGCTGAAATTGTTGTTGATGCTTGGAATGGTACTGTAGCTTGGGTAATTGAAAATCGTGTTAGATTGTTAACCTGGGGCTGGTTCTATATCTTGAGCTTTGCTTCATTCTTAATTGAATCAGACAATTTACGTATTCAAATTACTACTGCGACTGATATTAATGCAGTTATTTTCTTGCTTGGAACGAGATTCTTTGCAATTATTTTGACAGCTATCTTCCTTGATGCGATGTTTGCAATTTTCTACTTTGTAACTACACGTTATTGGACTTCAACAGTCTTAGTCAGTGTGGTCGCAATTGGTTGGGCTGTTGCCAACAAGGTTAAGCTTAATTTACGTGGTGAACCTATTTACCCAAGTGAATTGAGTGAAGCTGCAAACATGAAGACTTTGATTCCAATGATTGGTCAAAAGTTATTGATCGTAGTTGGAATTGCGTTGATTATTATCATTGCTTTAGATATTTTCCTTGAAATCAAATTCCCTATTAAGAAAAAGGGTTCATGGAAGCGTAGAGGAATTTGGGCACTTCTTAGTTTGCTTTTATTCTTGACCCCACTTCGTTTCAACCATGATGGTGGAATTATTTATCACATTAATCGTGGTTTTGACAACAAGCAATCATTTAGAAATCCAGAACGTGATATTCAAATCAATGGTCCAGTTTTGAACTTCTTGAACTATATTGATTTGCAAATCATGAATAAACCTGAGAATTATTCTCAATCAACTATTAATCATTTAAACAGCAAATACCAAAAGGTTGCTGATGAAATTAATAAGTCAAGAAAGAATGAGCTTAAGAATCAGACTGTTGTCTTTAACTTGAGTGAAAGTTTTGTTGATCCATATACTTTCCCAACTATTAAGATTGATAAATCTGCTCCAAATCCTGTTAAGTTTATTCAAACTATGCAAAAACGTGGAACTTACGGAAATATGCTTAGTGCAGGTTATGGTGGTGGTACTGCCAACATGGAATGGGAAACCTTAACTGGGCTTAACATGGGAATGTTTAGATCAACTTTGACACCATATGTTCAAGTTGTTCCAAGATATAAATTCTACCCAACTATAGGTATGAGCTTTGCATATAAATCAGCTGTTCACCCATTCATTGGTACTTATTACTCAAGAGTAGAAGATTACAAGAGATTTAAATTTAATAAGTTCGAATACTTAGGTTCTAAGTATAAGATTATTGATCAAAAGAAACTTGGCAAGAGTAGTTATAACTCAGACTTTACTACTTATGCTAATGGTCTTCGTCAAATCAATTCACGTAAGGATGGTCAATTTATTAATTTGATTTCAATTCAAAACCACATGCCTTACAACGATTGGTATCCAAAGAATGAATACATGGGCAAGATCTCAGGTGATTTGTTCAAGGGTGGAGCTGTTAAACAACAAATGGCAACTTATATCAAGGGTGTTCAATACACTGATAAGGCTGTAAAGCAATTTATTGGTCAAATCGATAAGATTAAGAAGCCAATTACTGTTGTCTTCTATGGTGACCACTATCCAAGTATTTTGTCACAAAGCTACACATCTCAATATCCAATTCAAATGCACTCAACACGCTACTTTATTTACTCAAATAAGTATGCTCGTGACCACGGTGCTAAGAGCAAGCTTACTAAGAACACTAACTATGTAAATACTAGTGACTTTATTGCAATGATGCTTGAACAAACTAATTCAAAGGTAACTCCTTACCAAGCTCTTCTTACTGAAGTTCACAAGAAGCTTCCTGCAATTTCAATTAACTTTGAAGGCGATAAGGGCTTTGAAATGGTTGATCAAAAGGGCCGCAAGGTTGATCCTAAGAGTTTGACTTCTGAGCAACAAGCTTTGCTTAAGGATTACGAAACCGTTCAATATGATATGACGGCTGGCGATGCTTATGGTTTATCAGCTAAAGGCTTTTACAGATAATTTATAATAAGAAAAAGATTGGACAAATGATCCAATCTTTTTTGTTAAATAAAAATTAGAATAATGGTTGACTATTTGAATAAAACTAAGTAACATCATTACTAATGAAGTAGCAATTCGGTTCAGAGTTCAGAGAACTAGCGGTAGGTGTGAGCTAGGCAGGCCGAGTTTGACGAAATACAGGTGGGGTTGTTCCCGTAAAGACTTTTTGAGGCGCAAAAAGCGTGAACGTGGGTGGTACCACGGCTAATGATGAAATTTAGTCGTCCCTTGAAGAGAAATCTTCGAGGGACGTTTTTTATTGGAGGATATTATGGCAAAATTTGACATTTTAGAAGATTTAAAATGGCGTGGTGCTATTAATCAACAAACCGATGAAGAAGGTTTACGCAAATACTTAGCAGAACATGATGATCTTGCTTTGTACTGTGGTACAGACCCAACTGGTGACTCTCTTCATATTGGACACCTTATTCCATTTATGATTTTAAAGAGATTCCAAATGGCAGGTTACCATCCAGTAATTTTAATTGGTGGGGCAACAGGTTCAATCGGTGACCCATCTGGCCGTAAGACTGAACGTGTTCTTCAAACTGCAGAGCAAGTTAAGCACAATGAAGAATGCTTAACTAACCAAATGAAGAAATTATTTGGTACTGAAAACTTTGAAATTGTAGATAACGCAGATTGGCTTGGCAAATTGAATTTAGTTGATTTCCTTCGTGATTACGGTAAATTCTTCCAAGTTAATAACATGCTTAACAAAGACGTTGTTGCTAGTCGTCTTGAAAATGGTATTTCATTTACTGAATTTACTTACCAAATTTTGCAAGCTATCGATTTCCATCACTTGAACAAGGATAACGGTGTTCAACTTGAAATTGGTGGTAGTGATCAATGGGGCAATATTACTGCAGGTATCGATTTGATTCACAAGCTTGAAGGTGCAGATCGTCCAGCATTTGGTTTAACTATTCCATTAATGCTTAAGGCTGACGGTACTAAATTTGGTAAGTCAGCTGGTGGTGCTGTATGGCTTGATCCAGAAAAGACTAGTCCTTACGAATTCTACCAATTCTGGATTAACCAAGATGACCGTGACGTTGTTAAATACCTTAAGTACTTCACTTTCCTTTCACGTGAAGAAATTGAAGACTTAGCTGAAAAGACTGAAAAAGAACCTTGGAAACGCGCTGCTCAAAAGAAGCTTGCTGAAGAAGTTACTAAGTTCGTTCACGGCGAAGATGGTCTTAAGGAAGCTCAAATGATCACTGATGCTTTGTTCTCAGGCAATATTAAAGACTTGTCAGTAACTCAAATTGAACAAGGCTTGAAGTCAGCTCCAAGTGCTGAAACTTCTGCAGAAGCTAAGAATATTGTTGATTTCTTGGTTGATACAAAGATTGAACCATCTAAGCGTCAAGCTCGTGAAGATGTAAAAAATGGTGCTATTTACGTTAACGGCGATCGTGAACAAGATTTGGAATTTGATATTGATCCATCGAGTGCCTTCGATGGTAAGTACGTAATTATCCGTAAGGGTAAGAGAAAGTACACTTTGGTTCACGTAAAATAGTATGTTACTCAGTAATTTTTAGTGGAAATTACTTTAAAACATTGTGTAAGAATTACACAATGTTTTTTTATTTTTGA
>NZ_BALY01000048.1 GCF_000615445.1 Lactobacillus hamsteri DSM 5661 = JCM 6256 | reverse complement strand
TTTATTTTCTATTAATAGCTTAAAGCGCGGTGACCATCTAATGCCCAATGACGAAGAAATGTATCTTCACTCATTTTGCGTTTGGTTCCAGTCCAGGGATCATTATAATAAATGGTCTTATCATGGTAGCCTGTCAATGTAATTGCATGGTTAGAAAAACCGTCAAACCAGCCAACCCAGGCAACAACCAAGTGAGAACGCAAAAGCTTCTTTTTAATTGCTGATAAACTGCAATTAGTCATATTAACGGCTTTGCCCAGATAATGTTCTACGACGGGTTTAACACCATTGGGAGCTACCCAATAACCACCTGGAAATTTCTTATATGGTGAGCCAATAAAGCCTTTATTAGGATTGCTGCTACGAGGCATAATTTTTGCGGCTTGGTGTTTCGTAACTTTTTTACCGGCAAAATTAAGCATCATAGTTACGGCAGTAATTTCGCATCCCGTTGGCATTTCAGGGCGTTGAGAAATCACCTTGGCATTATTCTTAATCCCAGTTATTGAGCCGTTTTTATTGATCCAATAATACGCCTTTTTGGTCTTGGTATTCTTGAATTTACGTTTGCCAGTTTCATCAAAATAACCGTAACTTGATTTTTTAGGAATCTTTCTGACATCTTTCAACATAATACCGTTTTTATCAAACAGATACCATGAAGAATTAATCTTTTTAAGCCCCTTTAATGCCTTGCCGTTCTTCAAGTAATAATGATTATTATTCTTAATTACCCAGCCGGTTTTGCCTTGAGGTTTTGCATTAGGTTGAGTGCTTGTATTATTAGAAGATTGCGAATTATTTTCTTTATTATTTTCTTCAGTCTGATTGGAATTAGAATTGTTAGGCTTATTACTTTCGGTAGGCTGTTGATTATGTTGAGATTGTTGATTTTCTTGATTTTGATTATTATCTTGTTTTGTACTTTGAACAGTACTTTGATTACTAGTATTTACTTCGTCAGCTTGCACGATTTTACCAGATGATACAAATAATCCAACTGAAGCGGCAATGCTAAATAAATATAAAAATTTTGCTTTCATAATACCTTCTCGCGTAAATATAATTTATGATATTGTAGATTTATATAAATAATCCATTGTCTATACCTATTGTAGCAGTAATGGATTAAAAATTCTGATATTTTGTAAAAGTTAAGACTGATATAATAGTAGAGAAGGACAATAGCGAGGTATGAGTTAATGTCGAATAAAAGACAGTATATTTGGTGCTTAATTGAATTCCCTAATGGTGATCAAAAATGGTATTGTGTCAGTCGTGTGCTTCGAGAAGCTTTATTGTTAGAGAAAAAGCAAAATCATTTTTGGAAAAATTCTATGATTGGCAACTATCTAACAGTCTCAACTAGTCAATATGTGAGAGATCAGACGCGCTTAACTGTAGGTAAAGTAAGGAAAATTAGCATTTCTGATCATAAAACTTATAAGTATAATTGGACGAGAAATCAATTTATTACAGAAGCACATCTTATGAATTTTAAAAGTGCCTATAATTATCTAAAGCATGATTATAATTGGTATAATCGTCTGTCAATTTGGGTAGCGCTAAGATATTGGCATAACTTGCTTTTACAAAATAAAGTGAAAAGAACTAAAAAGAAAATTAATAAACTTCGTGGCCGACTAATTAATTACCGTGCTAGAAAAAATTTTTAGTTATTTTATATAAAAATCAGTGTCAACAATCCTGATAAAATCAAAATTTACTCAGAGGGGTTCTCTAGTTATTGATTTATCAAGGTTATTGACACTTTTTATTTTGCTCTGTATAGTCGGTGACATAAACACTATTGCGCGCAATTCGAATAAATCATTTTAGACTATAAGTGAGGAAACAATAGTGAAAAAACAGCGGAGAATTGATTGCTCCCTTCCATTTATGTGGGCGATCTTATTTAGCATTATCGTAGCCATTTCAATGTTCATGCAGTGTAAGCCAGTAAATGCTGCTGATAGAATAAATATAGGTTCTAATAACATATATGTGCTGGATCAAAAAACGCAAAAGACTAGAACAGAATATTCTGACGGGGATTTTATAAGTGTAGTTCTTAACTATTCTGGAGAAATTAAGTCAGGACAAAGAATTGTTGTAAATTGGGATAGTAAAGATAAAAATAATAAGGCATATTTAACGGCTATCAGTGAAGAAAAAGACGTTTATATCCTTGATAAAAACAAGAATCAAAAAATTAAGGTTGGCTTTTGTACTGTATCTAGGGATAAGGCTGTAATCGTTATTGATGATGGTTTGCCTAATTCTTATAAAATAAATGGATTTTTTAGCTTTAATCTACAAGTTCGAAATACAGATAATAAGGAACATTCTTTAAAAGTAAGATTTAATAATGATGAGATGCTTATAAAGGTAATGGGCAATACTACTTTTTTAGATGAAAAAAAACGTCTTTGCTAATGTTATACCTGATGAGCAGATGGAGAAAGATTATATTGAATGGAGTTTACCATTATCCAGTAAGGGATGGACTATATCTGAATTATCTGACGGTCAAGAGATTGATCTGGATAGTATAAAATTCAAAATACTTTATAAAGAAAGACATGATATAGAGTATACTTTAAGCCAATTAAGAAAGATTTTTCCAAATCTGAAGTTGAAAGTAACTAATAATAAGATCTATTTTAATCTAAATGCTAAGCAATTACCTAAGTATGAAATAGTAATGTCTTATCGAAGCAAAGTAACAGATCATAATCAGATAAGTTTTAATAATAAAGTATCTTTAAAAGAAAAGAGCTATCAGAGTATTGTTCCTAATACTAACCTTAAAATAAGAATTAACACTATAGCTTTGGATAGTATGCCTAGTGATTCTGATAATGATGATAGCTTTGAAAAGTATAATGAGCAGAGTAATAAGGCTGATTATAGTAAAATAGATTATAAGAATAAAAATAAAGATAGTGATTCATCCCATATGGAAGATAGAGATAGAAATAAATATCAACCATATAAGTATAATCGATATAAACATTTTGCTTATAAAGAAAATTGGGATGATAGATACCATAGTAAAGATTATAAGTATAGACATAGACGAGTACATCGTAATAAGTTACCAAAAACTAATGAAAAGAATGATTCTTTAATGTGGCTTGGGGGAATGTTAGTTAGTCTTTCTTTGGTAGGGATGCTATATGTTAGAAAATATATGATTTAACATAAAGAAAGTGTAAATAGTTATGTATCAAAGTATTAAAGAGAAGTTTATTACCCTTGCTGACACTGAAAAAGCTCAACAATTAGAAGGATATATGCGTAATCAGTTTCCCTTTTACGGATTACAATCTCCTCAAAGAAGAGAAGTTTACAAAGATGTATTAAAAGCCGCAAAGAAGAATAAAGAAATTGATTGGCAATTATTAGATGAAGCTTGGAATGATGATCACCGAGAATTTCAATATTTTGTCTGTGACTATTTACTTAATATGAAAAAGTATCTCAATTATGAGGACATTCCTAAAATTGAAAAGTATGTTAGAAGCAAAGAATGGTGGGATACTATTGATTCTTTAATGAAGTTATTTGGAGATTTAGGTTTAAGAGACAGTAGAGTTGATCAACTAATGCTCGATTGGTCGGTAGATCCAGATTTTTGGGTGAGAAGGGTAGCGATTGAACATCAATTGCTTCGAAAAGAAAAAATGAATACAGATTTATTGTCCAAAATCATTTGCAATAATTTGAATAGTAATGAATTTTTTATAAATAAAGCAATAGGCTGGGCACTTAGAGATTATTCAAAAACTAATCCAACTTGGGTTAAGAATTTTATTGAAGAGCATAGAGACAACCTAGATAAGCTTTCAATTAGTGAAGGAAGCAAATATATATAATAATATTTTGTTATATTTTTCATATTTTCTTAATTTAAGAGTATAATAAATACATACTAAACCGTAATGTATTTATTGAAAGGGGCGCTTACTTTGGCAAAACTGATCAATCAAACTCTTAAATCATGTAAAGATACTGATAAATATATTTTTATCTCGGATATTCATGGCAATGAAGAGACATTAAAACTTATCGATCAAGCAAGAGAAGATTTTCCAAATGCGCTTCTTGTAACTGGCGGAGACTATATAGATGGACGAAATAATGTTAAAGATGTTCTTGATTATTTAATTAGGGCTAGGGATGAAGGAGCCATTGTTCTTAAAGGAAATCATGAACAGATGCTTCTAAATTATGCTGAACATAAAGAGCATCAAGATGGTATTTGGTTTTACAATAGTGGAGCTGATACTCTTAAGCAATTATTTAATGAAGTTGTTAGTCCTAAAGTAGTACAACAAAGCAAATATTATAAATTTCTATCTGAATTACCAATAATGTATGAAACACCTCAGTTCATTTTTGTTCATGCTGGTATACATTGTGATAAAAACTATGACGATCCATCTAACTATGCCACTGAGTTAAATATTGCCCGTCATCAATATACATATGATTTTTTTAGAATTTGGGCACGGCAAGATTATTGGTATAATCACAGGGATGAACCGGTATTCGCACATAATCTAACTAATAAGACTATTATAACTGGACATACTCCAACCTCTGCAATTTCGGGTCAATATGATGACGGAAGATCAGTTAATGCATCGATACTAAATCCTGTAAGAACTATTCAGTATGATGGAGAAGCAGCAAGAATATTTACTGATGGTGGTTCTCATTCTGATCCTAAAATTTATCCACATAATGATGGGAATGTTGTTGTATTAAATAGCGATGGGACCATTGAACATACTTATAATTATGAAAATACTTTAAAGCAATAAAAAAAAGGCGCCTTTTTGGCGTCTTTTTCATTCTGCTATTGGTAGCAGTTCGAATTGATAAGGCATTTTTCCTGTAATAACAAATGTCTCATAAAGCATACGTATAGCATGACTAACGGTTAATTTATAATCTTGTAAAACTTGCTTAGCAACAATAAAAGCTTCTTCATTTATAGATTTTTGAATCGTCTTTTTCTTTTCAAATTCGCATTCATTATTTTCTAAAGCTCTTATTGTAGAAATTTTACAAGCTGTTTCTTCCTCTGTTCTCGTTAATTTCTTAAATGGTAGTATTTTATTGTTAGCTATAAAATGAATAAAGCCGCTAATGAAAGTTCCTTGATTAAGACCAATTTTAGCTAAACAATGCTTTACTGTTGAAACTAGGTCAGAGTTTAGAGTCACGCTAATTATTCTTTTAATATGATTCACTTAATTGGTTCCTTTCCGATAGCTTATATTAATTTTGCCATATACAAATACTAAAGGAAAGTTAGTAATTAAATTTTAATATATCGATAATATTTATTACAAAAATTTCTTAATTTATGCTATTTAACCAAGCAATCAGCCGCTTAGCAATCATGTTTTGCTGCATTCGATTAGAAATAGTAGCGGTTCGATCTCCTTTTTGTGGTCCATAAGAACCAAAGCCACCATGATTTCCACCTTTAATAATTTCAAATTTTGTATCTGCTGGCAAATACTTTTTGTTTGCTTTGTACTTATCCCAATTTAAAACACCATCACGACTAGCTACAATAGATAAAGCAGAAATATTCTTATTCGAAAGATTTCCCTTTTCATCAGCATAAGCTCCTAAAAAGAATATTCCTTTTAAATGGCGATTCTTTATATTATTAGCATATCGCGTGGCCATTGCGCCACCTAAAGAATGACCACCTACTACATAGTTTTGCTTTTTAGTATTGATTAAATTATTAGCTGCATTGACGTAAAAAAATTGCCATATTTAATGGAAAATGTGCAATTTTTACTGTATATCCAGCTTGAGATACTTGTTTTGCCCATATAGAATATGAATCTGGTTTTACCAAAGCGCCAGGGTAGAAGATTACCGTCATTTTATTGTGTTTTGCTTTAAAAGTAGTTACTTCATTCGTTTCGGTTGCTACCTGACTTGCAATTTGAGCTTGATGTGATGGTTGATAAGTCGAAAAATGTAAGTAACTAACAGTTGCTACAACTAGAATTACAATTAGTAGGAGAATACTCCATATTATCTTTTTACTTCTTTTCATATTATTCACTCCAATAATTAAATACGGTAATCATTATAAAGAAAATAAGCGATAATAGCTAATACAGTTTTACATAATAATTATTAATTAAAGTACATAATATTGGTTTTTAGGATGGTTTTAGGTGATAATAATCTAAAAGTAAAATTTTTAAACTTAAGAGGTTATATATGAAAAATTGGATTATTACCGGAGCATCATCAGGAATTGGTAAAGGTATCGCGATTGCTGCATTAGAAGCAGGAAATCAAGTTATTGTAACTTCCCGAAATATTGACAAATTAGATGAATTAGCTAAGAAATACCCTGATCTCTGTATTCCCGCAGAATTAGAATTCGGGAAAAAAGATTCAGTAAAGCATTTTATCGAATTTGTTCAAAATAAAATGTCTAAAGTAGATGTCTTAGTCAATAATGCTGGTTATGGTTATTTAGCCACTATTGAAGAAGGAAAACGTGAAGAAATTAAACAGCTTTTCGATACTAATCTTTTTGGTCCACTTACCTTGACGCAAGCATTTTTACCAGAAATGCGTAAAAGTAAAAGTGGGGCAATTATTAATATTTCTTCCGTTGACGCAATTCAAGGTGGAATTGGATCATCATTTTACGCTGCAAGCAAGTCCGCATTAGAATTACTGTCAGATGGATTACAAAGAGAAGTAGTTCCATTTGGAATCAAAGTAATGATTGTTGAGCCTGGCAGTTTCAGAACTAATTTTTATGGCGATAATTTAAAAGAAACTAATGATAAAATTGCGGAATACGACAAAAAATTAGATGAAATTGATCGAAAGAAAGATATTCCTAATGATCATAAACAACCTGGCGATCCAATGAAAGCTGGAAAGGTGATTTATGATGCAATTCAAAAGGATGAATATCCAACTCGGTTGTTATTAGGTAGTGATGCCGTTGACTTTGCGACTGGTGAAATGACAAATCGATTAAATGAAATTCATAAATGGGAAAATACTAGCAAGAGTACAGACTATAAGAATGAATAATGAGAATCCACCTCTAGGGGTGGATTTTTGTTTAACTAGCTTTTTATAAATTAAGCGTTTACATCGTTGATAAATAAACTATAATTAAATGTATAGTTACGCAAGATTTGATTTTAGAAAGA
>NZ_BALY01000049.1 GCF_000615445.1 Lactobacillus hamsteri DSM 5661 = JCM 6256 | reverse complement strand
TTTTTTGACAGCACAAATAAGCCATCCTAGACAACTGGCTTAAAAATTAACTTATGCGGCTAAACGATAAGGAAAACCGACCACTAATTTAGCTTTTAAATTTCGCTTGTCTTTTCTTCCTGGCCTGATTGGAGTTAAATAAAATGCCATATCCAGCAGTAATTGAGTAAAGATTACATCTGAATTATCACTTATATTAAAATATCGTCGCCAAACACAGCAGGCCATTTTAAAGTCTATTTGGTATTGATATTTTCCTTGAGAATATGGCTTTGGGCTTGCAATTACTGATAAACTCACGGCATTATACATTGCGAAATGGGCGTATAATTCCATATAAACAAACTGGTCTTTTTTAGAATGAAACTGCACTCCGCTTAAATCGTATTTAAGCTCTCTAAAAGAAGTCTCTATTCCCCAGCGAAGATGATAGATCTCTTTCATTCTGGCTAAAGGAAATTCGTCTCGGTCTAAATTGGTGATGAGCACTTCCCACTCATCGTCTGAACCTGGCGAATTGATTCTAAACTTGCACACTCGGAAATTTACATTGCATATATTTCCAAAGTCCCAGCGTTGATCTTTAGTGTATTTGGAAAAAGCAGTTTTATGATGATGCTTGGGGTGAAGAATCAAATGAAGAAATTTTTCCGTGTCCTTGTGAGTCATGTAATAGCGATGCAATGAGGTTACTTTGCAAGATAAATCAATGTCGTATTCATTATCCGACATTGCAGCGATTTCTTTAATCCCGCCATATCCAGTCTTAGTTCTGATAACATAGTGGCAATGCTTAAGTCGA
This sequence comes from Lactobacillus hamsteri DSM 5661 = JCM 6256, assembly GCF_000615445.1. Classification (GTDB taxonomy): domain Bacteria; phylum Bacillota; class Bacilli; order Lactobacillales; family Lactobacillaceae; genus Lactobacillus; species Lactobacillus hamsteri. The sequence continues at coordinate 6,377 of NZ_BALY01000049.1, read as the reverse complement.
TTGCAGTTCTCAATTAAATTAAAGCTGCTGTAGCCACGGTCCATTAAAACTATAAAATCTTTTTCTCGCTGCGCCAAGTTCTTTAACATTGCAAGAGCCGCTTCACGTTCATCCATCTTTTGGCGCGGTTGAAAAATCAAGTCCAGATATAGTTTGTTTAAAACATCATAGAGGGCGTTTACGTGAACCTGGCAATATCTTCGGCCATCTTTGCCTTGAAAAATATTTTCCGACTTAGGATTAAACGGCTGATCAAAATCAGAACCGTCAATTGCCGCAACTAAATATTTATTATCCAGCAGCTGCAGTGCATCGTTTGCCCGACTAAGCTCCAACATAATTTCTTTAAAACACTCGGGCTTTAATTTAGCCTTTTGTTGTTCGAAAGCTGAAGCCGTCATTCTGGAATTCACATCAGGAAAAGCATGAAAAATTTCCGAGTTCAGACTGCCCGCTCCCATGTTGAGAATCAGCTTAATTAAATCAGTCGGATTAAGTTTGCGGCAACGGGTAAAGGCCTGATCTGAAACGGAAAAATCATGAATGTTGGCAGCGATTTTATTGATAATACTATCCATCAGTTTTAAAATGTTTAAATGAAGGGATTTCATGAGAGACACAACCTTTCTATGAAAGACCAGATAATATGATAAAAGTGAGCAGAAGGGCTAATAAACTCTGCTCACTTTTTATTTTAAAAAGAAAAAGAACCGAATCAAATGATTCGGTTCATAAAGTCAGCTTTGTCAATGTCTTAACTTAATGACATTGAGTTAAAGCTTGGATATTTTTTATTTTGATAAATAAACAGTATATTTGAAATATTAATTATTTATATACTAAACTAAATAGAAAAGAATTATATATGAAAGGATCTAATAAATGAAATATTTTTCCTTAAATGATGGCAATCGCATTCCTGCTCTTGGTTTTGGCACCTATAAATTAAACGGTTCCCAAGGTGTGGCGGCTATTCGTGCCGCATTAACTAACGGCTACCGTTTACTTGATTCCGCTGTTAATTATGAAAACGAAGGCGCTGTTGGCCATGCTGTAAAACAAAGTAGCATTTCTCGTGATAATATTTTTATTACTTCTAAGCTTCCAGGGCGTCATCACAGCTACCAAGAAGCCATCAATCAAATTCAAGAATCACTCTATTCGGCAGATCTGGATTACTTTGACCTATACCTTATTCATTGGCCAAACCCTAAAGAAGACAAATACGTTGAAGCTTGGCAAGCCTTAATTGATGCTCAAAAATTTGGATTAATTCGTTCTATTGGTGTTTCAAACTTTGAACCTGAGCATATTGATCGTTTAATTAAAGAAACTGGAGTTACTCCTGCTGTAAACCAAGTCGAACTTCATCCTTATTGTTCTAATAAACAAGTTCGTGAATACGATGATCAACATAAAATCATCACTGAAGCTTGGAGTCCTCTTCAACGCGGTGGCGAGGCTTTTAAAGAAGAAATTGTCCAACAATTGGCTAAAAAATATGCTAAATCACCTGCTCAAATTATTTTAAGATGGGAAACTCAAATGAACGTTGTTCCTATTCCTAAAGCCAGTTCCTATGATCACCAACTTAGCAATTTAGATATTTTTGATTTCAAACTTACTAATGATGAAATTCAAAAACTCGTTTCAATTGATAAAGAAAATGGTCGTCGCTTCGATCCTAACGAACACGAAGAATTTTAATTTAATTAATAACAAAAAGAGACTCGCAATGAGTCTCTTTTTTATCTATAAATATTTTGGATCTATGAAGTTAGAGATTATCTTGTTTACCTTTTTAGAATTATCATATTTGCGAATGATATTTAAAAATTCTCTACCTGTAGTCTGCTTTAAATAATATGTTCTATAGTAGTCTTGCATAGCCTGGAAGAACTTTTGCTTTCCCATTGCTACCATTAATTCATCATAAAACATTTTGGCTGTATCATAAGCTATATCCGCCTCATCTTTACCCTTCGGTATTTTATTCAACGGATAATTAATGATTGAACGCTTATTGTCCTTAATATCCATTTTAATAATAGCATTAAATGTTTTAACGAGTCTCCGCCTATCCTTATCTGTAAACTTAACATGCATCATTTTCGTCTGCATTGTACGACTTGGGGTTTTGGTCAATCCATAAACAGATTCTTCAAAGAATTCTGCCATACCTTCATCAAGCCATGGTTCAGTATATTCATCTGTCCCAATGGTAGAATAAAACCATTGATGCGCAACTTCATGACTAACATCTCCAACTAATTCAGTATAAGCATAAGAGTTAGGTGATTTTTTCTTATTAAGGAACCCATTACCTGAAATCATAATCAAACCAGGATACTCCATCCCTCCCGTTGAGTTATTAAATGGATATTCAGTAATATCTAACTCCTTATAGGGATATTTGCCTACTTTTTTGTCAAATAGCTTTAAACTGTCAATTGCCGTTTGTTTAGTCAGCTTATTATAATTAGATGACTTTTTGCCAGGTAAATAAAAATTATTTATCACAATTCCGTCAGCTTTAGCATGACTAACCTTAAAACGATTAGAAGCAACAATTGCCATGTCACGTGCATCCCTTGCCTCAATCGTTGTCTTACCATTAAAGATTGAATTATCCCCAGTTGCTGCTACTTTATACGACTTAGGTGCATAGAAACTTACATGATAATTAGATACACCGTTATTTCTATTCTCACCTTCATCACTATATGGATGATAATTCCATTGACCATTACGATAATCGCTTAAATAAGGAAAGCAAAATGATAAATTATAAACCTTTCCTCCCCTAATATTTTGATAGCCAAAACGGTCTTTACGATAAGGTACATCAGTTGTTAGCTTTAGTGTAATGGCTTGACTTTGTCCTGCCTTAAGATCACTAGGTAAAGTTACATATAAATTGCTATGATCCTCACCATAGTTATATGAAAGATTTTTACCTTCTTCACTTACGCTATAAACGGTTGTCTTAACATTTTTATTATGCTTTTTAAAATGTTTACGATTATATTTAAGTACGCCATAAGCAATATTACGTACTACTACTTCTTTAACTGAATTTTGACCATTATTCTTAACAGTAATCGTCACTGTTTCATTAAGCTGATTCCTCTTAGTATTCAACTTAACATCCATTGCATAATTATCAGCCTTAATTTCAGGATCAGCATCTGCCTTTACTTGCTCAGAAAAACAAAATGATGTAATTAATGTTATGCCTGCCACTAACAATAACTTTTTATACTTAATTCTCATAATCTATTCCTCATATATTTTATCTTCTCAAAATATTTGTCCCTAGTTTACAAGATGACTTTAAAAATTTCAAGCGGTTTCATAAAATGCAATATTGACTATAAAAAACTTATTCGGTATATTTGAATTACTTGTTAAAGGTCAAAGTATACAGAATAATTATGTCCTTTAGGCCAATAGCTTAAAGGATATTTTTATGTCTTGGAGAGGATGGTATAGTGACAGATTCTAAAATAACATTACGTAAAACTTTGATTATTGCTTCCTTATTCTTTGGGATGCTTTTCGGTGCCGGAAACCTAATTTTTCCCGTTCATTTAGGACAGTTAGCCGGCAATAACTGGATACAGGCAAGTGGCGGATTTTTAACTTCAAGTGTCTTGTTACCGCTTATGGCATTATTTGCTTTAAGTATTAGTCGAGCAAACGGTATTTATGATTTAGCCAAACCTATAGGTGGCTTTGCGGCTTCTGCATTTTTGCTTTTAGTTCACGCAACAATTGGGCCTCTTTGCGCAACACCTAGAACAGCTACTGTTCCATTTGAAATTGGTTTCGCACCATATATGCCTAAAGGGATGCAAGGTTGGGGATTGCTTATTTTTACAGCAATTTTCTTCCTAATTGTTTACTTCTTATCCGTTACGGAAGCAAATATTACTGATTTAATCGGTAAAATTCTTAATCCCGTATTTTTGATAATGCTATTCCTTATTTTCTTATTAGCATTTATTCATCCCTTAGGAAGTGCAAAGACAGTTACCTTTACTGCTGATTATAGTAACAGCTCTATGGCTTATACTAACGGATTCTTGCAAGGTTATAATACAATGGATGCCTTAGCTTCATTAATCTTCGGTATTACAGTTATTACCTCTATTAAGGCCTTGGGTATTAAAAAGCCAAAGAATGTTTCTATTGCTATGGCAAAAAGTGGTCTTTGGGGTATGGCCGGGATTGCTATTATCTATATCTGCTTAATTTGGCTTGGCGCAACTAGCTTGCATCAATTCAAAATTGGTGCTAACGGTGGAACCACTCTTTCTCAAATTTCCCACTATTACATGGGAACAGTCGGTAATGCGCTTTTAGCAACATTAACGACTATTACATGTCTTAGTACTGCAATGGGATTGGTTGTTGCCTTTGCCCAAGACTTTAATGAGCGTTTCCCTAAGATCTCATATAAAGTCTTTCTTACAGCCAATTGTTTGCTTTCATTCATTTTTGCCAACTTAGGCCTTGATCAAATCATTGCCTGGTCGAAACCAATCTTGATGTTCTTATATCCAATTGCAATCAGTTTGATTATTCTTGGTATTCTTTCACCATTATTTAAACGCGATGCAATCGTATATAAGACTACCTGCTATTTAACCGTAATTCCCGCAATTTTTGATTTATTCAATGCTATGCCTCCTGTATTACGAGATACGAGCTGGGCACAAGCAATTATCAAATTTGCACAAAATCACCTGCCTATGTACGATTTAGGCTTCAGCTGGATAAGCTTTAGCGCAGTTGGACTTATTATTGGTTTGATTATTCATTTTACTAAAAAAGAAAAAACAATAGATAATAAATAGTAAATATAAAAAGAAGTTTGACGTTTTATATCAAACTTCTTTTTTGTTAGTCTTTAGATTTTCTTAAAACATTCACTAAGTAATGTTAGATATAATTAAAAAGTATCTTTTTAGAAAGTTGAGAATAATATGACTCACAAGAAATCTTTTGTTCCTTGGTGGATCTTTATTGTTTGTTGTTTTATATCGATGATTGGTTTCGGTCTAATCGTTAATACGATTGGATTATTCTTTGGCCCAATCAGTAATGAATTCCATGTTGGCCGTGCTAATGTTGCATTGATGACGACATTTCAGAACGCGGCTGCCGCAATTACTTTGCTTTTTGCGGGTAAAATTATGGAAAAGGTTAACTTGCGCTGGCTGCTTACGGGATGCTTCTCTCTTATTGCTATTAGCATGTTAAGCTTGTCTGTAGCACATAGTTTAATTCATTTCTATATTGCATGGATCATTATCGGTATTTGTCAGCCAATTGCAATTACTTTATCTATTCCGGTTTTATTAAGTAAATGGTTTAACGAAAAACTAGGTACAGTAATGGGGATTTCCCTTGGATTATCTGCATTTGGTGGAACAATCTTCAACCCAATTATTGCGGAAATCATTAATAAAACCGGTTGGCGAGGCGGCTTTATTGGCGAAGGATTAATTTTAGGATTAATTCTTATTCCGTTAGCTATTTCAATTAAACCTAAGCCTGATGACAAGCATCCCGCATTTGGGAAAGCCATTTCTGATGATAGCGAAAAGATCTTATCAGGAATGACTTTAAAGAATGCATTGCATACTCCTGTCTTCTATGCTTTGGCATTTGCTATGCTGGCCTTACAATTCGTTTCAGGCAGTGTTCAGCATATTTCAGGACATATTACCAATATTGGTATCTCACCAATTGTAGCTGCAACTGTTGTTTCAGGAGTAATGATTGGTGCTGCAGTTGGTAAAATTTCTATTGGATATATGCTTGATAAGTTCAACGCTCGCTTAGTACTATTTATCTATTCTATATTAGGGATTATAGGATGGAGCGGATTGGTAGTTTTACGCGACAGCAAGTTATTGATCGCTTCTGCATTTGTTTTAGGACTAGGTCAAGGTGTCTGTTTAGTTGCTTTGCCATACTTAATTAGACAAGAATTTGGCGAAAAAGATTACAGCAACATTCTTTCTGTTATCAATATGCTTGGTGCATTTGCAATGTCTGCTTCCGTATACTTAGTTGGTTTATTCTTTGATCAAACCGGTTCTTACAATATGGGATGGATTATCAATGCTGTAGCATATGCATTAAGTTTTATTGCAATGATGATGACTTTGAAAAAGAAAAATGCAAAATAATTATTAGATATAAAAAAATGCGTTAAGAGATCATTCTCCTAACGCATTTTTATTTGGCTCTATAATTTTTCCTGTTGATGACTTATCTTCGTGATAAGCTATTAACAGGTTTTTTATTACATAAAAAAGGAGGACATAGTCCTCTCTAATAAAAAATCTATTCCACTAAAAATTCTA
>NZ_BALY01000050.1 GCF_000615445.1 Lactobacillus hamsteri DSM 5661 = JCM 6256 | reverse complement strand
CTACTATTTTAAGGTGTCAACCCGATTTCATATTTACTTTAGATATTATATTTTTACTTAATATATGAACTGCTATCTAATTGCATAGAATTAATTTTGCAATGTTACAACTACTCTACCAACGATTTTTATTAATTATATAGAATTAATAATCTAATCATAAAAAAAGAGCCAACTCTTAACGAGTTGACTCTTTCTTTTATCGTAATCTTGCAGATTAACGACGTGCTTCTGCAATTCTTGCAGCCTTACCCTTACGGTCACGTAAGTAGTAAAGCTTAGCACGACGTACACGACCATGACGTACAACTTCAAGCTTAGCAACACGTGGGTCGTTAACTGGGAAGGTACGTTCAACACCAACACCTGAAGCAATCTTACGAACAGTGTAAGTAGCACCGATGCCAGTACCCTTCTTCTTGATTACAACACCTTCGAACATTTGGATACGTTCGTGAGAACCTTCAACAACACGTACGTGAACACGAACAGTGTCACCTGCGCGGAATTCTGGCATATCGTCACGAAGTTGTTCTTTAGTTAATTCAGCAATTAATGGATCCATAATATATTTTTCTCCTTCTTCGGCATTCATTATCACGCCTAGCGCCCAGCGGAACACCCATAACTTATAAAATCTATGGCATTTGCCACGCAAACTAGTTTACCAGATAAATAGCCTCTAATCAAGCTCTGCCTTAATCTGACGAAGCATTTTGTTTTCTTCAGCCGTCATTTCACGATCCTTAAGCATGTCAGGTCGATGTATATATGTAGCTTTCAAAGCTTCATAGTGACGCCATTCCGCAATTTTTTGATGATTGCCGCTTGTTAATACTTCTGGAACTTTTTGCCCCTCAAAATCAGCGGGACGAGTATATTGCGGATATTCAAGAAGTCCATAAGAAAAACTTTCTTCTACAGGAGAAGCCGCATTTCCTAAAATTCCTGGAAGCAAACGTACTGTCGCATCAATCATGCTCATTGTAGGAAGTTCTCCACCTGTTAAAACATAATCACCAATTGAAACAGTTTCGTCAGCTAAATCATAAACTCTTTGATCAAAACCTTCATAATGACCACAAATAAAGGTTAGTTCTTCTTCTTTTGCCCAATCTTGAGCCATTTGTTCATTAAAAGTCTTACCTTGTGGTGCAGTAATGATTACCTTACCAGTTGAAGGCAAAGAATCTAAGGCCTTCTTAATTGGCATAATTTGAAGAACCATGCCTGCTCCGCCACCATAAGGCGTATCATCGACATGGTGATGAACATCAGTTGTAAAATCACGGAAATTAACTAAATTAAGATCCCATTTTTTATCTTCCAATCCACGACCGAGCATCGATGTTTGAAGCGGCGTGAACATATCTGGAAAAAGAGTCAAAACATTAATCTTCATCACGTAGGCCCTCCATTAATTCAACATAGATCTTTTTATTTTCAACGTCGACTTTTTTAACGACATCTTTAATATAAGGAAGCCAAAATTCATTGCCATTCTTCTCTTTTACTAACCAAATATCATTTGCACCTGGAGATTCAATATCGGTAATTTCACCAATTTCTTCATTAGAATCATTATCGATAACCTGGCATCCCATAATGTCACGGTAATAATATACGCCTTCTGGTAATTCTTGTTGATTAGCTTCGCTGATAACCAAAGTCTTTCCCTTTAATTTTTCAGCTTGATCAATATCAGTTATTTCTTCGAATTCTACTAGCCAAAATTGCTTGAATGGACGACCTTTTTTCACTGTTAAAACTCGATCAGTATCATCCTTCAATGCCAATTCTGATCCTGCAGAAAATCTTTCTTCAGGAAAATCAGTAATCAAAGATACTTTAAGCTCACCATTCAAACCATGTGTATTGATAATTTTAGCTACATCGTAATACTGCATTTGTTCTCCTTAAATCTAGGTAAGAAAAAAAGTTTGAAGCTTGTGGCTCCAAACTTTTTAAAGTAATGTTATTACTTATTGTATTTTGCGTCGTGCAACTTCTTCATAAGACCTGCACCTGAGATAAGTGATCTAACAGTGTCTGAAGGTTGTGCACCCTTTTGAAGCCAATCAAAGATCTTGTCTTCATCAAGCTTCAATTCCTTTGGAGTTGAAACTGGGTTGTAGTAACCAACTTGTTCGATGTAACGACCATCACGTGGCATACGTGAGTCTGCAACAACGATTCTGTAGAATGGCTTTCTCTTGGCACCAGCACGGTGCATACGAATTTTAACTGACATAAATAATTTCCTCCTAAAACTTAACGATTAATAATATACCATTATCTGGCAGAGGTGTAAAGTATTTTTACTTAACAGCTGAAAATATTTTTTAAGAATGGAATCTCTTGATCTTCTTCATACGCTTATGCTTATTCTTCTTAAATTGCTTACCCATTCTTCTCATTGCCATTTTAGCCATTGGTGAATCCATGCCTGGCAAGTTCTCCATACCTTTTAAGTTACCCTTGGTAATCTTAGACATCATGTCACGAGCTTGCTTAAATTGCTTAATCATTCTGTTAACTTCAACAACAGGACGACCAGAACCTGCAGCAATTCTTCTTCGACGACTTGGATTCAAAATATCTGGGTTTTCACGTTCTTCTTCAGTCATTGAGTAAACAATCGCCTTAGTATGTGCAATTTGCTTTTCATCAATGCTCATATTCTTAAGTTGAGGGTTATTAGCCATTCCTGGGATCATCTTCATAATTTGATCCAAAGGTCCCAGCTTTTGAACTTGCTCTAATTGATCGATAAAGTCATTGAAATCAAAGGTGTTTTCCTTCATCTTTTCAGCAACTTTTTGTGCTTCTTTAGCATCGTAGTCTTGTTGAGCACGTTCGATTAAAGTAAGCATGTCGCCCATGCCCAAAATTCTGGAAGCCATACGGTCTGGGTGGAAGTCTTGCAAATCAGTTAACTTTTCACCTTGTCCTGTATAAATAATTGGCTTACCAGTAACGGCACGAATTGAAAGCGCAGCACCACCACGAGTATCACCATCAAGCTTGGTAAGAATCACGCCGGTAACATCAAGACGTTCGTCAAATCCCTTGGCAACATCTGTGGCAGCTTGACCAGTCATCGCGTCTACAACTAAAAGAATGTTATCAGGATCGGAAACCTTCTTAACTCTTTCAAGTTCTTCCATCAAAGGTTCATCAATTTCAAGACGACCAGCCGTATCGATGATGACATAGTCATTCTTGTTCTTATCAGCTTCAGCTAAACCATCTTGAACGATCTTAGCAACATCTTTTTCATTTTCTTCGCTATAAACCGGAACTTTTAATTGTTCACCAATTTGCTTTAACTGATCAACAGCAGCTGGACGATAAATATCCCCAGCGATTAAAAGCGGACGAGCATTTTCGGTCTTTTGCAAATGATATGCAAGTTTACCAACAGTTGTAGTTTTACCTGTACCTTGCAAACCAACCATCATAATAATAGTTGGAATATGTTTAGACTTGTTTAAGCCAACTGCTGTTTCACCCATCATTTCAGTCAATTCATCATTAACAATCTTAATGACTTGTTGACCTGGATTTAAACTTTCTTGAACTTCTTTGCCAAGAGCTTCTTTTTTAATCTTTTTAATAAAGTCTTTAACAACCTTAAAGTTTACATCGGCTTCAAGAAGAGCAAGACGGATTTCACGACTTGCCTTATTAATATCTTCTTCCGAAATCTTACCCTTACCTGTTAAATTTTTTAAAGCCTTCTGAATTCGTTCACTTAAATTTTCAAAAGCCATGGGCTATTCTCCCCTCATCTGATCTAATAATTTTATTATCTCATTTTTCGCAGCTGAAGCATCACCATTATCAATTGCCAAAGTTACATCAGCCAACACTTCTTCAATATGATTATAATCGCGCTGCATATGCAATTTATTTTCATAATTCTCTAGTGCTTTGCTTGAGCGACGCAAATTATCATATACCGCTTGTCGCGAAACATCATGATTAATCGCAATCTCTCCTAGAGAAAGATCATTATAGTAGTAATCTTCAAAATAGCTTTGTTGTCCCTTAGTTAATAAAGAACCATAATAGGCATAAAGATCACCTAATTTTTCATTTTTTGTAAGTTCATCCATAAAAGTTTCACCGTTCTTAAGTATAGCAAAAAGGCGCCTTTTTAGAATTGACTGTTCCTATTTTCGTTGTTAAAATGAAATGAATTATAATTTAATCTTAAATTAATAATAATCAATTATATTGAATGAGAAAAAAGAGGAGTGATTATTGTGAATCTTTGGAAAACTATGAATCGCAAAGAAGATCCACGTGTATATGAAAATAAAGATGGACATCTGGTAAGGTCCTTAAAAGTTAAGGATATTTTAGCACTAGGTGTCGGAACCATCGTTTCTGCTTCAATTTTCACTCTTCCTGGTGAAGTTGCTGCCATGCATACGGGTCCTGCTGTAGCAATTTCATTTATTTTAGCAGCAATTGCTGCCGGGCTTGTGGCATTTGCTTACGCAGAAATGTCAGCTGCAATGCCGTTTGCTGGATCAGCCTATTCATGGATTAATGTTGTATTCGGTGAATTTTGGGGCTGGGTTGCCGGATGGGCGCTTTTAGCAGAATATTTCATCGCTTTAGCCTTCGTAGGCTCAGGTCTCTCCGCAAACTTGCGAGCCTTGATTGCCCCATTAGGTTGGAAATTACCACCTTATTTATCAAACGCTTTTGGTACAAATGGTGGCGTGATCGATTTATTTTCAATCATTTCAATTGCTATTGTCGGAGTTTTAGTATCTGTTGGCCTTAACAGAGCAGCTCGAGTAGAAAATGCATTAGTTGTTTTAAAAGTTTTTGCAATCTTGCTTTTCGTTGTCGTGGGCGCAACTGCTATCAAGCATAGCAACTTTGTTCCGTTTATTCCTAAATATCGCATGACTGCTAATGGCCCATTTGGTGGCTGGCAAGGAATTTATGCCGGCGTGGCAATGATTTTTCTTTCATATATTGGCTTCGATTCGGTTGCAGCTAACTCTGCAGAAGCAATTAATCCGCAAAAGACAATGCCACGTGGTATTATCGGCTCATTGATCATTGCCGTTGTTTTATTTGTCTGTGTTGGCTTGGTTCTTGTAGGCGTTGTGCCTTATCAAAAATACGCCGGCAATGCGGAACCGGTTGGACTTGCTCTTCGTTATGCAGGACATCCGGCTATAGCTGTTATTGTTCAAACTATCGCCGTTTTGGGAATGTTCACCGCGTTAATTGGAATGAGCATGGCTGGTTCAAGATTAATTTACTCATTTGGTCGTGACGGGATGCTTCCTAAGTGGTTAGGAAAACTTGATAAAAACCGTCGTCCCAATAATGCTGTGATCTCTCTTTCATTTATCGGTATTTTAATTGGCGCAATCTTCCCATTTGCGGCTTTGTCACAACTTATTTCAGCAGGAACTTTAATCGCCTTCATGTTTGTTTCAATTGGTATTTATCCATTAAGAAAACGTGAAGGAATGGATATTGAAGAACCATCTTTCAAGATGCCACTTTATCCTGTTTTACCTTTCTTAGGATTCCTTGCATCATTAATCGTCTTCTTAGGTTTGGATTCACAAGCTAAGATTTATGCTGGAATGTGGTTCATCTTAGGAGTAATTATTTACCTAACTTATGGTATTAGACATTCAAGTTTAAACAAATAAATATTATAAAAAAGATCTGAAAAACTAAATTTTCAGATCTTTTTTGTTTTGCCTTCAATTCTTGTTAATATTTTTGTGAAATTTTCTTTCCATATTAATTTTCATAAAAAGAAATACGTCTATTTAAATAAGTTTAAAAAGCCTGCAAAGAAAATAACAAAGGCAATCAAATATGTTTGAACAACACGAAGATTGCTTTCATTTTTTTAAGACTCTTGGATATTTGACGGCCACGTCTAAAGACTGCTATTGATATAATCATCAAACAAATTCCAACAATTATGTAAAAAGCATGACCGCATAAAATCCTGCCATTATCCAATCAATCATAAATATGGCACTTTCTAAAATCTAATTTCTATTATAATCTTCATTTTACATTTTAACCAAACTCAAAATATACGGAACATAAGCAACAATAAAAGGAATTAAATTATTTACTGAGTGAGCGATAATAGGAGTTTTAATATCATCTGTTTCTTGGTAAATAAATGCAAACGGGACGCCACCGCTTATGAATATATTCCAAAAAGTAAAATTGAATTCGCCCGTGTGAGCTAATCCAAAAAACATACTCGTAAGTATTATAGCTATCCATGGATTTAACTTTTTAAAAATCCCTTTTTGAATTGCGGCTTGAAATAGAAATTCTTCTAAAACTGGCGCAATCATAACAATCGCAATAAACATAGGAATTGCTAATGCTGTTTGTGCTGTTGCAGAATATATATTAGTGCCTGTAGATTGAGATTGGTCAATTAAAAGTAACTTTGCTATTAAGTATGAAGTTATACCTCCGACTATACCCCAAATCCATTTTTTAAGCGTCATCTTCTTAGTTAAGTCTAATTTATTTCCTACCCATTTACATAGAAACCATTCCATAATTAAAGTGATTATTGTAAATAAAACCATTAAAAAGATATGGTGCGGTATGCTTATTTGCCTCATTATCTCATGGAATTCTTTCCACCCTTCAAATTCGTATGTAGGTGTAGTTTCTACTTGAGGCACTTGCATAATTGCAAAGATTAAAAACACCCAGATTATAATGCCTATCCATTTAAAAAATTTTTTAACAAATTTCATAAGCTCTCCAATCATATAAAATAAAAAGGGAAAGAAAAATTTTCTTCCTCTCTCTGTTTAATTAATCTCTGTCTCTCCAAGAACGATGATGCCAAGATCTTCCTTCAAGGCTATTTTTAAAGCCCCATAACCAATCTCTAGTATGTGGCCATAAATATTCAGATGAAACATCATCATACTTAACAAGATTTGATATGTAAAAGCTTTTTCATTCATAAAAACAATATTATGTTATTGAATAAATTTATTAAGATTAATGACTTTAAGTTAC
>NZ_BALY01000051.1 GCF_000615445.1 Lactobacillus hamsteri DSM 5661 = JCM 6256 | reverse complement strand
CTTAATGGTGGGCACATGCCATTAGTATTAAATGTTGATAAAGCAAAGTTTTTTGCTAAAGGTAATTTGTTGAAAATTATGATAACTGAAAAAGATGGTCGTGTTTCAGAATTATATTTCAAATTAGATCCTAGATCTAAGAAAGAAGCCGATAATGTTAAAACAAAAAAATATTATGCCAAAGAAATTGAAGGCTAGTGCGTTATTAAGTAGCATACTTGTACTAGCAACATGTTTATTATTTTTTAAATTATATCAAGATATACTGCATCGTAATATTCAAAATAATCAAATGATTGTGGAATATTTAGATAATAATTAACTTTGCTTGCACCCGTATTTACCTTTCTTTAAAATAAATAGAGTAATTAAAAAGAAGGGTGAAGTATGGGAAATTTAGAAAAAATCTTTAATCAATTCTTGAATTGTGTAACTACTTTACAAGATGCCTTAAATGTTTCTTTCGGTGAAGCTTTGACTGAAACTTTTGATAATCTTGAAAATGGCAAAATTAAAGTAGAAATGGGAGCTCCAGATGAAGCAACAGTTGCTAAATTAAGTAAAATGTATGCTTCACTTGACTATGAAAAATTACCACAAAAGATTAAGGTTCAAATTTTTACTTATTTAACACTTAAGGCGATTACTGATGACGGCAGGGATGTTAATCAAATGCCAACTCCTGCAATTGTTTCAACAGTTATTGCTTTGCTTATGCGTAAAATGTTGCCGAATAAGGAAAAATTAGAAATTGTAGATCCTGCGATTGGTACTGGTGCACTTTTATATTCAGTAATAAATCAATTGAAATCTGCTAATCATTCAAGAGATATTTACAATTTAGTAGGTATTGATAATGATGAAGAAATGCTCAATTTTGCTGATATTTCTGCTCATTTGAATAATTTAAAAATTGATTTATATTGCCAAGATGCTTTGACAGCATGGATGGTTGAAGCTGCAGATGCAGTTGTTACTGATTTGCCAATTGGTTATTATCCAGTTGATGAAAATGCTAAGAATTTTGCTACTAAGTCAGAAAAAGGACATTCTTTAGCTCACTTGCTGTTTGTTGAGCAAATTATTAAGAATTTGAAGCCAGCCGGCTGGGCATTTTTAGTAGTTCCAAGTTCAATTTTGTCTGGTAAAGGTGGAGCTGATTTCATGCCTTGGCTTTCAGAAAAAGTCTATTTGAAAGCAATCGTGGAATTACCAAATGAAATGTTTAGAAATAAATTTAATAAAAATCTATATTAGTTTTCCAAAATCATGGTGAAAATGCTACTAGCAGTGAAGTATTATTGACTAAATTGGATTCGTTAAAGAATGAACAAGCTTTGATTAAATTCAATGAAAAACTTAACGAGTGGTATACTAAAAATAATCATTAATTTGAATAATTGGAGGATTTTATGAAAAAGGTTTTAGCAATTAATTCAGGTAGCTCTTCCTTTAAATATAAGTTATTTTCAATTCCAGATGAAGAAGTTATTGCTAAAGGAATGGCAGATAGAGTAGGTCTTGACGGTTCATCATTTGAAATTAAACTTGCTAATGGTGAAAAACATGTTGAAGAAGTAAGTATCCCTGATCAAGAAACAGCTGTCGGCTTATTGCTTAAGGCTTTGAAAAAATATAACGTTGTAGAAGATTTAACTGAAATTGCTGGCGTTGGACACCGTATTGTTGCTGGTGGTGAATACTTTAAAGATTCTGCAATTATTGATGAAGAAAATTTGCAAAGAATATTTGATTTGAAAGAATATGCACCACTTCATAACCCAGCTGAAGGTGAAGGTATTAAGGCATTCATGAAATTGCTTCCTGATGCTCCACAAGTTGGTGTATTTGATACTTCATTCCACCAAAGTTTAGATGCAACGCATTATTTATACTCTGTTCCTTATGAATGGTATGAAAAGTATCATGCACGTAAGTACGGAGCACACGGTACTTCTGTTCGCTACGTATCTAAGCGTGCTGCAGAAATGTTGGGTAAAGACGTAAAAGACCTTAAGTTGATTATCTGCCACTTAGGTTCAGGTGCGTCAATTACTGCTGTGAAAGATGGAAAATCATTTGATACGTCAATGGGCTTCTCTCCACTTGCAGGTATTACCATGAGTACTCGTTCAGGGGATGTTGATCCTTCACTTGTTCAATTTGTAATGGAAAAAGAAAATCTTTCAATGGATGAAATGATTGAGATTTTGAATAAGAAGTCAGGCTTGCTTGGACTTTCTCATATTTCACCTGATATGAGAGATTTAAAGTTTAATCCTGATGAACGTGCTCAACGTGCTCGTGCAATTTTTATCAATCGTATTATTCGCTATGTTGGCGCATACCTTACTGAAATGGGCGGTGTAGATGCAGTGATCTTTACTGCCGGTGTAGGTGAACACGATGTTGGCGTAAGAAAGGCCGTAATGGAATCTCTTGAATTCATGGGACTTAAGCCAGATCTTGAAGCTAATGAAGAAAATGGTGAAAGATTTATTACTAAGCCAGATTCTAAGATAAAAGCAATGATCGTTCCAACTAACGAAGAATTAATAATTGCGCGTGACGTTGTACGTTTGGCTCATTTAAATTAAAAAATAGATAAGTCATTTTAGTTGAGAACATAGTTATTAAAATGTATAATAACTATGTTCTTATTAATGGGGATGTTTTTGGGATTCGACAGGCGTAGACTCGCATTGACTGCGATTCGTAGGTCACGTCTACGTAAAAACGTCACTTTAAAATTAACTGCAAAAAACAGTAATTCTTACGCATTAGCTGCTTAATTTAAGCGCATGTGTTGCTTATTGACGGCTTGCTCGTGGTTGTCTTTAAGTATCAACATTAGCGAGTTACGTTTAACTACCTCACCTGAATAGTTAAAAAGAGTCTGAGCAGGTTAGCTAGTTCATACTAGCCCTGTTATATGGCGTTTTGGACTAGTGAAGTTCAAGTAATATAACTATGATCGTAGAGGTCAGTGACGAGATACGTTTGGACAGGGGTTCAACTCCCCTCATCTCCACAAGATATATAATGCTTTAATGTTAACGCCTTAAAAACGTTGATATTAAAGCATTTTTATTTTTTGAAAATTTCTGAAAATAGCTAAAAACACTAGCAAAAGGATTCATATTAGGATTCATATTTTTAAAAATAGAGGTGATTTTAAGTTAGGAAATAATACAGATTAAAAATTATTATTGGATGCAAACGAGCTAATCAAAGACTTTTAACAGTAAGCATACTAGTTTGCTTTACATACAAAAATAAACTTTTACATAAGAGTAAGAAAAGGGTTTCATTTTTTATCTTAAAAAGTATATACTTTACATGAGGTGATTTTAAATGGAACCAATTTTTTTAACTCCATATTTTAGACCCAAGATTTGGGGCGGACGTAAATTAGATACAATTTTTCATTATGATATTCCTGACGGTAAGGTTGGAGAAGCTTGGATTATTTCAGGCTATAAAGATGATGCTTCCACTGTTACTGAAGGTCCACTTAAAGGAAAATCATTAAGAGATGTTTACCTTGAACATCCTGAATTATTCGGTAATCCTAAGGCTAAAGAATTTCCACTTTTGGTTAAGTTTTTGGATGCAAACGATAACTTATCAGTTCAAGTACACCCAGATGATGATTATGCTAGAAAAGTTGAAAACGATTCTGGTAAAACCGAAAGTTGGTATGTAATGCAAGCTGATCCAGGCGCATACCTTATTTATGGTCACCATGCTAAAACTCGTGAAGAATTAGCAGATATGATTCATAAAGGTGAATGGGATAAGTTGCTCCGTAAAGTTCCAATTAAGGCTGGCGACTTCTTCTATGTTCCAGCAGGTACCATCCATGCTTTGACTAAAGGAAGCTTAGTAATTGAAACTCAACAATCCAGTGATGTAACTTATCGTCTTTACGATTACGATCGTGTTGATAAAAAGACGGGTAAGAAGCGTGAACTTCATACACAAAAATCAATTGATGTAACAACAGTTCCTCACGTTGATCCAAAGCTTGATGTGCATACTGATAAAGATCAAGATGCAGAAATTAAAACTTTGGTAGAACCACCAGTTTCACCACACTTTTACTTATGGCAAATTGATCTTGATGGTACTTGGAAGACTGGTCTTAAAGATCATCCATATCTTTTAGTTTCAGTAATTAAGGGCTCAGGTAAACTTGAAGCTGATGGCAAGAGCTGGAACTTGAAGATGGGAACTAACTTAATTATTCCAAATGAGATGAAGAATTTCACTTTCACTGGTAAAATGAGAATTGTAATGTCTGCTCCAGGAGAAGAAGACAAATAATTTTCATTTAAAGGAAGCGAAAAAGTGTGATCTATATAGCTTGTGGTAGCGTAATGATTGCAATTGGGTTAATTTGGCTGATTTCACCAGCTAAAAGACCTAATCGTATTTATGGCTATTTATCGTATCTAGCCCAAGTGAATAAGGAGAGTTTTAAATTTGCACAAAAAAGGGCAAGTTTATACTTACTGTTATTTGGAGCAATTCAATTTGCACTTGGATATATCATTCATATTTTGGGTTGGGATCGCTACTTTCTCGTTTGGTTGTTAACTTTTTACTTATTTATTTTATTTCCAATTATTTGGACTGAAAAAAGCTTAAAAAAAATTTCTTACCAAACGTGGTGAGTTGCCACCAGATTATGTTGATCCTGATCAAGTAAAACGTCATAGAACGAAAGGATTTAGGGATCGATAATGGTAATGAATATTTTAATGGTTGAAGATGACACCTCTGTTGCTGAAATGATGGAGATGTTTTTCAAAAAAGAAGGTTGGAATCAAGATATCGCTGTTGATGGTGAGCAAGCCGTAGATATGTTTAAGGCAAATGCCGCAAAATATGATCTAATAACTTTGGATTTGAATTTGCCAAAAAAAGATGGTATTCAAGTAGCTAAAGAAGTTAGACAAATTTCACCAACAGTTCCAATTATTATGCTTACAGCTCGAGGTAGTGAATCTGATCAAGTTTTGGGATTAGGTATTGGTGCCGATGAATACGTAACCAAGCCATTTAGTCCTATTGCGCTAATTGCCCGTATTAAAGCTTTGCATCGTCGTGTGGTAATGGAAGAAACTCAAAATAAACCTGCTGAGGAAAAATCTAGTGGCAGTTATGAGATTGAAACTGCTCATTTAAAGATCTCAAAAGCACGAAGAGAAGTTCTGTTTGATGGACAATCAGTTACCACCTTGACTCCAAAGGAATTTGATTTGCTTTTTACAATGGCACAAAAGCCTAAGCAAGTCTTTACCCGTGAACAGTTATTAGAACTTGTTTGGGGATATGAATACTATGGAGAAGAGCGAACCGTTGATGCGCATATTAAAAAACTTCGCCAAAAATTAGAAAAAGTTGGCCCACAGGTAATTCAAACCGTTTGGGGAGTGGGCTATAAATTTGATGATTCACAGGTCGAAAAATGAAGTTAATTTATCAGCATATGTTGGGCTTTTTGCTGATAATTGTAACGACAGTTTCAATTATTGCTATGCCGAATTAGATTATGTTAAAAATCAAGCTTATGCGCAAAATTTTCAACGTATGGATAGTTATGCCCAGTCTTTAGGTGAAATGGCTAAGACTGAGGATAAAAATGGTACGACTATTCTAAGTGGTACATTTTTAAATCAACTTCAATTTGTGCTAAAAAGGGATAATGTCCAATTTAGAATTTTTGATCAAAACAATGAACAAATTTATCCTAAAACACCAGAAGATATAAAACTATCACCCAAGGTCTTTAATACGCTGAAAAATGGCCAAGAAATTCAAATTCGTAATAATAATTTGGAAAACTCCATTGGGCAAACGAAAAGTGCATACACTGGCGTTTTAGTACCTTGGATGAGTGAAGAAAAATTGATTGGGGTAATTTGGATTGGCTCAACGGTTAAGAACGTTGAGCGGCCAATTGCCATGGCGAGACGCAATTTAACGAATGCATTAATTATTACTTTGTTTGTTGGTTTGATTCTTAGTCTGGTTTTGTCATATTATTCAACTAATAAAATTAAGCGTTTGTCTAAAGCGACAGAAAAAGTTGCTAAAGGTGATTTTGATGTTCAAATCGAGCATAAAAATCAAGATGAAATTGATCAATTAGCAACGAACTTTAATCGTATGGTTAGAGAACTAAAGAAGTCTAATGATGAGATTAAGGCGCAAGAAAAACGTCGAGACCAGTTTATGGCTGATGCTGCTCATGAAATGAGAACTCCGCTGACGACAATTAATGGTATTCTTGAAGGACTGCAATATGATGCAATTCCTGAGGAATCTAAGCCTAAGTCAATTGCATTGATGAGTAGAGAAACTAAACGATTAATTCGTTTGATAAATGAAAATCTTGATTATGAAAAGATTCGCAATAATCAAATTAACTTGATTAAAACGAATTTTGATGCTTCAAAAGTATTAAAAGATATTCAGACTCAACTTTCGCAGAATGCTGCTAAGGTAAATGATCAAATAATTTTAGAAACTCTTGAACCTTTACCGATTTATGCAGATCGTGATCGCTTTACCCAAATTATTGTTAATTTGGTTCAGAATGCTATTCAATTTACTCGTGATGGCAAAATTGTCATTTCAGGCAAAAGGTTAGAAAATGCAACTGAATTATCCGTTAGAGATAACGGTATCGGAATGAACGATGAACAAAAGAAATATATTTTTGAACGTTTCTTTAAGGCTGATCCTTCGCGAGCACGTTTAGGTACTGGAGAATCGGGCTTAGGACTTTCAATTGTTTCATCATTGGTTAAGCAGCATGGCGGAAAAATAAAAGTAGAATCTAAAGAGAATAAGGGTTCTATTTTTACTGTTATCATCTATGATAAGGGCTATGAACAATTTGTTGATTAGCAAA
>NZ_BALY01000052.1 GCF_000615445.1 Lactobacillus hamsteri DSM 5661 = JCM 6256 | reverse complement strand
GCCTGTTAACGCTGCTACTGCTCAAACTCCAGCTGCTAAGGATGCAAACACAAACACTGTAACTGATACTAAGTACACTGTTCCAGGCACTATCACCCTTGACCGTGGTTCAAACACTCAATTCAGCGTTAAGTTAACTGATAACCAAATCGAAGGTATCATTGATGGCGCTGTTAAAAATGGTGTTGATGCTTTAAAGGGTGCAAAGCCTAGTGATTTGTCTAACTTTACAGTAACTACTGTTAAGACTGATGTAAGTGGAGATAAGAGTGTATTCCAACAAACTATTACTTTTGAATACAACAAGAATACTTACTCAGTAACTGCAAATGCTAAGTTTGCTAGTCAACAAGGTACTCCATACTTCTACAACAAGACTTCTAACGAAGTAGTAAAAGATGGCTCAACTGTTAAGTTGAACAATATTTCTAACGGCTTCAGCTCAGCAGACTTATTAACTGCTATTAAGGCTGATTACGCTTGGAAGACTAGTGATGCTTCAGGTTCTAACGCTGAAATGACTACTACTGCTTCAGACATTGAAAGCCAATTAGTAGCTCAAGGCTTGAAGAGAGCTTCAAACGGTGACTTCGACTACCCAGCAAACGGCTTCGACCTTAAGTTGACTGCTAAGTCAGAAGACGGTAACACTGCTTCAATTACTGTAAGAATCAATGCAGATGTTAACTTCAACGCTCCAGTATTCGTTGTAAAACCTCAAACTGTTGACGATAAAATTATTGGTGGTCAAGTTTACTATAACAACAACATTGTAGAAACCACTTCAGGTAAATTTGAACATGATTCAAAGGATATTATCTTTAACAAAGAAGATGTTTACAACACTAAAGATAAGAAGTTCGACTTTGCTTCTTCAGCTGTAGTTGCATTCGTACAAAACGCTAATAAGAACGCTAAGAATGGTTACGATGCTTCTGCTGCCGAAATTGCTAAAAACCAACAAAAGGTTAAGGTTACTCCAGACACTTCAGCTGTAAATGAAAGTGTTAACGGTATTTACCCAGTAACTCTTACTGCTACTAACCCAGCTGGCTACACTTCAAAGCTTGTTGTTTGGGTTGCTATCAACGGTAAGAATGGTGAAGTTGCAGTTGAATACGTAAAGGAAGACAACACCAAGGTTTACACTATCGATGGTAACGTTGTATCAGAAGCTAAGACTGACGCACTTAAGAAGGGTGTAGGAGTTAACACTTACGGTAAGCTTACTGTAAACGGTGTTGAATACACTCGTATCAACAGCAAGGAATCAAACCAATTTGTTAAGAGCTCAGACTTAACTAACACTAAGCCAGCAGAAACTACTCCAGCAGTACAAACTACAACTAAGACTATCAACCACATTGCAACTGCATATGCTAAGGATGGTAAGACTGTTGTAGCTAAGAACGCATACCACGCATACGACTCAATCACTGTTGTGGCTGAAAAGGTTAACGGTATGTACCAAGTTGTTGAAAACGGCAAGCCAGTTGAAAAATACGTAAAGGCTGGTAACATTGACGGTACTTCAAGAACTGTAAAGCACAACTCATACGTATACAAGAACAACGGTAAGGCTTACACTTACAAGAAGACTGTTAAGAAGGGCAAGAAGCACGTAAAGAAGACTTACAAGAAGCTCGTTAAGAAGGGCGAAAACGTAACTACTTACGGTAGCGCATTCACTATTAACGGTCACAAGATGTACAGAGTTGGTAAGAACCAATACATCAAGAAGGCAAACTTCTAATAAGCAGTTAGCCTATACGCTAATAAATAAAGAAGGCAGAGCGAAGGCTCTGTCTTTTTTGTTTTAAATTATTAGTTTTTTGGAGGATATAATAATGAAAAAAATGAAGTTAGCCAGTATCGCTGTTGCCGCATTATTTGCAGTTTCACCAGCAATTAGTTTAACTCAAAACGTAGCTGTAAGCGCAGCTACTACTAGTCATACAGATGCTAAAGATGTATTCCGTCACTTTTTATCTGGAGTTAATTTCTACGAAAACAACAAGAAGGTTAGCGCAGTTTCATCTTTAAACAACACTACTTTAACTCATGGTACAGAAACCATTGATAATTCTTCTACCGATAATTTGATTGACGGTCAATATCGAATTCAATCATCAATTATGATTACTGGTTTTACTCCTTCTACGCACGATCGTAGTTTTGATATTGTAAATGAATCTGGAAACATTATTGGTTCAGCAATCATTCCAGCAAACTCTAGTCTTGCTCAAGGTAGCATGGACTTTACCTTTAATATCAAGAACGGCAAGATCGGTAAAACCAACCTTGGAAGCATCGGAACCAAGAGTTCTAAGAAAAAAGTTACCAAGAAACATACTAAAAAGCGTCATAAGAAGACAACAAAGAAGCGTAAAGCATCACGCAAGACCTCTCATAAGAAGTCAAAAAAGAGAGCAAAAAGAAGATAAATAAAAAAGATCTGCAGAGTATATTCTGCAGATTTTTTTGCTTACTAATTATTATTTAAAACGTTACTTGGAATACTAATATAGTGAACAGAATTCCAATCACCTACATGAGTAAAGGAAATTGCAAATGGACTATTTTGAGTTACAGAATTCCAATAAGAATCTTGGTGACAACTGGTAATATCAGCTGCGTGGTGGAATTCATCACCGTCAAATAAGAAAGCAATAATACCATCAAATGCTAATTCCTTAAGATCAGTCATGGTCTCAGGCTTATCAGTTGTGGTGCCATACATATCTTCAATTTGATTCATTCCGCCAATATCTAATCCATTTTGGGCAGCAGCTCTAGATAAACCAGGAACATAGTGATCTCCATCTTGAATACCACGACCATTTTCTTGATATTCATCGGCAACGTCATCAGCTAATTTTTGTGCAAATTCACTGTAATGCCATGATGGTCGATTCAACTTAGTTCTTACTTCATTGATAAGTCTCAAAGCAAATTGACTAATTTCTTCTTTTTGAGCTGCAGTTAAGTTGCGGTAATCTACTTTTTCATTGTCGTCTTTTTCAGATTCAGAAATAAAGGTATTATTATCGGTTCCCTCTTCAGAAGCCTTCACAATAGCGGAAGTTGGTGTATCTCCAGAAGCACTAACTTCATCAGCAGTATATGAAGCTGGAACGACGATATGGTTAGTACCGTGGAAAGTATATGAAACATCAACTTCATCAGTAGTGTTATCTGGATAGATTACCTCGATAGTTGCTTCAGTTTCTCCTTTAGGAGTAAATTCGGGTTTATTTCCCCACTCGAAGCGAGTACCTGCTGGTAATTTATCAGCATTGGTAATCAAAGTCCTGGCTTCTGGTAAAGATGGATGATTGTCTAAGTTGACTGTTGGATGTTTAACAACAGTTGGCTCATATTTTTCATCATCTGGAGTTTTAACTACATGTTTCTTGGCTTTGGCTAACTTGCCAACATTGTTAAAACGAACGTACTTATTGCGACCGATTCTCCAGTAACGCTTACCCTTAATTTTCTTAGTACTAATGACATTAATATGCTTGCCTTTACGAATCTTTTGCTTAGTTCTGTGGCCCTTAGAATTGTAAACATATGACATACGCTTGGTACGCATAGTTGCGGCGTCAACATTTTGGCTTTCTGAAATTGAGCCAATGATTCCAATTGAAAGAAATGCACTAGCTGTTAATGCGATAATTTTTTTGCTTTTCATCTCATTCTCCTTAAAACTCCAAAGTTTTTAAATTAACAAACACTATTATACCAAGATGTTCCTAATAAAGAGCCAAAAAATAAAACGTCCACAATAAAATGGACGTTTTATCAATTATATTAAAATGGTTTTTACTTAAAATTTGAAGTCTTTACGTATTGCTTACCAGTACCGATTCTGTAGTAACGTTTACCATTCACAAACTTATATGATGAACCATAGGTTGTTATCTTAGAACCCTTCTTCAAGACCTTCTTGTTAGCACGGGTCTTGCTGGTTGCGTAAACATAAGCATTATGAGTTAAAGTACGTTCAGTACCGTCAATATTTGCGGCGTTGATAAACTTAAGGGTATCAACAACTCTGTAGTAATCTGTACCTTTAATATTTACAGTGTCTGGGTAAACGTCAACGTTACGGAATGCACGATATGAGCCACCGGTCTTATTACCGTTTTGATCGTAAATAAGTGACTTATGCATAATAAATTTGGTTGTTGGTTCTGCGTTAGTGTTATCTGTGTATGAACCGTTGAACCAACCGCTCTTAATGTATAAGTCTGAGTTGGCACTGTTAAGTCGAGTGTATACTTTACCATCTACATTGATGTTTCCGTAAGTTGAGACTTTTGTATCATTTTTAATACCGATACCTGTATCACTTATAGTTCCATCAGGACTAATTTGGTAAACTGCGGCAACAGTATCTGGAGCACCTTCAACAGTTTTAAGATCATGTTGTTCACCAACAGTTATATGGAAAGTTACTCTTGTCTTAGCTGCAGTAGACATGTTAGTTGCAGTTACGGTTACTGGATATGAAGAAGCAATTCTGTTTTCAACATTTGTAGTATCAATATCTAACTTCATGCCTGGTGCTGAAAATGCGTTTTGAATAGCATTAATGTCAATCGATCCGTTAAGTGGAATATGTGCAAATGCGGCAGATGAAGCATCGATAGTAATATCTGAATCGTAAGCAACACCGTTGTAATAAATATATGGATTAGTCGTAGCAGCAGAAACTGTTGTATTGACTGGAGTTACTGAAGCAACAACAGGTGATACAGCAAGTAAAGCCGCGGTAGCAAGACCAATAACTTTAATTTTCTTCATAATAATTCCTTTCTAAAATTATTAGTTAACAGTTCTATTATAACGTAAAGCGCATACTTATATGAGGCTGTACGCATAATGTAAAAAGAATATTAACGATAATTTAAGATAAAAAAAGACAGAGCTTTCGCTCCGCCTTCTTTATTTATTAGCGCTTAAAGACTAATTACTTGTGGAAGTTAGCAACCTTGATGTACTTGTTGTAACCTACACGGTAGTACTTCTTACCGTTGATGGTCTTAGTAGTACCAAAAGTAGTTACGCTGTCGCCCTTCTTAGCAAGCTTCTTGTAAGTCTTCTTTACGTGCTTCTTACCCTTCTTAACAGTCTTCTTGTAAGTGTAAGCCTTGCCGTTGTTCTTGTATACGTATGCGTTGTGGCTTAAAGTACGTGAAGTACCGTCAATGTTGTTTGCGTTTACGTATTCTTCAGCAGTTGCGCTTACTCTGTAGTAAGTCTTGCCGTTGATAGTCTTAGTACCGTAAACTGGGATAGTTTCGTATGCTGAGATGGTCTTGTCGCCAACACGCTTACCGTTTTGGTCGTAAACGTATGACTTCCACATAACCTTCTTAGAACCAGTTTGTGCTACTGCTGATGGAGCAGCTGGAGCTGGCTTAGTATCAGTTAAGTCTGAGCTCTTAACAAATTCTTGAGTATCAAACTTACCATCAGTACTTACACGAGTGTATTCAGTACCGTTAATAGTTACTGAACCCTTAGTGAATAATGCAGTACCTGCTGCAACCTTGTTGCTAGTAGTAGTTACGTTGTTACCGTCGATAGTAACGATTGGAGTTTCACTCTTTACGTACATAACTGCTTCTGGAGTTGTATCACCAGAGTATACGTAGAAGGTAATCTTTGAAGTGTAACCTGCTGGGTTCTTGTCTGAAGTAATAGTGATTGGGTACAAACCATTCTTGGTAGTATCAACCTTGCTTGCATCTACATTGTAGCCAATAAAGTCGTTATTGTTTTGGTTACCTGAAACGTAAGCAGTAAAGTCACCCTTGTTCAAAAGTGCTTGGAAGCCAGCCTTACCATCTTTCTTGTAGTTGAAGATCTTTGGGCTAACAGTAAGAGTTGAGTTGTTAGCGTAACGCTTGTAGTTATCGGTAGTTGCGCCTTCTCTAATAACAGAATCATCGAAACCGAATGATGGGTTGTTAATGTTGAAGTCGTTAGTATTAACCTTAACAACTAAAGTAGCAGTCTTACCGTTTTCTGCCTTGACCTTGTAGTCAATGGTAAAGTTTTCTGCTGGGTAATCGAAAGTCAAACCGTTAGCAGTCTTGTTAACGCCTTGCTTAGTTAATTGAGCAGCTACATCAGCGGCATCAGTTTCAGCCTTAACTTCTGCTGAACCAGCATTGTGACCGTAACCATATGTCTTTTCGATTAAAGTCAAAAGTTGTTGAGCAGTGAAAGTACCTGAGTTGTTAGCACCATCGATGTTGTTCAATTGAACTGAACCTTTGTTGTCTTCAACAACTGCGCCAGCATTTTTACCACTCTTTTCGAAGAAGTAAGGGGTACCTTGTGCACTAGTACCAATTACTTGACGAGTAATAGTATATTCAATTGCTACACCATTCTTATTTGCAACTAAACCTTCGTTATTAATAGTAAGGCCGTCTGCTAAATAATCAGCAGCATCAGCTTTGTTACCGTCGTTCCATGCCAAGTTGAACTTAAGGGTTTGTGTTACCTTGTTGCCATCAGCTGAAACTGAAATGCTATCAACTTTACCGTTCTTAGCTTCAAAGCCATTAGGAACATTCAAGCCTTGTAATTCAGCTCTAGTTAAACCAGTGTTGTTAAGTGAGTCAGCTTCTGGAAAACGTGCAACGATGTTACTATTAGCCTTTACACTAGTAGCACTTAACTTATTATTTGCATTTGCAAGTGAGCTTGAAATGTTATCAGTAGCAGCTGAAACAGTAGCAGGTTG
>NZ_BALY01000053.1 GCF_000615445.1 Lactobacillus hamsteri DSM 5661 = JCM 6256 | reverse complement strand
CTTTTACTTAAATTTAACTGTAAAATCTTTTAGAAAATGACGGATAAAAAAATTGTGGTTCCATTGACCCTTTTTAAGCGAATCAAAATAGTTAGTCACCTTGTAATGATCACTCTTAGAGTTTAATGCTGCCCACAATTTTGCACTCTGATTTAAGAAAGCAGATTTGGCATGTGGGTTCTGTTGTTCGGATACGCGTTGATATGTCTTTGCTTTGTCTGCAACTTGGTCAGATTCCGTAACTGTATTTTGTTTAAATAATTTGAATGTATAAGTATATAAATTGCCGACTTTTACTTGATATTCATGTCCAGCAATAATTGGCGTTTTACCAGGTGAATATGTAATAACGGTTTTAAAGTTTCCGTAACCAGCACTGCTATAATTAGTTACTTTTTTAGCATTGTAACTTGTGTTGGTATCTTTGTCGGTAATCGTAACTTTAGGTTTGCCTGCAAAAATCTTATTGGATAAGTATAATGACCAAGCAATATTTTTACCCTTAGTTAACTCTACAGGGAAAACGCCGGCGCTTGGGTAAGCGACCGTTGGCTGACTAGCATTTTGGAAAAGATCATCTACATTCAAAACCTTTTGAACTGAATAACGATAACCATTTGTTCCGTAGGCAGCGCCAATTCCTGTTGAAGTAAGGCGCGTTGATAAAAGCCAAGCACGGTGACCGGTATCGGAGCCTGTTAGGTTGTAGTGGTCTGTTAATAAATCAGTAACTACATCGCCAGCAGATTGATCAGATACATTAAAATTCAAGTTGGAAGTTTCAGATGTATCTTGAGCTAATTTCCAAATTGATTTATTAATGTAAGCTGGTCTTTGTTCATTAGGCAAGCCGTGTTGATTGATAAATGGATTAGCATTAATGGCCGCCATAACGCTTGCTGTTTTTTGCGCACTTTTATTAGCAGTTTTATTGTCAACGATTGGCGGAAGACCAAATAAACTACGATAGTAATTGATGTAGGCTAGTTGATCATTTATATAATCTTGCTGAATTTTACCAGCACTAAATGGCTTGGTAAGATGTGGGGCAGTTGTATAAATATTATTTTGACTGTAAATTTTCTTGCTTAAGTTAGCGTATTCCTTTTGAAAATGATGAACTTGCGTAACTTCACCGCTTGAAAAAGTAGCTGCTTGTGCATTTTGACTAACAGCCGCAAACGGACTTAATAATGTTAAACTAGCAATTGCCGTGATAGATAATTTACGTAGAAGCATCTTTTCACTTCCTTTCCGGCATCTTTCTTTAATTATAACCCATCATGAAAAGGCTTTTGTAAAAAATGTTCTGGAATTTTGTTTTTTCTTAGTATTATTGCGTATAATTATAGAATGGTAACATTAATTAAGAGGTAAAAAAACTATGACTAAAAAGACACAAGTCGGTTTAATTTTCGGTGGAAATTCATCCGAATATGAAGTTTCAATTGTTTCAGGTCGTAACATTTATAAAGCAATCGATAAAGATAAATTTGATGTTCATCCAATTTGGATTACTAATGATGGCTACTTTGCTGATGAAAAGGAAAGTTTTAAGGTTTTAGAAGATCCTAAGTATCAAGTGAAGAACCCACACAAGGTAACTAACATTTCTAATTTAATTGAACTTGCTAATTTACCAGAAATTGATATTTTCTTCCCAATTGTTCACGGTAATTTGGGTGAAGATGGTGGTCTTCAAGGTTTATTCAAGATTTTAGACAAGCCATTTGTTGGTGATGATATCTTGGCTGCTGCCGTAACCATGGATAAGGAATTTACTAAGATTTTGGCTCAACGTGTCGGTGTTCCTGTTGCTGAATGGATCGCTGTTAAGCGTTTTGAATACAACGACAAGAATAATGACAAGCTTAACTATGACAAGGTTGCCGAAAAGTTAGGCAAGGACATGTTTGTTAAGCCATCTAACCAAGGTTCTTCAGTAGGTGTTAGCCACGTAACTAACGCTGATGAATACAAGAAGGCTTTGGACGAAGCATTTAAGTACGACGACAAGGTTTTAGTTGAAGAAACAGTTCCAGGAACTGAAGTTGAAACTGCCGTTTTAGGAAACGATAAGCCAATCGTTTCAAGTGTCGGTCAAATCACTAATGCTAAGGGTTCATGGTATTCATACGAAAACAAGTATGATGATGACTCAACTTCTACACTTCAAATTCCGGCTGATATTCCAGAAGAAATTGTAGAAAAAGTTCGTTTAAACGCTAAAAAGGTTTACCAAGTTACTGAATGCTCAGGCTTAGCTAGAATTGACTCAATGCTTACTCCAGATGGCAAAGTTGTTTTAACTGAAGTTAACGCATTGCCTGGTTTTACAAGCATTAGTATGTATCCTAAGCTATTTGAAGAAGCTGGCATTCCTTATACTGACTTAATTACTCGTTTGATTGAAGTTGGCCAAGAACGTTTTGATCATAAGAAGACTTTGCTTCATAAGCATGATTAATACCAAATATTAGGGGTAGGATTGAATGACAAGTAACAAGCACGATTTTGAAGAACTTGATGCACCTGCAGCTGCGGCTGAGAAGTTAGGCATTAGTGTTGCGACTCTTAGAAAGTATTCTTTAATTGTAGAAAAAGTAACTGGCAATAAAGATTACTTTGAGCGTAGCAAGCAACGCGCACGTTTATATCATAAAAAAGATATTGATGATTTGGATGCTTTCCATAATTTATCTAAAAAGGATGGCTTAACTTTAGAAGAAGCGGCAAGGCAAATTTATGCTGTTAGCGATAAAAAAGAAACAGATAAAAAGCGTCAAGCTGAAGCTAAACCAAAGAATGAATTAATGGACAGTCATCAAGTTGCTAAACTTTTAGGTGCACTTCAAAATACGATTGCTAGTCAAAATGAAGCTATCGATAATTTGCAAAAGCAACTCAACCGAATTGAAAAGCAAAATCATGATTTGCTTGAACGACAAAAGCAATTGGAAGCACCAAAAGACGTTGATGATGAGATTGCTGCATTGCCTGATATCTCAGGAATTGTTGCTGAAGATGATGAAAAGCAGGAAACGCAAGACGATAAGCGTAAGAAAGTTCTTGAAGATAAGAAGAAATCTGAAGAAGAACTTCATGATGAAATAATCAATAAGGCAAAAGAAAATGCCAAGAAACGTGCGAGTGCAAATGTTCATCGTACCCTTGAAGATATGCAGCTTCATCCAGCAAAGAAGCATTGGTGGCAAAGATTATTTTAAGATTTATGAAGACGGCTTATAAGAGGCCGTCTTTTGTTTTACAGTTAAAAGAGAACTTACTTTAAGGGAGATAAAAGCAAATACATGAAGAAGATAAAAACACGCTATTGGGTGGCGCTGATTGCTCTGGTTGTGGGGTTGGCCTTAACTGCGATAACTTATTTTGCAGTTGGTATTTATCAAAAAGATAATGTAGCTGTAATTACGGATACGCAAATTTCAGATCGTTTAGTTGAAAAAAATAAGGATGTTTATGCCAATGAAGACCAGACACGTGAGCAAGTTTTGCATATAAAAGTCTTGGATGGTAAATATAAAGGCAAAACTTTTAAGGAAAAGAATATTTACTATCCTTCACAATTAGTTACACAAAAATATCGTGCAGGACAGCGAATTTTTGTTAGCATCAAAAAAGGTAATTTAGCACTGGGAAACCCTAAACGTGACTGGGTCTTAGTTTTGGCATTAACCGTAACGATTGTCTTAATGATTGCCTTGTCGGGGAAACATACCATAGCGCTATTAGTTTCAATGGCTTTAAGTTGGATCATCTTTTATGGGATTATTGTTTTAGATGTGAAATTAAATGGCGCATATATTATTTTGCTCTTTAGTGTAGCTGATATCATCTTTTCATTTATCAGTTTGTTAATAGTGCAAGGCTTTAATAAAAAGATGCTGGCGACGTGGCTAGCAACGCTGCTGGGTGTATTTGTTTCATTTGCGCTTTGCTACTTAATTATGAAATTAACTGGTGAATCGGAAATGAAATATGAAACCGGTGATTATGCAACGCAAGATCCACGAGGGATCTTTTTAGCACAGACTTTACTAGGAGTTTTAGGCGCCGTAATGGATGAAGCGACCGATATTGTTTCTAGTCTTTACGAAGTTATTCAAGTTAAAAAAGATATTACGCCTAAGCAATTAATGCAAAGTGGTCGAACCATGGGCCAAGAAATTATGGGGCCATTGATCAACGTTTTGGTTTTGATTTTTGTTGCTGAAGCATTGCCAATGACGATTCTTTATTTGCGTGATAATAATACTTTGGGTTCAACATTTGGCTTTACTTTATCACTTGGCGTAACGCAAAGTGTAATTTCGGCTATCAGCATAGTCTTAACAGTTGTGTTTGCAACGGGATGCAGTTTATTATTATTAAAGAAGCAAAGAGGTGAAAATTAATGAGCACTCTTATAGCTTTAATTATCGTTTTAGCTGTTTTGATGACAATTGTCGGCGGTGAAACAGGAATTCGTAGTTTCTTCAGTGTGCTGATTAACACGCTTCTTTTAATTTTGGTAGCCATGTTAATTTCGTGGGGAATCAATATTGCAATTATTACGTTGATTTTTATTCCATTGAAATTAGCGACGATAATATATTTAGGAACACATGACTATGTGGTTGCCAAAAATTCCTTTATTTCGGCATTTATTGTTTGTTTATTGGTTAGTTTGCTTATTTTGGGATGCGAATGGCTTGCGCAGGCTGCTGGGTTAGGTCCGGAAGCAGGAGAAGTTTTAGTTGGTTTGTCGCAAATGCCAGGTTTAAGCTATCCAATGATCGCCGTAACTGTCGCAATCTTTTCAACTTTAGGTGCGATTGCGGAAGCTGCGGTTGCGATGAGTTCGGGGCTTTTGGAAATTAAAAAGCATCACCCTGAAATTACACGCAAAGAGCTTGAAGCAAGCGGAACATCAATTGGAAATGATGTTTTAGGAACGGCAATGAATACAATTTTATTCGGAATGTTTGGGAGCTTCTTATCATTGTTCTTATGGTATTTCCGCTTGGGTTATACCTTTGGTGAAATTGTTAATGAAAAGTTGTTCGTCAACGAGGCATTGATTATTTTGTACTCATTGATCGGTGTTCTTTTGACAGTTCCATTCTCAACCTTCTTACTGGCAAGAGGGATGAGCAATGAAAATGAGGTAAATAATGAAGACAGAAAATCTAACTCTAACTAATTTTAATAATCGTAAATATACAATTCATACTTATACTCTGGATGATAATCCTAAGTTAGTGGAACAAAAGCGCCCATTGATTATCGTGATTCCAGGTGGCAGTTTCAATTATTTATCGCTTCGTGAAGGTGAGCCAGTTGCTTTAGCATATAGTTCACATGGCTTTAATAGCGTTGTGATGGAATACAATTTGGTTCAAGATCCCGGTAAAATTTATCCGGATGCTGGTCTTGATGTGTTAAGCACGATTAAATATTATCGTGATAATGCGGAAAAATATAATATTGATCCTAACAAGATCGTAACAATTGGTTTTTCCGCTGGTGGTCACGTGGCAAGTGCAGCCAACTATATGGCTAACAGTGAAACTTTTTCTAAGAAGTATAATTATGTACCTAAGGAAGTTCGCCCTAATAAAACAATTTTAGGTTACCCGTTGATTAATATTGATCAAATTGGTTTTGAAATTCCGGATGGTCAAGAAGAAAACTTGCCTGATGAACCAGAATTGCGTGACAGTGCACTAGGTGTTACACGTGAAACACCAGCGACATTTATTTTTCAAGCATGGGATGATCCCGTTGTTTTGATTTCAAATTCAATTGAATATATCCGTGCGCTTTATGCAAATCAAGTTAAGTGTGAAGCCCATTTATTTGAAAAAGGCTTGCATGGCTTTTCATTGGCTCGCCCTGAGGTTGTTGAAAAAGGTAGTGAATGGCAAAATAATCCGCATGCCGCTCGTTGGTTTGAAATGAGTCTTGAATGGTTGAAACAAGAATTTACAGAAAAGTAATAATAAAAAAGAAGAGTTGAGAATTTCGGCTCTTTTTC
>NZ_BALY01000054.1 GCF_000615445.1 Lactobacillus hamsteri DSM 5661 = JCM 6256 | reverse complement strand
TTTTTTATTTTCTTTATAGTAAAAGTATATATTTTTAATAAAATGGTCTTTACTTTGCTATTGAAAACGCTTATACTTTTATATGTAAATATTTGAAAGTGCTTACAGAGGGAGAGCTGATTTATGACTGAAAAGCGCAACTTACCTAAATCTTTCTTCTGGGGCAACTCAGTTTCAAGTATGCAAACTGAAGGTGCCTGGAATGAAGACGGAAAAGGCTTATCAGTCTATGACGTTCGTCCAGCTACAGAAAATACTACAGATTGGCATGTAGCAATCGATGAATATCATAGATACGATGAAGACCTCGATCTTATGAAGGACATGAACATGAACATGTATCGTATTCAAATTTCATGGTCACGTGTGTGTCCCGATGGTGATGGTGAATTCAATGAAAAAGGTATTGAATTTTACGATCGCTTGGTTAATGCAATGCTTAAACGTGGTATTGAACCAATGATTTGTCTTTACCACTTTGATATGCCTCTTAATTTAGCCAAAAAATATAATGGCTTTATGTCAAGACATGTCGTCGATGCATTTGTAAGATTCGGCAAAAAGATGATCGATCACTTCTCGGATCGAGTAAAATACTGGATCGTCTTTAATGAACATAACCTTTACTTCCAAGATGAAGTATTCAATATTTCCGGATATGAAAATGGCGACAAAACTTTAGACGATATGTACACCATCTTCCACCATACGATGGTATCTCATATCAGATTAGCAAATTACATCCATGAAAATTATGACGATGTAAAAATCGGTGGAATGTTGGCATATCAACAGATCTATCCAGAAACCAGCAAGCCTGAAGATATTTGGGCAGCAAAGCAAGTTCAAGAATTTTTGAACTTCAACATCTATGATGCTGATACTGGTAAAGGCTACTCACCAGAAGTTCTGAAATATGCTGAAAATCACAACATTAAAATGGATATTACTGATGAAGATAGAGAAATTATGAAAAAGGCTAAAGCTGATTTCCTTGCATTTTCTTACTACTCATCATGGGTATTATCCAGTGACAAGATTCCTGAAGGCGAAGCTCCTAACCGCTATCTAAACGAAGGTGGCGTTGATGCCAAATACGTTAAGACAAACGATTGGGGCTGGGCAGTTGATCCATTGGGATTCAGAAATGCAATTACAACTATGTACAATCATTACCGCATTCCTGTCTTCCCTATTGAAAACGGAATTGGCCTTAAGGAAACTTGGGATGGTGAGCATATGATCGAAGACGATGAACGTATTGCTTACCACCGCGATCATATTAAAGCTATGAAAGATTCAATTTTCTTAGATGGTGCTGAAGTTTTAGGTTACCTCGGCTGGGGATTAATCGATATTCCAAGTTCTCATGCCGATATCGAAAAACGTTATGGTGCTGTTTTTGTAAATCGAACTAATCATGACTTAAAAGATTTAAAGAGAGTTCCAAAGAAATCATTCTATTGGTTCCAGAAAGTGCTTAAAGATAATGGAGATGAATTATAATGGCTAATCAAAAACAGTCAGGTTTTAGTAATTTTGTTAACAGTAAAATTCTTCCTCCAGTAATGAAGTTTGTTAACACAAAAGCTATTACTGCTTTACAAAATGGTATGATTTATACATTACCATTTATTATCATTGGTTCTATATTCTTAATTTTAGGTAACATCCCTATTCCAGCAGTTGCAAATGCAATTAATGCATCTGGTTGGGGTGCATTCTTCAATCAAGCCTATACAACTACTTTCAATGTTATGTCTCTTTGGGCATCCATTGGTATTGCTTATATTTATGTTAAAAACGAAAAGCTTGAACCTTTAGCACCTGGTCTTACTTCTTGTGGTGTATTCTTAATGCTTCAAACTTTGAGCATTGCTAGTCCAATTAAAAACGCTTTAAGCAATGGTATTAACAGCGACGGATTTACAATGTCAGCAAAGGCTGTAGCTGAAAATATTGATAAATTACCTCAAGGTCTTCAAAACTTTATTGAAGCACCTGTGACAGGTGTTATCAACATCACTTGGCTTGGTGGTGACGGTATGATCGCTGCCATCATTATCGGTCTTCTTGTAGGTTGGATTTACAGTTCAATCGTTAAAAAAGGTTGGACTATTAAGCTTCCTAAGCAAGTTCCACCTGCAGTTGCTAACCAATTTACTGCTATGATCCCAGCAGGTATGATTTTAATTGGTTCAATGCTTATCTTTGCTGGATTTAACACTTGGGCACACACTGATTTCTTACAATGGATTTACAACACAGTTCAAATTCCATTGCAAGGTTTATCAGACTCATTCGGTGGAGCTGTTGCTATTGGCTTCTTAGTACCATTCTTCTGGTTCTTCGGTGTTCACGGTGGTTTGATTGTTGGTTCATTAGCTGGTCCACTTCTTCAAGCTAACTCATTTGAAAACGCTCAATTATTTAAAGCTGGCAAGTTAACTATTGCACAAGGCGCACACGTTGTAACTAACGAATTCTACAACAACTTTATTAACTTAACTGGTTCTGGTATTACTATTGGTTTAGTTATTTTCACTTTAATCGCAGCAAGATCTGCTCAATTAAAGTCAGTTGGTAAGTTGGAATTAGTTCCAGGTCTTTTCAACATTAACGAACCATTCCTCTTTGGTTTACCAATTGTTATGAACCCATTCTTAGCAGTTCCATTCTTCTTAACCCCTGTAGTTGTAGCTATTTCAACTTACTGTGTAATTAAATTCGGTATTATTCCTCCACTTAACGGATTTGCTGCACCATGGACAACTCCAGCTATTATTTCAGGCTTCCTAATTGGTGGTTGGAAGATGGCTATATGGCAAGCATGTACATTAGTAATCTCAACATTAATCTACTGGCCATTTGCTAAGAAATACGATAATGTTTTAATTGCTCGTGAAAAGGCAAATGCTGCTAAAGAAAATTAATAATTCTGAGGTATTTTAATATGGATGATAGTGTTAAAATCGTAAACGAATTTGATCGAGACGGTCACCACTATAAAGTTGGTGTTAGTGCCGACGGACAAGTTTCAGTATACGTAGACAATGAAGCTAAAGCTCACCATGGCTATCACTTCCCTGGCGTAATTCAAATTCCAAAAGGAATTGAAATTGATGGTCAAATGATACTTCGGCTACCTATAGATTGCGATGATGCAATTGAAAAAGGCATTGAAGAATTAAACGCTTAAAATTATGAAGAGATGTTACAAAAATGCTAGAATTTAGTTATAAAGTAACATCTCTTTTTTTATAAGATATATATTTTAGGATTTAGGAATAGTGATAAAAACATGGCAAAGGCAAAGTATTTAGAAGTAGCGCAAATAATTTTAGATAGAATAAAAGACAAGACTTATGTTGCTGGGGAACCATTACCTAATCAAGAAATTTTAGCAAATGAATTAGATGTAAGTCGATTAACTGTTAAAAAGGCATTAGATGGATTAGAAAGAAAAGGATTAGTTTATAAACAATCTGGGCTTGGTACTTTTGTATCAAGCGATATTCCAATTCAAAGTGGTATAGATTCTCCAGCAAACATGTTTACTGGACTTAAAAACTTAATGGGAACTGATAATGTCAGAAGTAATATTCTTCACTTTTCGGTAGAATTTCCAAACGAACAGGTTCAAAAAAATCTTAGTTTAAAGAAAACTGAACCAGTCTACAATATTCTTCGTTTAAGAATAGTAGATAATCAACCTCTTATTATTGAGCATACTTATATGCCCGTTGATCTAGTTCCTGATTTAAGTGAAGAAATTTTACACTCTTCTATTTATAATTACATTCACCATACACTAAAACTAAAATTTGGTCATGCTTATAGAAAAATCAAAGCAACGAAATCAAGTGAATATGATCAAAAATATCTTATGGCTAAAAAAGACGATCCAATGCTTGAATTAGAACAAATTGTTTGGCTAACTAATGGCCAACCTATCGAATATTCAACTAGTCGAAATCGATATGATCAACGTGATTACACTATTTTAGAAAATACAAGATTTTAGAGGTAAATAACTATGACTTTAAATAAAACTTTTATGTGGGGTGGCGCTAGCGCTGCCAATCAATACGAAGGTGGCTATAATGAAGGCGGAAAAGGCTTAAATGCCGTTGATGTCTTAACTAATGGTTCTGCTACTGAACCAAGAAAAGTCACTTGGAAAATGCCTAATGGTAAAACTGGAGCAACTGACCTTGTTTGGGGAGCTGATTACTTCAAATTACCTGACGGTGCTATTCCCCAATTAGTTGACGACTACTATTACCCAAGTCATCAAGGTACAGATTTTTACCATCATTACCAAGAAGATATTAAATATATGGCTGATATGGGCTTTGATGTCTTTCGTCTTTCAATGAATTGGTCAAGAATTTTGCCAAACGGTGATGATGAAAAACCTAATCAAGAAGGTTTGGAATTTTATGACAAGGTCTTCGATGAATGTGCTAAATATGGTATTAAGCCATTAGTTACCTTATCTCACTACGAAACTCCCCTTTCTTTGATTCAACGCTTTGGCGGTTGGAAAGATCGTCATTTAATAGATGCTTTCGTTCACTATGCAGATGTTGTAATGAACTACTACAAAGGTAAAGTTAAATATTGGCTAACTTTCAATGAAATTAATGCTATGGATATGGCTCCATATATGGGCGGAGGTTTAATTGATGGTAGTGAGCAGAATCGTGCCCAAGGTGCTCACAATCAATTCGTAGCTAGTGCTAAGACCGTTAAATTAGCTCATGAAATCGATTCAGACAATCAAGTAGGAATGATGCTTGCTTATAGCGCCATCTACCCTTATACTTGTGATCCTGAAGATCAACTTTTGGTAATGAAGGCCAAACAAGAAATGCTCTTTTATTCAGACGTTCAAATGCTTGGTTACTATCCAACTAGCCGTTTAAAGAAATATGAACGAGATGGCATTAAGTTAGACGATCGTCCTGAAGATTATGAGCTCCTTAAAAAATACCCTTGTGACTTTTTAAGCTTCTCTTGCTACACATCCAACGTAGTTACTGTTCACGGTGATGACGCTAAAGCTTCAGGAAACGTTAGTGCTGGTAATATTACTAACCCATATCTTGAGACAAATGCTTGGGGCTGGGCAACTGACCCTGCTGTCCTTAGACTAGGCTTAAATGAACTTTGGGAAAGATATTATAAACCTCTTTGGGTTGTAGAAAACGGCTTAGGCTGGTCTGATACGTTAACAGATGATAATAAAATTCATGATGATTACCGTATTAAATATTTAAGAGCTCAAATTAATTCAATGGAAGAAGCTGTCACTTTAGACGGTGTCGACCTAATGGGCTACACTATGTGGTCAGCAATTGATCTTGTTTCAAACGGTACAGGCGAAATGAAGAAACGCTATGGTTTCGTTTATGTAGATCGCGATGATCGTGGCAATGGTTCGCTTAACCGTTATCCAAAAGATTCATTTTATTGGTATAAGAAGGTTATTGCTTCTAATGGTAAAGATTTAGATTAATAACCTTATGAAATAGAAATAGAGCCTAGTGAATGCTAGACTCTATTTTTCTCTTTTAAATTTA
>NZ_BALY01000055.1 GCF_000615445.1 Lactobacillus hamsteri DSM 5661 = JCM 6256 | reverse complement strand
TAGAAAGATAGCTTATGAAACAAATAAAGATGGGCCCTAGTACTTTAAATATTCCAGCAATGGCCCTTGGAATCATGAGAATGGAAGCAAAAACGGCGACTGAAGCCGCTGAGGCAATTAGCACGGCATATAATTCAGGTATTAATTTCATTGATTCAGCTGATATTTATGGCAACGGAAAATCTGAAGAAGTATTTAATGCTGCTTTTAAGAAAACAGGTATTAGTCGAGAAAAGATGTTTATTCAATCAAAGGCTGGCATAGTTCCTGGCAAGAGATATGATTTTTCCAAAGATTATATTATCGATCGCGTAAACGGGATTCTTGACCGTATGGGAACAGACTATTTAGACAGTTTTGTATTGCATCGTCCTGACGCTTTAATGGATGCCGAAGAAGTAGCTGAAGCTTTCGATATCCTTCAGGCCAGTGGCAAAGTACGTTTCTTCGGTGTTTCTAACTTCAATGCAAGTCAAATTGAACTTTTAAGGTCTTACGTTACGCAGCCAATAATGTTTAATCAATTACAATTCGGGATTATGCATAGCGGAATGATTGATTTCAATATACATACAAATATGACTGATGAGCGATCAATTGATCATGATGGCCAATTATTAAATTATTTGCAAACTCATAAAATTACTTTACAAGCCTGGTCACCTTATCAATATGGCTTTTTTGAAGGTACGTTTATTGATAATCCAAAGTTCCCAGAGTTAAATAAAGAATTACAAAAGCTAGCAGATAAATATAAAGTAGGGAAAAATGCTATCGCTGGGGCTTGGATTTTACGTTATCCAGCTCAAATTCAAGTTTTAGTGGGCGCAATGAATCCGGATCATATTGAAGATGCGGCTAAAGCAGGGGAAATCACTTTAACTAAGCAAGAATGGTATGACATTTATCTTGCTGCTGGAAATGATTTGCCTTAAATAAAAAGCTTTCCTCTTGAACTTACTTTATGTAAGTGGTAATATTACACTTGTAAAAAGTAAGGAATAGAGAAAGGGATTGCTATGCTTACTCAAATATTAGGGATTGTTGTTATTATCACTGGATTGTTATCAATTATCCGTCCAGCTAAAGTTGAAGTTCAACGAGTTAAAAAAAGATAGAATAGAGGTATTAAAAGATGGCAAAAACATCACAAATTATTAGAAACCACCGTGAAGCTAAATTTTCTACTCGCGAATATACCCGTTGCGAAAAATGCGGTAGACCACATTCTGTTTACAGAAAATTTGGTTTGTGTAGAGAATGTATGCGTGAACTAGCTCATAAGGGACAATTACCAGGTGTTAAAAAGGCAAGCTGGTAAAAAATATATAATAATACAATAAAAAAGAATCAGGATTTCAAGATGATCCTGATTCTTTTTTGTATGTAATAGCAAATTTTTAAGTCTGATTTAACCATATATTAAATAATTCATATTATTATCGCAACTCTTTTTCCACGTTCACCAGTTTCAATCGGATATACTGCTTGCCAAAAGTATAATGAAAATTAAGATCGAAATGATTTATTTAAGAAATTCATTAACTAGCCTATTAAGATTTACTCAATACTCTCAGAAAAATACTATTCTCAATAAATATTATGAAAATTAATACTATGATTTCAATGAGTTTTGTAACCAAGCTGATATCCGACAGATATACTGATCAGAAGAGGAGCGATTCACAAACATTTCGTTACTCATTGTAACATACAAAAGTAAATATTTGTATAGTACAATGGCCTTTTTTCAAAGTTATTTTCAATAAATATTAGTTAGTTTTATTAAGTTGTTTTCTTTGTTTTTCGACAGCTGTTTGTTGAATATATTGATCAGTTGCAGAAATTCCAGTATGGCCTAATTGGGTAGCAACTACCATTACGTCTTTACTTTCATCGTAAAGTTCAGTACCTAAAGAGTGCCGTAGCTTATGTGGAGTAGTGCGATTGCCATCGGGGAAGGCTTCAGAGTATTTACCTACGAATCTTTCAACAGTATTTGAAGCGATTCTTTTGGCTTTTCCTGCATATTTTGTTAAAAATAAGGCTTGCTCATTTTTTTCTGGTTGATAACGTTGCTCACGGATTGTTAAATAATCATCAATATAAGGCATTGCCCAATCAGCAATTAATGGAGCATCTTTTTTATTGCCTTTTCGAATAACTAAAATACTTCGCTCACGTTTATTTAAGTCTTTCATATTTAATCTGACTAATTCAGACACACGAATTCCAGAACCTAAAAGAAGTGCAATAATTGCAATATCTCTTTCTTTATTAAATAGGAAGGAAGAACGTGCACGATTGCTTAATGTGTCTTCATACTGATTAGAAAGGAAGGCAAGCCACTCGTGTTTCTTTTTTCCTGTATAAAGCATTGGAGCAAATTTAGCATTACGATAAGAAATTGATTCTTTACTTCCTTTAACAAGAGGCACTTTTAACATTACATTTCGATAAAAGTACGGCTCACCATCATTTAAATCGGCAGTAACCGTTAAATAATGAAATAGGGAGCGTAAAGCGTTGATTGTTCGATTGATGGTTTTTTTACTATCACGAGTAGATTGTTTGTTTTCTCTAAAACTTAGTTCCTTCAAAAAGCTTTGAACTTGAGCAGATTGCAAGTGTTCAAGCGTAGAGAGTTCAATGTCTTTATTCGCTTTGGCATTACTGATCGCTCCTTTTTCTGGATGCTCAATATCAGCAGGTGCTTCACGAAGCCAATTAAAGAAGCGACGAAATTCAGTTAAGTATTGATAGATAGTAGTTATGGCAAGATTAGGTTGTTGAGAGTAATAAAAAACATATATAGGCATATCTTGGAGTTCTTTATCAATCAACTTGGAATATTGCTTTGCATCCATCTTATTCATCTCCTGAAGTTTGTATAGTACATATTATAGCGAACATTTGATCGAAAGTAAAAAATAATTATTAATAATGAAATCGAGGCAAATGTATTATGTTATCATAAGAAAGTCATGTTCGGTCTTTAAGTGATTATATAAATATGGAGGTATCTGTTGAAAATAATAAAAACTAAGTCATTCTGGCTAGCTGCAATCATGACGCTAATTTGTGCGGTAGCCGGAATTTTATTGGCTAAATTGCCATACGTAAACTTGATTGGAGCATTAGTTATTGCACTTTTATTAGGTATTGCAATGCAATTGACACCATCAAGTTTAAGAGCAGAAGCTAAGGGTGGTATGGGATTTATTTCAAATAAATTCTTGCGTTTAGGAATCATTTTATTAGGTTTCCGTCTTAATCTTCAAAAGCTTGCTGATGCGGGAATTAAAACAATTTTGGTTGCAGCAATTGCTGTTACAGGAACTATTTTTCTTACTTATTGGTTAAGTAAGAAATTTGGTGCTGAAGATGAATTAGCAATTTTATCAGCCTGTGGATGTGGAATTTGTGGAGCAGCCGCCGTGATGGGTGTTTCTCCTCAAATTGAAACTAATGATGAAGAAAGAAAAAGAGAAAATGAAGTTCT
Source organism: Lactobacillus hamsteri DSM 5661 = JCM 6256 (assembly GCF_000615445.1). Lineage (GTDB taxonomy): Bacteria > Bacillota > Bacilli > Lactobacillales > Lactobacillaceae > Lactobacillus > Lactobacillus hamsteri. The sequence goes on along the minus strand of NZ_BALY01000055.1, from coordinate 1,092 downwards.
TGCTGTCGCAGTTGTTTGTGTAATGGGAACAGTATTTACTTTATTGGAAATTGCACTTAAACCTGTATTAGGTCTTTCTAATTCACAATTTGGTATTGTAGCTGGTGGATCACTCCATGAAATTGCTCATGCGGTTGCAGCTGGTGGTGCTTTTGGTGAAGCGAGCTTGGATAATGCTTTAATTATGAAGCTTTCAAGAGTTTTGCTTTTAGCTCCCGTGGCTTTGATCGTTGGTTATTGGTATCAACACCGTTTAGTAAAAGAAAGTGCAGAAGAACATACTAAGAAGCCTGGTAAATTACCAATTCCTTGGTTCTTAGGTGGATTTATTTTAACAAGTATTTTAGGTACATTTTTACCATTTTCTGCAAGTTTCTTAGACGCGTTAGTACAAGCAGCATACGTATTTTTAGGTATGGCAATGGCTGCTTTAGGTGTTTCTGTAAACTTTAAAGTTATCTTTAAACGTGGTGGAGCTGTCTTTGGTGCAGCAGTAATTAGTTCAATTTGCTTGTTAGTCTTTATGATTATTATGAGTAAGTTGTTCTTCTAATAAGAATTAATATATAAAAGATGTCATTAGATTTAGAATCTATGGCATCTTTTTATTTTATGCTGAGATTGCAATTCTATGGCTTTTAAGAACTTAGTTAGCAATTAATTACTAATTGAAATAGCTAAAAGCATAACTTAACAAAATACATTATTATGTTAAAAAACGGATTTATTATAATTAACATTTCAAAATTACATACATATAGATTTTGCTAATAAAAAATTATTCAGCAAATATATTTTAAGTTGCTTTATTAAAACTATAAACAACTACAAATTAATCGCAGATTTTGGTATTTAATAAATTGTAATTATTTACATATATTAAAGGATAATTTTTCTAAAAAGGGCTTTAAACATGTTTGATTAAAATTCCTGTTTTATCTAAAGACGATATATAAATTTATGAAAAGAGGCTCTTTAATATATATAAAGCTTAAAACATTAACACTAAAAAATTAATTAGGTTTAAAACGTATTTATGAGTTTATTCAAATTTAAAAATAAAATTTCTTTATATATATTTACTCATACATG
>NZ_BALY01000056.1 GCF_000615445.1 Lactobacillus hamsteri DSM 5661 = JCM 6256 | reverse complement strand
ATAAATTTTAATAATTAAAACTAAGATTTAAAATTTGTAAGGTGATATAAGAACTATGAGTATTAAAGGTAGAGAAATTAAAAAAGTCGGTATTGCAACAATTGTGACATTTACTTGCTTAAGCACATTGTCATCGATGAATTTAACTAGCGTTCAAGCTGCTGAACAAGCTGGACAGTCTCAGGCTGCTCCTGCTACAAATGGCCAAGCTTCACAGGCAACAAGTAGTGAACGTACTGATACTCAAAGACAAGAAAAAGGTTCGGAAATTCTTAGACAACAAGATGAAGAACATTCTGAACAAGCAACTGAAGATCTTCAAAACTTAATAAATAGAAGAAAAGGTATTGTAGATGAATTAGAAAATAATTCTTCTATTCATAATGATGAAGTTATTGGTGAAAAGTCCAAGGAACTTAATAGAAGCAATGACTTGGGAATAGCTTCTGGTTTTCATATTTTTTCACATAAAGTCGATTTAACAGGCAGTCATATGGCAGGAAATGTGGCTACTGAAGAACTTAATGATAATCCTAATTTTGGTACAAATAATCAAAGTGATCCACATAAGAATAATACAAAGAATGATGTTGACTATGTTGGTAAAATCACCTCTAAGGATGGACGCCTTAATTTGAACGGCGGTGCTTTCACAGGTGAGTATGGCAATCATGTAGTTCTGGGCTCAAATTATAAGATCGAAAAGGGCAACGATGCAGGACATATAATTATATCTGATGGAGTAAATACTGCAACTTTAGACAAAAGAGATAATAGAGATATAGTAATTGAAGAGGGCGATAAGCCTTATATTGATATTCAGGGAGAACTTGATAAGTTAAGCTTGAAATCTGAAGCATGGAGTAAGCATGCTGATTCTAAAGGCTCTGCTTTTAGATATGTTGATAATAATAGTCAAATTATTGATGTTTCAAAGGCTCAACCTGATGATGATAACAATGTTTTTATCAATGTTGACGCAAGCAAGTTAAATAATTTGGTACAGGTTAAAGGTTTAAGCGTTGAAAAAGATGCTCCAACTGTTATTATCAATGTGATTCAACCTAAGGGGAATAAGTCTTATTCTTTAAATGCTCAAGTAAAATTAGAATATACGGATGGAACTACTGAAGAAGCAGCAGGTAATCCACATAAACACGAAAATCATGTTTTATGGAATTTCGGTACTGACTTGACATCATTAACAACTAGTAGAGTTTTATTAGGAAGTGTTTTAGCACCTAAGGCTACTATTAATGTTCAAGGCGCTAATATTGACGGAAATATCGTTGGTAATGAAGTAATCATTGGTGCAGAAACACACCGTTGGGACTTGATCAGTAATCCTAAGCATAATAGATTCCCATATATTCCTAGATGGGAATTTCCAAGTGAATACCATCCAAGTAAGCCAGGTAAAGACAAGCCTGGCAAACCAAGCGAAGATAAGCCAAGCAAACCGGGTAAAGACAAGCCTGGCAAGCCAAGCGAAGATAAGCCAAGCAAACCGGATAAAGACAAGCCTGGCAAACCAAGCGAAGATAAACCAAGCAAACCGGGTAAAGACAAGCCTGGCAATGCCCCACGAACTCCTTCACACGAAGAAGAAGTTCCACCAACACCAGAAACTCCAAATCAACCATCAGATCCAAACACTCCGCCAAACGTTCCAGATGACTTTGTTCCAGAAAAAGAAGCAACATTTACTTACTCATTTGCTCACAGTCATGGACAAGACTTCAAAGATGGCCAAAAGTCCGAAAGTAAGAAAGAATCTTACACTCGCACTGTAAGAGATAAGGCTGATACTGTCAGAACTGTAACTACTGTTGGTGCTAAGACTGTTGACTTCCCTAAAGATAACGTTGTTGTTTCTGGTAAAACCAAGACAAACAATAACAATGTAGTAAATATTGCCACAAAGGTAGTTTCTACAAATTCAAACAATGAATTACCTAAGACAGGTGCTAATGCAGGATGGATGGCTAGCTTAATTGGTTTTGCTACTTTTGCATTAGGTGCAATTGGTTTGAAATTGAACAAGAAGAATAGATAATCGATATAAACATCACACGATTGTGTGGTGTTTTTTCTATACACAAATAATTAATTTTATTATTATGTGATAAACCATTTTAAATGAATGCGGTTTCATATATAATAGACGTGATGATTAATGTTATATAGGAGGCATGTGCCATGAGTAAAAAAGTATTTCTTGTCGGTGACGGTAGTGTTGGCTCAACTTTTGCCAACGACTTATTGCAAAACACGAGAGTTGATGAATTAGTTATCTGCGATGTTGTTAAGGAACGTCCAATCGGTGATGCGATGGACCTCGAAGATATTACTCCATTTATGGGTGAAACTTATGTCCACGCAGGTGATTACTCAGAAGCTAAGGATGCAAATGTAGCTGTAATTACTGCCGGAGTTCCTCGTAAGCCAGGTGAAACTCGTCTAGATCTTGTAGCCAAGAATGTAAAAATTCTAAAGAGTATCGTAAAACCAATTGTTGATTCAGGATTCCATGGTATCTTCGTTGTTTCTGCAAACCCAGTTGATATTCTTACTACTTTAACTCAAAAGTTATCAGGATTCCCTAAGAACAAGGTTATCGGTACAGGTACTTCACTTGATTCAATGAGACTTAAGGTTGCCCTTGCTAAGAAGCTTGATTTGCCAGTTTCCGCAATTAATTCAATGGTTCTTGGTGAACACGGTGATACTTCATTTGAAAACTTCGCAGAATCAACAGCAGCAGGTAAGGCTCTTAGCGAATACTCAGAACTTGATGATGCAACTCTTGATGAAATTCAAACCGAAATCCGCAAGAAGGGTGGCAAGATTATTGCTAACAAGGGAGCAACTTTCTATGGCGTAGCAATGATGCTTACTCAAATCGTTGCAGCTATTTTGGAAAATCGTTCAATCGTATTGCCACTTTCAGCTCCAATTAATGGTGAATATGGCATTAAGCATGATCTTTACCTTGGTACGCCAGCAGTTATTGACGGAACAGGTATCAGCGATGTTATCGAAACTAAGCTTTCTGATGATGAAAAGAAGAAGATGCTTAACTCAGCTGACAAGATGCAAGAAGTTTTGGATGGCGTAAACTTAGATTAATTGTATTTATAAATTGAAATACTCAGAGCGGTGTTGCTCTGGGTATTTTTTGTTCAGCATTATTTACCATTTTATTTTTTATGTAAAGTTTTGCTTATGGCATAAAAATAACCATTAGCGAAATTTGCTAATGGCCATTTTTATATTAAAACGTATTAATGATCTCTACGTTTTCTGTATTCAGCTAAGCCGAGTAAAGCTGAAAGAGCTAAGATTCCAAGACCGAAGGTTGAAACTTTATTTTGCTTTTCGCCAGTTTCTGGAAGAGTTGAAGCGTGAGAATTAGTATTCTTAACGTTGTTCTTCATAGTTTGAGACTTAGAAGTAGAAATATTTTGACTCTTGGTTGAAACTGTAATGTTTTGTCTTTTAGAAGGAACAGTATTAGTTGTCTTCTTATGATTTTCATGTTGACTGCGTGGGTCAAACGTGGAAGTTGTACGTTTCTTAGGAGTATGAGTCTTGTGATGTGGTGTCTTAGGAGTCTTAGGAGTCTTAGGAGTTTTTGGTTTAGCTGGAGAAGTTGGCTGACTAGCTTGTGTAGGTTGAGATGGAGTGGTTGGCTCAGTTGGATTAGATGGTTCTGGAGTAGGAGCAGGTGGAGTTACGTTCTTTACGTATGGAACAACAAAGTCAATATTTGAACCCTTAGGCAAAGCAGTTAATTGTTCTTGAGATAAACCTGCAAAACTGATACGACCGATTTCTTTAGCATCTGTTTTGGCTAAAGCAGAGTTGTTGCCATTAAGCTTTTGAGTAATCTTATCAGGATCAATTGTGTAGCCAGGGATTCTAGGATTTTCAACAGGCTTGAACTCAGCTAATGACCAATTTGAGGCCTGCTTAGTACCTGTAACTTCGTCAGTCTGAGTATCTCTAGTGAAGGTTAATGTTTCAGAAGAATATGGATAATGAATTTCTTGTCCGGTTGCTTCGTCAACATACTTGATATTTTCAGTGATTGTCTTTTCTTCTGAATCATGCTTGATGCTGTGATAGAGATAT
>NZ_BALY01000057.1 GCF_000615445.1 Lactobacillus hamsteri DSM 5661 = JCM 6256 | reverse complement strand
TTTGTGTTCTGCTTATAAAAAGTGCATAATAATACATGTTTGTGTTATAAAAGAAAGAGAGTTTTAGTTTTTATGGAATCTGATAATACCGGTAATTCGGTCAAGATTAAACTAGGTAGTTTAGTCTTAATGATTTTTTCAGCCATTTTTGGCTTTAGCAATTCCATCTCAGCATTTTATCAGATGGGATATGCAAGTATTATTTGGTACATCATCACTGCTGTATTGTTCTTCTTGCCGTCAGCTTTGATTTTCGCGGAATATGGTGCCACTTTCAAGGGAATTAAAGGTGGTATTTATTCATGGCTTGAAGGCTCGACTAATGAAAAAGTAGCCTTTGTTGGTACTTTCATTTGGCTTGCAGCTTGGGTTATTTGGCTTGTATCTTCAACCCAATTCTTTTTAGTTTCAGTTTCAACTGCTATTTGGGGTCATGATACGACTCAAGGTTGGCATTTGCTTAACTTGAGCTCCACCCAATTGCTAGGTATTTTAGAAGTTGTCTTTTTAGTTATCGTAACTTTTTGTGCAGCAAGAGGTATTGACAAGATTAAGACAGTTTCTAATATTGGTGGTTTCTTTACTTTAGCAATTGCAATTGGCTTTACTGTAGTTTCTTTATTGGTATTCATTTTGAATAAAGGACAATTAGCACAGCCAATTACTGCTCATAATTTGGTTCATTCTCCAAATCCAGCTTTCCAATCACCAATCGCTGTTGTTTCATTCATCGTTTATGCATTATTTGCTTATGGTGGTTTGGAAACAACTTCAGGTGTTATCGACTCAGTTGATAAACCTGAAAAGACTTATCCTAGAGCATTGATAATTGCCATGATTGTTATGACTTTCCTTTACGTCTTCAACATTTTAATGTGTGGGGTTGCTGTAAACTGGAAGGCACAATTAGGTGGTAAAAATGTTGATTTAGCTAATGTTGAATACATTTTGATCAATAATTTAGGTATTGTGACTGGTCATAGCCTAGGATTGTCTCAAAGTGCTTCAATCGCTTTAGGATCAATCTTCTCACATTGTGCCGGTTGGGCAGATGTTTTGTCAGGTATTTCTGCCGCATTCTTGATGGTTTACTCACCAATCAAATCATTTATTGAAGGTTGTAATGAACGGCTTTTACCAAAGAAATTAGTCAAATTGAACAAACACAACATGCCTGAACGCTCAATGTGGCTCCAAGCATTTATCGTGTCTGTAATTATTTTGTTCATTTCCTTTGGTGGTAACGCAGCTGGTAAATTCTACACAATTTTAATGGATATGATGAATGTTTCTTCATCAGCTCCATATTTGTTCTTGATTGCAGCTTATCCTTTCTTTAAACAAAAGAAAGATTTGGACCGACCATTTGTCTTTATTGAAGGTAAGAGCAAAGTATGGATTACAACTATTGTCGTTTGGCTTGTAGTTGCTATTGGTATTGTCTTCACTTGTATCGAACCATTATTTAGAGGCGACTACCAAACTTCATTCTGGACAGCAATTGGTCCTGTTGCCTTTGGTGTTATTGCTTATGTTTACCATACTGTTCAAGAACACAAACGTGAAAATTAGAAAATAAAATTTTTTAGGTGAAAAATGTCAGAAATTGTAGATCATGCACTCGAAGCACTTCTTTATGAAGTTGTTACTCAGCCCAAGCCTGGCTTGGTTGACCCTGTAGATAATGGCTCGCATCATGACATGGATGTTTTTACTTTTATAAATAGCAGCGTGACAATGCGGCCATACTTAGCACAGGCTGAGGAAATTGGCACAAACTTTACAGGAACAGATCTAACGAAGATGTTTTTGCAGCTTCGAGAGGCTGGCAAGATTGCCGAAAAAGTTATGTTTCAGGCAACTAATGGTGTGAATACTCATAAAGGGGCTATTTTTTCACTAGGGATTTTTGTTTGTGCGCAAAGCTATGCTAAACAAAATGATCAAAATCCTTTTGATGTAATTCGTCAGATGTGTGCTGGCTTAATGGAACATGATTTTAAGAAAAAACCAGATGAAAAGCTAACTGCTGGTGAAAGTCAATTTTGGAAATATGGTGAAGGCGGAGTACGTGAGATTGCTGAAAATGGCTATATTGTCATTGAGAAGCTTGCTTTACCGTATTTGCGTAAAACTACAGGCACTATTAATCAACGCCTCTTAGATACGCTGATGATGCTCGCTACGGTTACCCAAGATTCAACTTTTATTAAAAGGTCCGGCGGGATGCAAGATTTATCTTGGCTGCATCAAGTTGCGGTTCACTTTCTAAAAATTGGTGGCAGTAAAACGGATGCTGGCATGGATTTTTTAAATCAAGAAAATCAGGTCTTCAAACGGCATAATTACAGTTTAGGCGGCTGTGCAGATTTATTAATTGTGACTATTTTTATGGCCCTAGAAGAAAATATTTTATAAAATTAAGCACTTATCTTTTACAAGAGAAGTGCTTTTTTTGTAAAATATAAAACGTTGTTGAATAGAGAAAGGTGGAGAATAATATGCAATTAAAGCAAGCTACTATGGCTGATTTCGATCAAATTATTGACATTTTAAAGGATGGCGCAAACCAACTGGCAGAAAGAGGAGTTGACCAATGGCAAGGCGATTATCCTTCACTTGATCAAATTAAAGAAGATGTTGAAAATGGTTGGGCATATTTAGCTGTTTCACAAGATAATCAAACTGTTGGGGCTATTTCACTTGTTCCTGCGCCCGATCATTCTTATGATCAATTAGATGGTGAATGGTTGCTTGATACAGAAAAGTACATTGTCATTCATCGCGTGGCAATTCATTCAAATCATGCGGGGCATGGTTATGCTACAAAGCTTTTTACTGAAGTAATTAATCAAGTTCGTGAAAATCCGGAGATCGATTCAATTAGAATTGATACGCACGAAGATAATAAGGCTATGCAGCATTTAATTGATAAAATGGGCTTTAAGTGCGTAGGTACTTTACATGGAGTTTACCGTAAAGGTGAAATCTCTTATGTTTATGAAATGATAAAACCAGATACAAAATAATAGATAAATATAAATAATAGAGGTGAAGATGATGCAGCTATTTGGTCAAATTTACTTGGATGAAAAAGAGTTATTGATTGGACATCTAGGAATTGATGAAAATAAGCACGCTCGTTTTCACCTTTTTTCTTATCCTGAGCACGCCAATCAAGAGCTTCTTACTTTTATTGATTATTTACCGGAGAAAACACGGGATTTCAATCCCTGTGATGAATCCGGTTTTTTCTTTAA
>NZ_BALY01000058.1 GCF_000615445.1 Lactobacillus hamsteri DSM 5661 = JCM 6256 | reverse complement strand
GGTTAGTACATTGAAAACTGAATATAATCCAAGCAAAAACCGAGACAATCATTGAACAGATTGTAGAGCGACCGAGAAGAGAGATTCTTGAGTAAGGTCAAGTAGAAAAGGGCGCACGGTGAATGCCTAGCACTAGAAGCCGATGAAGGACGTGACGAACTACGAAAAGCTTCGGGGAGTTGTAAGTAAACTATGATCCGGAGATGTCCGAATGGGGGAACCCGGTGCAGCGATGCATCATTAAGCACTGTTAAGGTGCTTAAAGGAACACGCAGTGAACTGAAACATCTAAGTAGCTGCAGGAAGAGAAAGAAAAATCGATTTCCTTAGTAGCGGCGAGCGAAACGGAAAGAGCCTAAACCATTCAATTTATTGAGTGGGGTTGTAGGACTGCAATGTGGCAGCGCAAGCGATAGCAGAACTATCTGGGAAGGTAGGCCAAAGAGGGTGAGAGCCCCGTAAGCGAAATTGCAAGCGCGCCTAGCAGACTCCTGAGTAGGCCGGAACACGAGAAATTCCGGTTGAATCCGCGAGGACCATCTCGCAAGGCTAAATACTAGCTAGTGACCGATAGTGAACCAGTACCGTGAGGGAAAGGTGAAAAGAACCCCGGAAGGGGAGTGAAAGAGAACCTGAAACCGTGTGCCTACAAGTAGTCAAAGCACATTAATGTGTAATGGCGTGCCTTTTGTAGAATGAACCGGCGAGTTACGTTAAATAGCGAGGTTAAGTCAGAAAAGACGGAGCCGCAGCGAAAGCGAGTCTGAATAGGGCGAAAAGTTGTTTGATGTAGACCCGAAACCAAGTGACCTACCCATGACCAGGTTGAAGGCGCGGTAAAACGCGCTGGAGGACCGAACCCACGTAAGTTAAAAATTGCGGGGATGAGTTGTGGGTAGCGGTGAAATTCCAAACGAACTTGGAGATAGCTGGTTCTCTCCGAAATAGCTTTAGGGCTAGCCTCGTGGAGAGGATAATGGAGGTAGAGCTCTGTTTGGACAAGGGGCCCGTCAGGGGTTACTGAGTCCAGATAAACTACGAATTCCATATATCTATACACGGGAGTCAGACTGCGAGTGATAAGATCCGTAGTCGAAAGGGAAACAGCCCAGATCACCAGTTAAGGTCCCCAAATCTATGCTAAGTGGAAAAGGATGTGGAGTTGCGTAGACAACTAGGACGTTGGCTTAGAAGCAGCCATCATTTAAAGAGTGCGTAATAGCTCACTAGTCGAGTGGCGCTGCGCCGAAAATTTACCGGGGCTAAGCATAGTACCGAAACTGTGGATGCATGTTTTACATGCGTGGTAGGAGAGCGTTCTAAGTGCGGCGAAGGCTAATCGAGAGGATAGTTGGAGCGCTTAGAAGTGAGAATGCCGGTATGAGTAGCGAAAGATAGGTGAGAATCCTATCCGCCGGAAGACTAAGGTTTCCTGGGGCAGGCTCGTCCGCCCAGGGTAAGTCGGGACCTAAGGCAAGGCCGAGAGGCGTAGTCGATGGACAACAGGTAGAGATTCCTGTACTGCGTTTAATCGTTATGAGCGAAGGAGGGACGCAGGAGGCTAAGCACGCATGGTGTTGGATCCATGTTCAAGCGTCAAGTTTTGGTAAGAGTCAAATGCTTCTACCTAAAGAACAAGGCGTGATGAGTAGCGAAGTAAAGTAGCGAAGGTGCTGATGTCACACTGCCAAGAAAAGCTTCTAGCCAGAGAGAACGTACCCGTACCGCAAACCGACACAGGTAGTCAAGTGGAGAACACTAAGGTGAGCGAGAGAACTCTCGTTAAGGAACTCGGCAAAATGACCCCGTAACTTCGGGAGAAGGGGTGCTGGTCGCAAGATCAGCCGCAGTGAATAGGCCCAAACAACTGTTTATCAAAAACACAGGTATCTGCAAAGTCGTAAGACGACGTATAGGTGCTGACACCTGCCCGGTGCTGGAAGGTTAAGAGGAGTACTTAGCTTCGGCGAAGGTATGAATTGAAGCCCCAGTAAACGGCGGCCGTAACTATAACGGTCCTAAGGTAGCGAAATTCCTTGTCGGGTAAGTTCCGACCTGCACGAAAGGTGTAATGATTTGGGCACTGTCTCAACGAGAGACTCGGTGAAATTATAATACCCGTGAAGATGCGGGTTACCCGCGACAGGACGGAAAGACCCCATGGAGCTTCACTGTAGCTTGATATTGAGTATCTGTTAAACATGTACAGGATAGGTAGGAGCCTGAGAAGATAGGACGCTAGTCTTATTGGAGGCAATGTTGGGATACTACCCTTGTTTGATGGATGCTCTAACCTAGGTCCGTAAGCCGGATCAGGGACAGTGTCAGGTGGGCAGTTTGACTGGGGCGGTCGCCTCCTAAAGTGTAACGGAGGCGCCCAAAGGTTCCCTCAGAATGGTTGGAAATCATTCGCAGAGTGTAAAGGTATAAGGGAGCTTGACTGCGAGAGATACATCTCGAGCAGGGACGAAAGTCGGGCTTAGTGATCTGGTGGTACCGCATGGAAGGGCCATCACTCAACGGATAAAAGCTACCCTGGGGATAACAGGCTTATCTCCCCCAAGAGTTCACATCGACGGAGGTTTGGCACCTCGATGTCGGCTCGTCGCATCCTGGGGCTGAAGTCGGTCCCAAGGGTTGGGCTGTTCGCCCATTAAAGCGGCACGCGAGCTGGGTTCAGAACGTCGTGAGACAGTTCGGTCCCTATCCGTCGTGGGCGTAGGAAATTTGAGAGGAGCTGTCCTTAGTACGAGAGGACCGGGATGGACGCACCGCTGGTGTACCAGTTGTCTTGCCAAAGGCATCGCTGGGTAGCTATGTGCGGAAGGGATAAGCGCTGAAAGCATCTAAGTGCGAAGCCCCCCTCAAGATGAGATTTCCTTTGCGTAAGCAGTAAGACACCTCAGAGACGATGAGGTAGATAGGCTGGGAGTGGAAGTTCCGTGAGGAATGGAGCGGACCAGTACTAATCAGTCGATAACTTGACCAAAGCGAAGCAGTCGAAGATGACGGTTTTTGTGAAGATTATATTTAGTTTTGAGCGTAGTAG
>NZ_BALY01000059.1 GCF_000615445.1 Lactobacillus hamsteri DSM 5661 = JCM 6256 | reverse complement strand
ATTATTTCTAATATAATAATTAGTTAGAAAAAAGGCTATAGCTCAATACTTATGACCTATAGCCTTTTTAATTTTATTAAGAATAATTATCTATATCAAATAGCGATAAACTGTCGCCCAAATCTTGACCTGCATGTGAAAAATCAATTGAATACTGTCCACTATCTCTTCTAGCTTGCAAATCTTTCGCATTATTTTCAAGATTTTTAAGTCGTTCTCTTTCAGCCTTTTGATCTTTTTCTCTATCTTTTTCTGACTTCTCGTACCCCATTTTAAGAAGCTGCATATCTTCTTTATCTTCAGGAGTTAAAAAGCCTTTTTTACTTACTTCTTGATATACATGTAGTAACTGAGCAAATTGTGCATGTTTATATTGCGTAAGTGACTTTAAATCTGATCTATGGAAGGCCGTACGTTTTTGACGCTTATGAAGCTTGTTTGGCAAGAAATAAGAGTGAATATGACCATCTTTATACTCTTTAGCGGTTGTACCTAGGGTAAAGCCATAGAACCTGTCTAAGGCCCTAAATTTCTGCTTATCCGTCATATATGGGTTAGACTTGATATAATACACAGAATTTGTGTCTTCAATGCTACTATCGTAATAGACGTCTTGTTGATTGTTCTTTTCTGGCACCCATGTGAAAATATAGGAATCGAGCTTCCGACCACGTACACCTTTACGGTAATTTTTGGTAATCTTAAAATTCTGGAAATTAGCACATAATTCTTCAGTACACAAAGTTAAGACTCTTCGATCTATATCTGTTGGGCGATATGATTTAGGAATCTGCAATCTTTTTCTGAAGTCGTCGATTTTATATTCCTTACGGCCAACTGTTCTCCACTGCTTCAACAAACGAAATAGTTTACGAGAATAGTTAGAATGTAATCGTACATATTGGGTGATTGAGAACCTTGTCCAGTGCTCTAAATGATTAAAAAGATAAAGAAAACTGTCGCTAACTTCTACACTTGTTTCAAGAGTATCAGTATCCACAACTGATCTTTTAAAGATATTTTCCCGGATTTTATTTATATGTCCTGTTTTTTCATCTTTTTCTTCTTTGGAAAGCTGAATAGTAAGTAACCTAGAAAAAGTTTCATCAACATTTTTAGCAATTTGCTTATTAGAAATATGACTATTATAGCCAACTTCTCGTTTAATTTGATCTGGTGATAAAGTAATACGATTACCGCCTTGATCCTTAACCTGTGCAGCAATTAACCAGAAAATATTACTATTAATTTCTGGCAAACTATCAATCGGTTCAAAAATAGGGTCATCATTAAATCGATTATCAATTTTAATTATCTTTTGTACAGGTCTTTTTCTTACTGCCATACGCTCACCCCAATTAGCGACTTTCAGGAATATTAACGTCGTTCATTTGATTTAAGCTAAATATAAAGCAATTAAAAAGCAATAACAAGTATTTTTATCAAATTCGATCCATACCACGTCACCCTTATTAAAATTCGTTCCATATGACGTCACCCTTATTATCTTTTCAGCTCCATATTACGTCGTTTTTAACGTAATAAAAAAATATTATCTCCATGAAGCGTCACCCTTATTGTCTCCATAGGACGTCGTTTTTATTAAACTCCACAAGACGTCACCCTTATTGCTAAATCCATATTATGGCACAACATATTGTATTCGATATTTATCAAGCGCTTTTATATCAAAGTTTTAAATTTTTGATTTCCAATATATTGTGGTATTAGAAAAATGTTAATTATTACCTCTCCACATAACGTCGTTCTTATTCTATTCAAAACACATTATATAAAAACGACGTGGTATGGAGATTTTATATAAAATAACTAAAAAACTTTATACACCAGTATTTTAAGAACTTTAATTGTACCCATTTTAAGTCCATAAGACGTCACCCTTATTTAAAAGACTATTTACATGATCATATATAAATATAAAGCACTCAAAATAAATATATTGTGTGATATATGTACTTTTATTACATATGAATACTATATATAGTGTCCATATGATGTCACCCTTATTATTTATTATTCTGTTTTTTTATAATATTTACACTTACTCCATGTGACGTCACCTTTTTACCTGAAAAAGCTCTCAAATGCCTGTGGATAAGTACTCTCCACGCTTCGTCACCCTTATTATTTTTCCACTAAAATCAGACTCCATATGACGTCACCCTTTTATCCATGTAGCGTCGTTTAAGTTTTCCACGAAATGTCACCCTTATTAAAAAAAGCCTAAAACCTTTATATATAAGGATTCGTAGCTCATTTTCACTAAAATCAGACTCCATATAACGTCACTCTTATTAATTTTTATTCATTCTTTAAAAGAATCTCGATATATCAAGGATTCTACGTCGTTTATAATACTTATTTTCTCCACAAGACGTCGTTTTTTAAGAGCTATAATACTTGTGACTCTTAGTTTCACGCACTTGCTAAAAGGAATTAAAGGGTTTATTTAAAGGGTTTATTTAAAATGGATTTAAATATCATCAAAAAAATGCTTCTTTTGCAATCTAGACCTTAGAGATCTGAAAAAATAGATTTTGCGAATCAAACAAATGAAAAAATAAAAACGCCTCAAAAAGAGACGTTTAATTTAATACATCATGTACCCTAATTATTCTTATTTTGTTCAATCCATTCATCCAGGAATGCACTTGTTGAATTAAAACCATGTCGCTTAGCAATTCGATTAAGAGCTTTTCTATTGCTAGGTTTTAAAGTAAAGGTAAATGGCTTTACTTTTTCTTTTTGAATAGGTGTTTTCGTAGGCATAGATGAGGTGAGAGCAGGTTGAACAGATGTATTATCAACTTCAGGCTTATTATTTAACGCCTCAGTCATTTTCTCATGGGTTTCTCTACCATTTTCAAAAGCATTCTTTTTTGGTCCATTAAAAGCCATATTAATATCCTCCATTAATATTTATATATGTTTACATTATACACACAAACATAAATATATGTAACCATATATATTATATTATCAATAATCATAAGTATAAATTTAGCATATATTTTTT
>NZ_BALY01000060.1 GCF_000615445.1 Lactobacillus hamsteri DSM 5661 = JCM 6256 | reverse complement strand
TACTTATTTAATATAATATTTTATATAAGTATAACTAAAAACACTATAACACCAGCGTTTTTTAAGATTAAGTATTATAACTATAATTATATGTATACTTACATTTATATAAATTCATATCTTTTATAAATAGATTTATTTGTATAAATGTAGATAAAGCTGTGCTATCATTTAGTTAAAAGTAAGATTCAAAGGAGATCAAATATGAAAATAGTTTCTTTTGCTGCTATAAAAGGTGGCGTTGGAAAAACAACTTTGGCTTATAATTTTGGTGAATGGTTAGCAAAACAAGGTAACAAAATTCTCTTCATCGATCTTGACCATCAATGTAATTTAAGTCAAACATACGAAGTATATGGTGACGATAAAATTGGAACTGTAGCAAATATCTTTCTTCAAAAGGATGATGTAACAATTAATCATGTTAAAAAGAATATCGACTTGATTGCTGGTAACATGCATCTAGATGATATTGAAACTAACATTGAAAACATGACTAATAAAAACATGCGCTTATACATGTGGCTCAATAATAATTTCGATAAGTTAAACATAAGTCAATATGACTATATTATTATTGATTGCATCCAGACTTTTCTACTGCTACTAAAAATGCCATTATTGTTAGTCACGATATCATCAGTCCTATTACACCAAGTAAGCATGGATTCGATGCTAAATATAATTTAGAAGATAGAATTAATGATTTACGTAAAGAAGCAATTGAATTTAGTACTGGTGAATCATATGTAACAGCAAAACTATTTTTCGTTGCTAATATGATTAAACGTAATACTTCATCTTCAAATGATATGTTAGCTTCAATTAAAGGAGATGAAACAGTGATTGGTGTAATTCCTGAAAAAGAATTATATAATCGTTCAAATTTAGATGAAACTCCTGTAGTGGACATGAAAGATGACATTCGAACTTATAATCGAAACTATAATTTCTTCCAAGATTTCGATAAAACTTGGGAGAAAATTCAAGATTCATTATAAAATATACGGCCATTAATTAAATAATTAATGGCTTTTTCTACGTAAAGTCAAGCATAATAAGAAGCTTGGCTTCATTTTTTATTTTAATTTCAACTTAAGCATCTTTTAGTGTCGATTTATTTTTTTAGTTAGACACGACAAATAAGCCCAGATCCATATCTGATTTTTGGGCTTAGCGTTATAATGTACTTGATCAATTAATTACGACCAAAGTCTTTTTGATTATGTGTGGCTACGTTGTAATCATATGGTTGATCATTGATAATCAGAGCATAAATGGTTCTGATTAATTTATGTATTGAAGCAATAGCTATCTTCTTAAATCCTTTGGTTTGAGAGGATGGCTTTTTGCTTTCATAATAATCTGCTATATGACACGGATTAGTCTTAGCCGCATTATCAATTTGACCAATAGCCCGATAAAGCAATTTGCGTGCCACTGCATTGCCATGCTTTGTAATGCTTAAATTAGAGTCTGTTTCGCCTGACTGATATCTGCCTGGATCAATTCCAATAAAGGCATTGATTTTATTAGGATTACTAAATCTACGCAAATCTCCCAATTCTGCTAAAACTCTGACTGCAGTAGTCTGTGCAAAACCTGGAATGCTTTCTAGGTTTTGCAAGTCATGATTGGGCAGGGATTGGGCTAGCTTGATCATTCGCTCAATTATCTTTTCTCTTTGTTCACTTAAGCTGAGCAGCCTTTGGGCATAGTATTGTGCCTGTTCGACTTCTACGCTGTCGGATGAGACAACCGGATAGGCTTTATTGGCCAATTCGATTAATTTCTCTGTAGTCTTTTGTGCATGCTTAAAGCCAATACCTTTTAATTGCAATAGCCAATTAATGATCTGCTTTTTATCATCTTTTCTTACTAAATCACAATGAGGATAACGAGCAACTATTTGCCAATAATTCTTACCTCTAGCAATAGAAAATAAGTTTTCAATTTCGGGAAAGGTTGACTGTAGAGCTTGGTGAAGTCGATTTTTAGCTATTACCAAGTCACTTGTCAGCTGGTCATAAAAACGGCTCAGAGAATTAAGCTGTTTGTAAGTTTGAGATTGAAGCTGATTAACTGGATGATGGTGAAGCCTTTGAATCAGGGCTAAATGATAAGCATCAGTTTTATCAGTTTTGTTGTGTCTCAATCCAAGGTCTATTTCCTTTTTAGCTTTAAGCGGATTAAGGACAACATATTCATAACCGTAGTCTTCCAAAAAAGCCTGCAGTCTGCGTGAATAAACACCGGTAGCTTCAAAAATAATTTGTGGATGTTTAGAAAAAGCAGCCAGCTCATGAAGTAATTGAATAAAACCAGGACGATCATTGGTAATAGTAAGTTCATTTTTACTTTCACCAATTAGTTCGCAAACAGCAGAAGTAGACTTGCTTACATCAATTCCAAAAGTAACTTGCATAAATATAACCCCCTAAGCTCAAGTAGTAAAACGTATTTACTTAAGAAATCAGATCTAATTTTCTAAACTCGACATCTAAGTGTCCACATTCTTCGAAGAGACTCCTGAAAACTCAAGCAAAACTGCCAGTTTATTATGCGACGTCAAGCGTCTAAAGCCCCGATGACATATAGTTTTACTACTACTTAAATTCTACAAGAGAATAAAAATAGTGAATCAATTATCCCGTCGGATAACTAATTCACTATTTAGCTTAGAATGTTTATTATGCTCATAATCACTGTAGTATCAGCTATTATTTAATATTTATCACTATAAATATATGTGCATTTATAATGATGAATATCAGTATATATAAAAGGATATTAAGAA
>NZ_BALY01000061.1 GCF_000615445.1 Lactobacillus hamsteri DSM 5661 = JCM 6256 | reverse complement strand
CATAAAAAATATTCTCCTTTTTGTTGTCATAATAAAATGTGCAAAAAAAGCCAAAAGTTTTTTATGGTTTATATATCTTTAGAAAACTTTAAAAATATTTTACATTTTTCTTCTATAATTTAATATTGTTATTTTTCAAATAGCTTTAAAAAGAAGATGCCACAACGTGAGATAAAACAGTCTCATGATTTAATGGGGGAGTATTATCAAAACAAAAAAAGTTAAATATGATGGTTCAGGTAGATAATAATTATAATGATTTGTATTTATTAAATATAATGCGATAAAAAGGACGATTAATTGATATAGTCCTACTTTAGTAGACAGTACAAATATATAAAGTTGTACTATCTATGAAAGTAGGCCTTTTTATTTTGGAAAGAATAATAACCACTTAGTAAAAAATAATTGAAAATTAAATAAATCGGCGTAAAATCAAATATAAAATTAATAATCTTTTAATTATAAAATCGCATTATACAAAGAATAGGAGTAAAATCATGTTTTTTACTAAGAGGACCAGTGGCAATCCAGATACTCAAACCATCGATGAAGTTATCGGCAATGATCCGTTTGAATTATTAAATGTGAATTTTAAAAGTTTTGATTTAGAAATTAAAGCTGGTGAAAAATTTGAGATTCATTATCATGGGCCAAAATATCGTAAACCAACTGTTGAAGTAGATCATGATGAAATGAGAATTAAAGAACCTGATTTGAAAGAGAAGGAAATTTTTCATTGGGAGAAAAGTTTCTTCAAAATAGATGTACATTCAAGCAGGGGGAAAGTAACCATCACTGTTCCAAAGGAAACGGAACTTACAGAAGTAAATCTAAATTTAGCCAGCAGTGATGTTAGATTATCATCATTGAAGATAAATTCGCTTGAGCTTGAATCAAGTAGCGGTGATGTTGATGGGGAAAATTTGCGAATTGCATCCCTTGATTTAAGCGCTACTTCAGGGGATGTTGCTTTTAATCGCCTTCGATTAATTAGTGGCGATATTTCCGTAACAAGTGGCGATACAAGATTGATCGATAGTCGAATTGAATATGAATTGAGTATTTCCACTGTTTCAGGTGATAACTTGGTTAAGAATACGCAAGTTGCTGAAGCTAACCTTCATACGATTTCCGGTGAGAACCAAATTTTTGGAGAGAAGAAAACGCATGGAAGCGTTGGACAACAAGATGGCAGCTTTTTGCGTATGAACACTATTTCTGGTGACAATCGAATTGAGTAGGAATGAGGAGAATCTGTAATGGATTCTTCTTTTTTAATTTTTTGAAGATATAAAGAGATATAAAACTGGATCGAAGATATAAAGAGATATAAAATAGAAATAAAAACAGTAGGTGAATATTATGGTAGAAAAAACAGTAAATCCTTTTGATCCTAATTTTGGTAAAATTCCAAAAATTTATTTGGGTAGACAAGAAATTGTAAATGAGGTAGTTGAATCCTTAAAAAATGGTGTAGGCCCGTATCAAACTTCTCTTATTTATGGAATGCGCGGAGTTGGTAAAACTTCTTTGTTAGCAGATATAACTAAAACTTTTGAAGAAGATGATGGTTGGATAGTTGTTTATTTGGCTATGACAAATGACTTAATGACTACGTTGATTCAAAGCATATATCAAGAAGCTAATTCTTCACTTCGCAAGTCTTTAAATAAAATAGAGGGGGTTACGTTTTCTGCTTTAGGATTTGAACTTGGAATCACGGTGTCGGATCCACATTCTACTTATCAAGTTCTTTTAGAAGAAATGCTGAAAAAACTAAAAAAGGCAGGAAAATCTTTATTAATTGCTATCGATGAAGTTAAAGCAACCGAGCAAGTTATAAATTTAGCCTCAATTTATCAAATTATGGTTTTGAAAAAGTATCCTATTAATATTATGATGACAGGATTGCCTAAAAATGTATCTGAGCTTCAAAATAATGATGTACTGACTTTTTTGTTAAGAAGTGGAAGAATTCCTTTGGGTCCGTTGAATTTATTTGATGTACGTTTTCGTTATAGTAAAGCTTTTCAACGTGGAAATAAGAAAATTGATAATGAAATTTTAACTAAAGTAACCCAAATGACGAAAGGTTATGCATATGCTTTTCAGGATTTGGGATATTATCTTTGGCAAAATTCGGAAGACGTAATTGATGAAAATACTCTTGAAGAATCTCTACCAGAATTTAAGAACGATCTTTTTAGAAATGCTTATGTAAAGATTACTAATGAACTTTCGGCTACGGATCGGAAAATTCTATTGATTATGGCTAAAAGTAATAAAGAGATTGTTGATATTAGTTATATTAGAGAAAAGTTAGGCAAAACTCCTGGTTATATGTCGGCTTATAGAAGAAGATTATTAGATAGTCAGATAATAATTGATGTAGGTTATGGAAAAATTGCTTTTTCGTTACCATTTATGAAAGAATTCATTTTGGAAGAAAAACAATTGTATGATTTGATGTAATAATAGAAGCACGCT
>NZ_BALY01000062.1 GCF_000615445.1 Lactobacillus hamsteri DSM 5661 = JCM 6256 | reverse complement strand
GTAAGCGTCAGATAACCGAGTGTCTTTTTTAGTCCTTATTTTTCAGGTATTCTAAACTCATCAAATTGATGGAGGTTAAGAATATGATTGAAAAACAACAAATTGTGGCACTTAGAAACTCGACTAAAACCAAGAAGGCCCGCCCACCACGCAATAATCTGTTGCTTAGCTTAAAGAAGGATGATTTAGAACTGAGCTTTTACAGTAGTTTAGATCCTGAAATTATGAATAAACTTCTTGAGAAAGTCTTGCCATGATTAGGCTCAGTGACTTGGGTCAAGTCTATATCGTCTGTGGCAAAACTGACCTGCGTAAAGGCATTGATGGCCTAGCAGTCTTAATCAAAGAGCAGTTTGAGCTTGACCCGTTTAGTGGCAAAGTTTTTCTCTTCTGCGGCAGAAGCAAGGACCGCTTCAAAGCCCTTTATTGGGACGGACAAGGCTTCTGGCTGCTCTATAAAAGATTTGAAAATGGAAAAATGAACTGGCCCAGGAATCAAAATGAAGTTCAAGCTTTATCTTCTGAACAGGTTGATTGGTTAATGAAGGGCTTCTCAATTAGTCCAAAAATAAAGAACACGAAAGCGCGCGAATTCTACTAACACTTGACATCGCGCGCTTTTTTGATATTCTTTTAACTAACAAATTTAGGAGGAAGTTTAAATTATGTCTCAAGAAACTTTAGAAAAGATTATTGCCCAACAGGCAACTACAATTCAAAATCTAACCGATGAAATTAAGCTCCTCCGTGAACAAGTAGCTTACTTAACGCAGAAACGTTACGGCAAGTCTTCAGAACAAATGCCTTTAAATAGACAAACAAGTCTCTTTGATGAACCTGATGCTCAAGATGACGGAGAACGTCCCCGACGCCGCCGTTCAGACTATTACTTATAAAAGAAAAACTCACAACCGCAAGCGCGCGGATTTACTAGCAGCCTTTCCGGCCGAAGAAGTTCATCATGAATTAGACGATAAATATTGTCCTGATTGCCATCATGAACTGGTTGAGATAGGCAAGCAGTCAGTTCGCCAAGAATTATTATTTATCCCAGCTCAGCTTAAAAGGCTAAATCATATCCAACATGCTTACAAATGTAAGTACTGCAGCCAAAGAAATTTTAGCGACAAGATCATTAAAGCCGCAGTACCTAAAGCTCCCCTAAACCATGGTCTAGGTTCAGCTTCACTCATCGCTCATTCACTTTATCAAAAATATGAAATGAAGGTGCCAGACTATCGCCAAGAAAGCGACTGGAAGAAGATGGGACTAGAAGTTTCCAGACAGCTGTTAAATTATTGGGATTTGAAGAGCAGCGAATACTACTTTAAACCAGTGTATGATCTGCTTAAGCAAAAGCTGTTAAGGCGACCAATTTTACATGCCGATGAAACCTACTATACTGTCTTGGAAAGTGAAACAGTTAAGACCTACTACTGGGTCTTCCTTTCAGGCAAACATGATCAATATGGGATTACGCTGTATCATCATAATCCTTCCCGTAGTGGAAAAGCTGCTTTAAACTTCTTAGGCAACTATCCCGGTTATTTGCACTGCGATATGTGGCAAGCTTATGAGCAATTGCCTGAAGCAACTTTAGTTGGCTGCTGGGCCCATGTTAGAAGAAAGTTTCATGAAGCCGTGCCGCAAGCGGCTTCTGAAAAGTCCCTTGCCAAAGAAGGACTTAATTACTGCAGCCGCATGTTTTACTTAGAAAAAGCCTGGGAGAATTTAAGCAAACAAGAACGTTACCAGATAAGGCAAGAAAAACTCAAGCCCCTGATGCAAGAGTTCTTTAACTGGTGCAAGAAAAATAAGACCACCGTTTTGCCAGGTTCTAAATTGGGAAAAGCCATTAATTATACCCTTAAGCATCAAGCTACTTTTGAGCATGTCTTGCTTGATGGCAATTTAGAATTATCCAACAATAAGGCCGAACGAGCTGTTAAATCACTCGTCATGGGTCGAAAGAATTGGCTATTCTCTCAAAGCTTTAAAGGCGCCACCGCTAGCGGCATTATTCTGAGCCTAATTGAAACTGCCAAAAGAAATGGACTTGATCCTGAAAAATACTTGAATTATTTGCTTCAGAAACTGCCGAATGAAGAGATTTTGAATTCGGAATCCCTTGAAGCTTATTTGCCGTGGCAAGAAAATGTCCAAGACAATTGTAAATAAAAGAACCTAAATAACCGTCCCAGTATAACAATAACCGGGACGGTTTTTAAGTACGCTATTTTATTTGACGCTTACAG
>NZ_BALY01000063.1 GCF_000615445.1 Lactobacillus hamsteri DSM 5661 = JCM 6256 | reverse complement strand
GTACTTTGAAAACTGAACAAAGTTTCGCTAAAAGTGTGCGGGTGTAAAAACCCAAACAAAAAGCGAAGTCAATTCGCAAGCAATAAATTTTGAGACAAAGATCTTAAAAAATCGAATGAGCAATCATTCAAACTATTATTTTAAAAATGAGAGTTTGATCCTGGCTCAGGACGAACGCTGGCGGCGTGCCTAATACATGCAAGTCGAGCGAGCAGAACTAACAGATCTACTTCGGTAGTGACGTTTCGGAAGCGAGCGGCGGATGGGTGAGTAACACGTGGGTAACCTGCCCTTAAGTCTGGGATACCATTTGGAAACAGGTGCTAATACCGGATAACAACATTGATCGCATGATCGATGCTTGAAAGGCGGCGTAAGCTGTCGCTAAAGGATGGACCGCGGTGCATTAGCTAGTTGGTAAGGTAACGGCTTACCAAGGCAACGATGCATAGCCGAGTTGAGAGACTGATCGGCCACATTGGGACTGAGACACGGCCCAAACTCCTACGGGAGGCAGCAGTAGGGAATCTTCCACAATGGGCGAAAGCCTGATGGAGCAACGCCGCGTGAGTGAAGAAGGTTTTCGGATCGTAAAGCTCTGTTGTTGGTGAAGAAGGATAGAGGTAGTAACTGGCCTTTATTTGACGGTAATCAACCAGAAAGTCACGGCTAACTACGTGCCAGCAGCCGCGGTAATACGTAGGTGGCAAGCGTTGTCCGGATTTATTGGGCGTAAAGCGAGCGCAGGCGGAAGAATAAGTCTGATGTGAAAGCCTCGGCTTAACCGGGGAAGTGCATCGGAAACTGTTTTTCTTGAGTGCAGAAGAGGAGAGTGGAACTCCATGTGTAGCGGTGGAATGCGTAGATATATGGAAGAACACCAGTGGCGAAGGCGGCTCTCTGGTCTGCAACTGACGCTGAGGCTCGAAAGCATGGGTAGCGAACAGGATTAGATACCCTGGTAGTCCATGCCGTAAACGATGAGTGCTAAGTGTTGGGAGGTTTCCGCCTCTCAGTGCTGCAGCTAACGCATTAAGCACTCCGCCTGGGGAGTACGACCGCAAGGTTGAAACTCAAAGGAATTGACGGGGGCCCGCACAAGCGGTGGAGCATGTGGTTTAATTCGAAGCAACGCGAAGAACCTTACCAGGTCTTGACATCTAGCGCAATTCGTAGAGATACGAAGTTCCCTTCGGGGACGCTAAGACAGGTGGTGCATGGCTGTCGTCAGCTCGTGTCGTGAGATGTTGGGTTAAGTCCCGCAACGAGCGCAACCCTTGTCATTAGTTGCCAGCATTAAGTTGGGCACTCTAATGAGACTGCCGGTGACAAACCGGAGGAAGGTGGGGACGACGTCAAGTCATCATGCCCCTTATGACCTGGGCTACACACGTGCTACAATGGGCAGTACAACGAGAAGCAAACCTGCGAAGGCAAGCGAATCTCTGAAAGCTGTTCTCAGTTCGGACTGTAGGCTGCAACTCGCCTACACGAAGCTGGAATCGCTAGTAATCGCGGATCAGCACGCCGCGGTGAATACGTTCCCGGGCCTTGTACACACCGCCCGTCACACCATGGAAGTCTGCAATGCCCAAAGCCGGTGGCCTAACCTTCGGGAAGGAGCCGTCTAAGGCAGGGCAGATGACTGGGGTGAAGTCGTAACAAGGTAGCCGTAGGAGAACCTGCGGCTGGATCACCTCCTTTCTAAGGAAGCAGAGATGACGGAGAGTAGAGATACTAATAGAAGTCATCAAAGCAAGCGGAAGCACACTGAGAAACTTTGTTTAGTTTTGAGGG
>NZ_BALY01000064.1 GCF_000615445.1 Lactobacillus hamsteri DSM 5661 = JCM 6256 | reverse complement strand
TATACAGTTTTATATTATATTATTTGTTTTATATAAATTACATATAAAATAATATTCATTTTCACTGGTAATGTTATTTTTTAGTGTTAAGATAAAATCATAGATGAGAAAAACGATTATACAATAAAAAGGAATGAATAATATGAAACATAAAAATGATGTGGACTTTAATGCCAGATTATATGGTAAGCAAAAATTCGGTTTCCGTAAATTATCTGTAGGCTTAGCTGCGGTTGCTTTGGGTACAACCTTCTTAATGACTAATGGTGAATTAGTTCATGCGGATGCTACTGATAGCACACAAGCAAGTCAAACTGAAGAAGTAAAAAGTAATGAGGCTCCCCAATCTACTAAGAAAGAAAATTCTGATACTCAAAAACCTGAAGGTGTTGCTCAAAGTGACCAACATCAAGTAGAGGCTAATTCTGAATATCATAAATCTGTAGGTAGTGGCGTTACCCCCCCAATTTCTTCTGAGAAGCCTAAAAATGATCAGGATGAACATACCGATTCAGATCCAAAAAATCAAACAGTAGAAACACAAACTATTTCTACTAATGACTTAGACAACGCTTCATCATCTGCTGTTTATTTAGAAGAAAATAAAACTCCAGAACATTCACCTATTACTATTACAGCTTCACGTGACAATCAAACAATCAATAAAACTCAAGATATGATGGCCGGACAGGACACAGTAGATGTTCACATTAATATTGATAGTCCTCAATTAGACGCTCATCATCAATTAATTATAAAGTTGCCAGATGCCGGAAACGCTAAGAATTTTAACGTTTCAAAATCAAGTACAAAAATCACAAGTAATAATGGTCAATCATATTGGAATGTTGATGTTGATGTTGATGATAATAATAGTCAAATTAGTGCAACTTGGAATTCAAACAATAATGAAACCCCTCAAAATTTCAAATTAGATTTACCTGTTCAAGGAAACAGCGCAACAGTAAAATCTTCTATTGATAATCAATCCTTTAATGTAGAGATTAACGATCAAACGAAAACTGCTTTTACTGCAAACTTAACTCCTTATAAAGAAAAGGTTACTGAAGATGAAATCTTAAAGGGTTTTCCTATGGGAGAAAAAACTTTTGATTCAGTTAACGGATCATGGCCTGAAAAAAACAACATGTCTCCGGAAGATATAAAAAAATATAATTTAAATAAAGATAGCAAAATCCTTCAATGGGGCATATACTTCAATTATGGTAATCAATTAGGAAATACCAATCTAAAACCATTAGTAGATGCTGTGTTTCGCGCATATTTTGATGGTGATCAAACCCTTATCCCATCATCAATTAAAGTTTTCGAAGTTCCTGACGGTATGGCAGTAGACAATAATGGCTATCGGGATGGCGTAGACAACTTTTATGTTGATCCTAAGGATCAAACACAAAATCAAAAATATTATAATAAAATTACTGTCTCAAATAACGAAAGACCAGCTTTTGAACAATATCTTAAGGATCATGTGACTACCACCAATGGTAAACCTAATGGCTTTTCTGTCGATCAAACAAAAGATTCCAAGGATGCGAATGGGCATGTACCATTTCATATACCTGGCGACCCAACTCATGATTATAGTACGCATGCATACTTTATCCAATTAGATACAGTAATGAAAGACGATAAAAGACCTGGTGACGGGACTAGAATTAATTATGAAGCATCACAAGGATTAGATAGTAGCGGAAAACAAATTTCCACCGGAAACAATTGGTTAAATGGTATTTCCGGAAGTTCTGGGTCTCATCTTCA
>NZ_BALY01000065.1 GCF_000615445.1 Lactobacillus hamsteri DSM 5661 = JCM 6256 | reverse complement strand
ATCACAGGTCAAACTGCTTTAACACTCAATTTAGACTTCACAATTCCTAATAATCACTTGGCAAGGGTAATCGGCTGGTTTGTAGATTCTATTCCGGAAGATGTCTTGCTGGATGATACCGCTAAAACTGGACGGCCTGCTTATCATCCAGCTATGATGCTTAAGATCTTGCTTTTTGCTTATTCCAGAAGAGTATTTTCAGGCAGAAAGATTGAATTAATGCTGGAAGAAAATCTGCCAATGATGGTGCTAGCCGAGCATCAAAAGATTTCATACCATACTATCAATAACTTCAGATCCAGCGATCATGCCAATGAGCTGGTAAAGAAAAGCTTCCTTTACTTTACCAATTTGTTAGAGCAAGAGGGCCTAATCAATGAAGGAGCGATCTTTATTGACGGCACCAAGATTGAAGCTGATGCCAATCGCTATACTTTTGTTTGGCGCAAAGCAGTTGAAAAGTTTCATGAAAAGCTCAAAGGACAGGCAGTTGAGCTGTATGATGAATTGATTGCCAAAGAAGTTGTCAAAGCAATGGCTCAAGAAACGGCTCAGACCAGTCAGGGCTTGGCAGAACTGGCACAAGAAACCGAAGCTGAAATTGAAAAGCTGACTGAGGAAATTGAGCAAGAGCCAAAAGCTATTCCTGGCGGCTCGCCCAGAAAAGCAAGAAGGCGCGGCCTTAAAAAGCTGCTTAATAAACTAGGAAAAGATTACATTCCTCGAATGAAGAAATACGAAGAAGCAGAAGAAATCTTTGCTGGACGCAACAGCTATTCCAAGACTGATCATGATGCGACTTTCATGCATATGAAGGAAGACCATATGAAGAATGGCCAGCTGAAGCCAGGCTACAATATTCAAGCCGCGACTACAGATCAATATGTAGTCGACTTTTCTTTATATTCCAACCCAACTGATTTTAAGACATTAGAACCATTTCTAAAGCAGATGACAACGCTGGACAAGTTCGATAAGATTGTCGCCGATGCTGGTTATGGCAGCGAGTACAACTATTCTATGCTAGAGAAAGAATATCCAGACAAAAAATACTTCATTCCCTATACCATGTATGAAAAGGAAAAGACCAGAAAATATCGCAACGATCCGACTAAGCTGGCCAACTGGTTCTATGATGAAAAAGATGATTACTACCTCGATCAAAATGGCGTCAGGTTCAACTTTAAATATTATAGCCAGCGCAAAGACCGCTCGACTGGTCAGGTTCGCGATTTTAAGGTTTATGAAGCAGATGAGTTTCAACTGACGCCTGAATTAGAACGCTTAGCTAAAACCAAGAGCGGTCGTCAACGCCAAGTACGCTATAATCCTAACTGGCAGTATTTAAAGGAAAAAGCCAAAGAAGTTCTTCAGAGTCCTGAAGCAGGCACATCTACAGTATGAGAAAGTATGATGTGGAGCCAATTTTTGGGCATTTGAAGAACGTCTTTGGCATGCGCCGAACTCATTTGAGAGGCAAAAAGAAGGTTGAAACTGATGTTGGCATAGCCTTCATGATGATGAATCTAAGCAAATATTGGAACAGAAGATGGTCAAAAGACCAATTTTCTTTGTTCAAAAATAAAAATAGAGAGAAAAAACGACCAATCAAACTCAAATTAAGAGTTGGAATGATCGTTTTTCAGTATCTAAGGGTTAGTTATTTCCCAGACACTT
>NZ_BALY01000066.1 GCF_000615445.1 Lactobacillus hamsteri DSM 5661 = JCM 6256 | reverse complement strand
TATCGTTGATTTATCAAGCTTTCATAAAGTGATTTTCAAAAATAGCCGTATATAAAATTCATTTATTTTTTAATTAAGTTATCTATCATGACAATGGGTAACGTAACAAAAATTATAAAAGTAAAGAATAGATTTCGAATTATATTTAGTATTACAAAGAAGGATAAACTGTTTTTTATATTAAAAAACGGCATTTTTAGTACAACTTCAAAGAAACTAAATATTTGTTATTTTTACCTGCTACATATACGTCATTTGTGAGAAATGACGTATATGCGGATCACGAAGAACAGCTTTATATCAGGGCTCAATATTTATAAATTACTATATATGCGTTATAATTTAATTTATATATGTAAATAACGCATACGAAAGGATCAATGATGAAAGAAGTTGTTAAGCCCATTAAAGATTCTTGGGTTCTTCAAACGGTACAGCATGAATTAAAAGATAAACCATTTACAGGTTTACGTGATTACACAATTTTCCAAGTTGGAAAAGCAACGTTGCTTCGAGTTAGCGATGTTTTGAGTTTAAAAAAGAGTGATGTTTACGAAAGAAACGGGCGGGTTAAAAAGAATGCCTATACGATTGATAAGAAAACCAAAAAGCGTAATGTGCTTTACCTTCGGCCTGTTGAACGTGAGCTGGAGGATTACTATGATTGGCTAGAAGAAATGCAGCAAAAGTTTTATGGTCCAAAACATGATGGTGAAGCTGTATTTGAATCAAAATTTAGATCGAGAAATTCTAAATTCAATGGAAGAGTATTCTCAAGCGAATGGCTTTTTCCTTCATTTAATCATGCTGAAAGACACATCGATGGTAAAGCCTACTATAAGATTATGAGTGGGATTGGACAGAAGCTTCATATTGATTATCTTGGTACGCACACTATGAGAAAAACAGGTGCTTACCGTGTTTATCAGCAAACAAATAATATTGCTTTAGTAATGAAATTGTTGAATCATTCATCACAATCTCAAACCTTAAGATACTTAGGGTTAGATCAAGAAGAGAGAGAACACTTATTGGATACGGTTGATTTTGGATAGAAATTCATGATGCTGAGAGAGCGATTCTACGATCAAGTTCATTTAAATTGATTGATAGTTAATCATTAAAGTGCACAGAATTACAATTTGATATTTAGGTGAAAATAATACAAAAAGTCTTCGCAATTTTATTTAAATAGCGAAGACTTTTTTATTAGAACTTATGTTTGCTTTAAGTAATCACTTTAATCAAAGATGTTGTATTATACAAATAGGCGAAAAGGAAAGAATGAAATAGGATATAAATGTAGTAAGTGTAATTATGTATGCAATTTATACGTGAATTATTAGTCCAATAATGATTTAATTAATCGTCAAAATTAATAATATTAAATTTTATGGTAAATGGATCTAAGCCATATAATTAATTTGAGAATTTATATTTAGGTGAAAATAGTCATTTATAGAAGTAAGCAAACTTTACATAATTATGTTTATGATAGTTATATCCTTATTTCTACTTTTATGTAGTAATTTTATTTTTTTAATAAGAATTATCATATTGCTATCTACATTGCATGAATTATTATTAGTAACATTCAAATATTAATTTTGTGATTTAACGATGAGTTTAACTGAGTGCGGATTATTATTTTTAATAATAATTTTCAT
>NZ_BALY01000067.1 GCF_000615445.1 Lactobacillus hamsteri DSM 5661 = JCM 6256 | reverse complement strand
GTAAGTGTCAATATTTTTGCGGTAGCCTAAAAACCATTAGTCTGACCTTAATTTCTTAATATTTTATGTGGTTTAATATTCGATTTAATTTAGCTAAATAGCTTCCCCCAACAACTTCTGCGGTTAGTGCTCCATGTTGAATTCCAATGTGAGTTTCGTGACGGCGCTTCAAGCTATCTCTGAGTGCTGCCAGCAGTTTCTTATGGTCCAAGCTGATTAATTTGCCTGTTTCAAAATCACTATTGAGCCATTGCTCTAAATCACGATTTTTGATGCAGGTCAAAATCCGAAGCATGCCTTCTGCACCGGCTTCAGACCAGTACTTGCCTTGACCTTTAACCCGATAAGTGTACTTACGGTGATTGCTCTCGCAGCTGCCGATTGCCTTAGCAACTTTCAGATCTCGCATTTTGAATGGCTTGATATCGTCCCAGCGGCGATCAATATAACTGCGAAGTCGGGCGAGATGCTCATGGTTTTGCGCAGTATCTAGCTCATCAATCAGTTTACTTTCAGCGGTATTCAAGATTGTATTCACTAAGTCACGGTCGTACTTAAACTCTAAGGCATAAGTCAATTTACCCTGCAGTTCTGGGGCGAAGCAAAGACGATCTTTAATCTTTTTGTTTAGGTGGAAAACATCTAAAAAGTGCTCATGTTTATTGCAGCGACCAACAATCTCGTCAAAGTCTTTTTTAGTATAACCAGCACCGCCATCGGCATTACTGATAATCAAAGTATCAGTTAAGTCATAAGTATTAGCTAAATATTCCTTAGCTTCATTCAATGCGTCCAAACGGCTTAGCGACACAAATTCTTTGGCATTAGTCCGCTCTCTACGTTTGTAGGTCACATTACGTAAGCCTTCACAGACCTGATAACGATGAAACTCTAAACGACCTTGAGTGCCTTTAATCATGACGCCGTCACCTTCAAGATACAGTACTGGTACTTGTTTTTTTGCAGTTTGAGCATCATAACGACTGTCAGCTTCTTGTTGTTCTTTGATCCTTCGACCTGCAGTCTTAACTAAATTGCCAATCTGTGCATGACTAATGTCAAAGCTCGAAAGGCAATTAACGGCTAGGGCAGTATTGCGATAAGTGGCAACACTGCTTACTTCTAAAATATTTCTGACAGCTAAAACACTGTAATGTTTGTACTTATCAAAGCCCATTAATTCATCTAACGGATAGCGACTCGCTTGGCCAGCCTTCACGTATCTTCTTCTGGCATAAGTTACTTCACCAAAAGCCATATTGATTGAACGTTGATTCTTCTTTTCAATCTGGTAGCCTTGATTCTTCATTGATTCGCTCAGCTCTTGATCAACCTGTTCCAAGGCTAAAGCCATTAAGTCTCTAATCAAATTGAGAAAGAAAACTACTAAAGCTTTTTCACGTTTAATAATATTAGTTTCAGACTTTATAATTTTGACGATTTCAGTTACAATTAATTCCATAAAAGACCAGCTTCTAATGTGTTTTTTGCTTAACATCAGACTACTGGTCTTTTTGTTTTGGAGTCAAGTCCTGAAATGGATTTGACTCCTTTTAATTTATATTTAAACGTTACCGCAAACTATTTTACACTTAG
>NZ_BALY01000068.1 GCF_000615445.1 Lactobacillus hamsteri DSM 5661 = JCM 6256 | reverse complement strand
GGCTCTTTGTCAAACACCCTAAAGTATAAAGGTAGAGGTCGACAACATGATGGATTAATTATTTCGTTTGTCAAACGGGCCCAACAATATATATTTTTAATAAGCTAGAGTTAGGGTGATGATCTTAAAGATCGAATTTTAGAAAATGAGTTAAAAATATATATTGCCTCAATTTGTTTTTAGAGGTGATAATGTGAATATAATTGGAATTGATGTTAGTAAAGGTGAAAGTCATGCAACCTTGATTGACAAAGAATTTGGAGAGACCAATTTTGTATTTAGGCATAATAAGAGCGGATTCCAAAAACTAAAAAGTTTTATGAATGAAAATACGATTGTAATTTTTGAGACAACGGGCATTTATTCGGCTCAACTCTCTCGATTTCTTCAAAATTGTAAGGTAAAGACATATGAATTAAATCCTCTTGAGGCAAGTTTAAGAATGGCATCGATGAGACGAAACAAAACTGATGCCAAAGATTCTCTTAAGCTGGCTCTTTTAGGAGTTACACAGTTATCAGAACTTGAAAGAAATCATAGAATTTACTTTGATTCGCAATATCAAAATTTACATATACTGGCATTACGATATCGGCAACTGATAAAAACTAGAACGAGGATTATTAATCACCTTAGAGCTAGTTTGGAATTAACTTTTCCCGAACTAAACAGTATTTTTAAATCTGCTCATGAAATTATTGCACTACAAATTTTTAAGCAGTATTGTCATCCTGATTTTTTGGTAGGGTTAAGTATTCAAAAAATGACAAATAATGTTTATTTATCTGTAAGCAAGCATATTCATAAAGATTTGATACAAGAATATTGTCAAAAGGTTTGGCTCGCTGCAAAAGATTCTTATCCTGCAGTTAATGCAGACTCTCAAGAAATAGAGATTATCTATGAATACTGTGATGAAATACAGCAGTATAATAAAACAATAAATTGGACTAAGAAAAAGCTCATCAGACTGGCGAGTTCCCTAGAAAACTTCAAAATAATTTGTAGTATCCCAGGAACTGGGCAATTAAACACTTCTTTGTTATTAGGCCTTGCTGGTGATATTAGTAGATTTGATAACTATAAGCAACTTAACGCCTATCTTGGATTAGATTTAAATCGTTACCAATCCGGGCAATACGAGAAGCATGATACTATTAATCGTCGAGGAAGCAGTCAAGGTCGAGCTGTTGAAACAGACATGATACGAAGCATGTTAAGAAATCAAAATAAAATTCAAAATCACTTAATTGATTATTATTACAAATTAAAAAAGCCACCTTTTAACAAGCATGACAAGGTGGCTTTAATAGCTTGCGCCAATCATTTGAATCGAACCATCATAAACTTGGTTCACACGCATCAAGTTTATGATTATCAAAAAGCAACTCATTAGTTTAGCGCAAACTTAAAAATGTTTGACTGCTCAAAGACTAGTCTTTGAGGGTACTGTTTAGTATACTCTTTTTTTCTAATATATATGGCTTGACTTTCTATAAG
>NZ_BALY01000069.1 GCF_000615445.1 Lactobacillus hamsteri DSM 5661 = JCM 6256 | reverse complement strand
GGCTCATTGTCAAATCCTGTTGATAGTGAGTAAATGAAGAGAATCAATCAACCATTAAAAGGCTGTTTGGTTCTTTTTCTTTGTACAGATTTTCTTCCAAACGAATTCTGGTTAAGAGATTGGTAAAATTAGAATAGCCAAAAGCTGTTCGCTCAATTTGTTTGATTTTGCGGTTGAAGCCTTCAAGACAGCCGTTAGAATAAGGCAATTCTGCTCCGTTAAGCACAGCTTTTAGGTTATGTTTAAAGGTCAATAGTGTTTTGTGCATTAAAGTTCCAATTTGATCTTGGCAGTTGATTAACGATTTGAGCTCATGAGCATCGCCAGTTTCAACGGCTTGAATAAAGCTTTGCATCAGGTTATATGAATTCTCTAAAGTAGTGCTGGTGTTAATGCCTTCTGTAACTACTTGAGCTTGAGTTAAGCAGTCTTTGTAATGCCAGTTGTAGCGAGGATGAACTTTTTCAAGCTCATCAAACTTCTTTAAGTATAATTTCCAGGGAGATTTGAGTAGCTGATACTGTCTGGATCTTTTATCAAAGGTCTTCATGACTTGGACTCTCAGTGAGTTGAAAGAACGCGTAAGCATTTGGATCATATGAAAACGATCGATGACAATCTGAGCGTTAGGAAAACAAGCTCTGACGATATCTTGATAGTAAAAATTAAGATCCATCGTGACCGTCTTAACGTTAGCTCTAGCTTGGGGCGAGAAACGACCGAAATACTTAAGCAGAGTCTTCTTGTAGCGAGTTCTAAGAATCTGAACGACCTGATGATTATCGCCATCCAAGCAGATAAAGTGCAGCTGGCGGTCGACTCCTTTGAACTCATCAAAAGCTAGATGAGCTGGCAAATATTCGTAGCTGTCAATAAATCGGTGTGAACAGTTGCCCAGCACTCTCTGGACGGTATTGATCGAAACATTGTTTTCTCTGGCAATGCTGGTCATAGATCGGTCTTCAGTTAAAGCTGATAATACTTTAAGCTTGGAAGCATTAGAAATAGAACAGTATTTGTTTACTAATTCAGATTGAGCCATGGATCTGCGATCACAATCGCGGCATTTAACTCGCTGCTTAGCCAATCTGATAATGACAGGCAAACTGGCATTAGCTGTTGGATAGTGAATGTTGGTAATCAAATGGCCATTGTGTAAAAGATCCAAAGAGCCGCAGAAAGGACAAGCAGGTTGGATTAATTCAGCTTTATAGATTTTATGCTTTTGCAGTTTGATCGATTTATAAAAATAATCTTTAAAAACGATATTTTCGTCTTTAACATCAAGATCGAATTTAATACAATGATTAAGAGAGGACATAGAAATCACCTTTATTTATAAAATGTTTAGTGGAATAGATTTTTTATTAAAGAGGACTATGTCCTCCTTTTTTAATGCAATAAAAAACCTGTTAACAGCTTATCATATAGATAAGTCATCAACAGGAAAAATTATAGAGCC
>NZ_BALY01000070.1 GCF_000615445.1 Lactobacillus hamsteri DSM 5661 = JCM 6256 | reverse complement strand
TCAAAAAAAGACATTTACCGAACAAAATAATTCGATAAATGTCTTAAAAAGTATCGCCAGCTTTGTCAATGTCTTAACTTAATGACATTGAGCTTTAACTTGGATATTTTTAACTTTTGGATAAAAGTAGAAAACTCGCTATTTAATATTAGTGATTAAACTTCTTGTAGTTTTGGATATAACGCTTTGCTACACCCATCATGTGAACTGAAATCTTATCGGGATCATTCTTTAAGCCAGAGAAGGATACACCAAAGTATTTAGTTTTTGCATCGTAGCCTTGAGCTGAACGTAAACCTAAAAGGTCACCTGCGTGTTCCCATTCAACGTAACGGTTAGCATCACCATATTGGTCTGCTGGATCACCAGAACCAACACTAGAAAAACCACCAAATAACATTTGTTTAATGTTAAAGTAAATTTGATTCTTCAAAGCTGCAATAGTACGATCATGACCTTGGAAGTCACTAGTAATAGGTAAGCCTGATTCATCTTCATAAACTTGGCCAGCTCTGTAGTTAAGACCTGAAGCCTTTGCAGCACGCTTAATACCAGCTACGTAGTGGTCTGAATCCCAAACGGAACGATTATTATTGTAATATTCTCTAGCAGTACGATCAGCAAACTTTAAAGCGCCTTTTCTGTAAGTCCAGGAACGCTTGCCCATTTGATGGCGAGCTTGATTAATTAAGTCCAAAGTAAAATGACTAAGCATTACTTTATCACTTTGACTCAATTTGGTTACATCAACGTGACGTAAATCTGAACTGTTTGTATCAATCCAGTCATTTTGTTTCATACCAGCAATGGAGCCTTTAATAAGTTTCTTCTTGTCAGCTTTGCTGATTCTACCAGTGTTTTCTTTTAAAACTCTAGCTTTTGTATAGCCTTGGCTTTTTGGAAGTGTTAAAGTTGCAGCTTCTACAGTTTCACTAACGCTTTGTGAATTAACGGCAGACAAACCACCTAAAGTTAAAGCGACAGTCGCACCAACTAAAGTTGCAAATTTAATATTCTTTCTCATAATCTTCTTAATCCCCAATATTATTGTTTTATCCAAGTAATAAACTATACAATATGTTTTTTTTAGCTCCATAAAAGAAGTGGTTAGTTTCTCAAGGAGCTTTAGTCTTAAGTCTCTTCAACTAGTATACTAGCAAGAAAACTTTATAAAGTCTACACGTATAGTTATTAAATAACTGGAGTGAATAATAATATAACAAGTGTACTCACAAAAACTCTTTAATATACAAAATATAAGCACTTTAAATAACCATGTATTTTTTAAAATAATTTTGATTATTTTTTATATTTATTTTTATAACCGTTGTTATCGTTGG
>NZ_BALY01000071.1 GCF_000615445.1 Lactobacillus hamsteri DSM 5661 = JCM 6256 | reverse complement strand
CCTGCAGCTAGTTAATGAGTTTCTGACCCAGTCTTGGAAAAACTTCTTTCAAGATAAGACCGGCCAAATTGGCAAGCCGCGCTTTCATTCGCGCAAGTATTTGAAGCAGTCTTATACTGGTAAGTCGGTCATAAAAGTTGTTGGTAAACGATACCTAAAGATCCCTAAGTTGGGTTATATTAAAACCAGTAAAATAAGGTTTTTAGAAGATGCTAAAATCAAGCGTTACACAGTTGTGCTTGAACCAACGGGCAAATATTATCTATCTCTACAAGCAGAAATGCTTAGACCGGAGAAGTATAATTTAACTGGCAAAGCAATCGACATCGATGTCGGCGTGGCTGATTTGGCAATTCTGTCCAATGGCTTAAAATACCCTAGTTTCAATGGCTCTTATTTTGAAAAGAAAGCCAAAGCATGGCAAAGAAAATATTCTCGCCGCAGACATTTGGCTAAGCTATTAGCTTTGCAAGATAAAAATAGAAAAGTGTTTTGTCCTAGAAGCTTGGAAAGCTGTCTATCAAGCTAAAATGGCTAATCAGCGCAGGGACTATCTTCATAAGCTAACGACTCATTTGGTTAAGCAGTATGATGTGATTGTAATTGAAGATTTGAAAACCAAAAATCTTCTTCAAAATCATCACTTGGCTAAAGCCATCTCGAATGCTTCATGGCGAATGTTTAGACAAATGCTGGAATATAAGTGCAAGTGGTATGGGAAAAAGCTAATTGTCGTAGATCCCAAAAACACTTCCAGAATTTGTTCAGAATGCGGCTATAACAGTGGCGCTAAGCCATTAGAGATTCGTGAATGGACTTGTCCTAAGTGTCAAACTAGGCATGACCGGGATATTAACGCGGCAGTTAATATTCTTCATAAAGCAAAGCTAACTGGTCAGGGACTGGCATGGTAAATAGCTGAGTTCTGTGAGTTAGGTATTTGAGCAATCAATGTAAGATCCTAAACACTACTTGGTGTTCCCAGAAACCCGGCACTTTAGTGCGGTGTAGTTCATCAAGGAAGAATTTTTCTTATTTGTGATGATTTAAATAAAATTGATCAAAACAAGTTAAAAGAAAAACTAGACCTGCATACATACGCAGATCTAGTCATTAAATTAT
>NZ_BALY01000072.1 GCF_000615445.1 Lactobacillus hamsteri DSM 5661 = JCM 6256 | reverse complement strand
TTCAGGCAAGTGTCAACTTTTTAGAAAAATATAATCCATCCACCTTCAAGCCACCATTTCCACCAATGCTTGAAAAACTAAGAAACCAGTACATCTATATCCCTCTAAATAATGTAACTGAATGAAATAACAAACTATAAAAAGTCGAATTCGAATTTTTTATGACACAAATAATATCTTAAATATAATTAAATATATATTTTAAAAAAGTGGAGGATATAGTTTTATGAAAAAGAAGTGGATAATAGCTTTATTAGCTTCAGTTACATTATTTGGGGGAATCGGAATATCTGTTACAGCTCAAAATACGCAAGTTGTGGAAGCTAAGACTAAAAAGCTAAAAATTCATTATTATAAAAAGCCCGTTACAAAGTGCTTGTGGGATTTTTCTATAGGCTATAGTTTTTATTTTAAACATGGTAAAGAAAAACGTATAGTTAATGACTTTGCAGGGTATGAAGCTACAGATAATTTTAAAATTATTGGTTATCATTACTATAAGGGTAAAAAATATTATGTATCAAAAAATCATTGCTTCTATCCCGCTTCTGCCTTTAACACTACACGACCAGTGGTTTATACTGCAACTTCTAACGATCCTATTCCTGTTTACGAAAGTTATAAAAACAACAAGAAAATTAGACCTTATACTGGATCAACAGATGGTGAAGGCGATCAAGAATACTTAATGCCACATTATACTTTTTTAAAGCGAAACGGACTTAGGACAGTAACTGTTAATGGCGAAAAATATTATCCTATAGTATCAGGGATGATATTGTTTAAGGATGCCAATAGCAATCATTTTTATATTGGACATTTTTATTTTGATAAAAAGACGGAATATACAGATTATTATGATTATCCTATTAAATCTAAAAAGAAACTAAACAATCTTAAGCGTGATTGTTATGATAAAACTTCAACTTGGGAAGGTGAACTTATTAAAGCCAGTGATTTAAAGAAAATGGCAACCAAGGGTGGCGTCTTTGATGTTTATACAATGACACTTAAAAATTAATATAGAGATTTTAA
>NZ_BALY01000073.1 GCF_000615445.1 Lactobacillus hamsteri DSM 5661 = JCM 6256 | reverse complement strand
AAATGAAACTCAGTGATGTCGGTATACCATTTCATGTTGGGCAAAGGAGCGAAGAATTTACGGTGAATCAAATTAGGGGCAATTTTGCCAATTGTTCCTTTATAGCTGGAGTATCTACGCTTATTGCGTCTTCTGCCTTTAAGATCAAATTTATGCATCCAATAGCGAACAGCTCGATCAGTTACTTGATATCCTTCTTTTCTAAGCTGCAGCGCTACTCGACGATAACCATAACGTCTTTGATGATAGTCAAAGATTTCTTTGAGTCTGGCAAAGAATCTAGGCTTTTTAACTATTTTGGCTTTAGATTTAATTACTTTGTAATATGTGCTGCGAGCAATCAAAGGCAAGTCCTGGTTTTGGGCTAAAGTATCAAAGATATAATCCAAGCTTACGCCGAATTCTTGCCTTAGTTCAGTGATTGCCTGAGCTATTTCTCGTGATGTTTCTGATCCAAGGCACCTAGTTTTTTTACGTAAGCATTCACAATACGCAGCTTCAAGTTTTCTTCTTCTAGCTGCTTGATCCGCTTCTCTAAATCCTTGCGTGATGGAGTAAGGTTTTTGTTCATGAGCAGGATGTCGTCCTTTCTTCTTGATAACGACATTATACCCATTTTTCTTGTATTCGCGAATCCAATTGCACAAAATGCCATTGCTTCTTAAGCCGAGTTCTAGCGACAAGTCATCGAGCGATTTAGTTCTTGATAGAGCTTTGATGATTGCTTCTTCCTTGAACTCTTTAGTAAATTTGGCATTTGGCTGATCATAAATTTCAATACCATATTGATCAATTAGCTTGATCATATACCCTAAACTTCGTTTGTTCATTTTTTGGTTGCGAGCAATTTGAGATACTGATTGCTTCTTTAATTTCCACTCATTATAAATTTCTAATCTTTGTTTTTTATTTAATTTAGACATAGTAAAAGCCGTAAAAGTGTCTAACTTTTACGGCTCACTACACA
>NZ_BALY01000074.1 GCF_000615445.1 Lactobacillus hamsteri DSM 5661 = JCM 6256 | reverse complement strand
TTTATTATTATACCTAAAAGTATATATTTTTATTAAGGAGATTAAAATGAATTTAGCAGCAATTGATATTGGCGGTACAACAATTAAAATCGCAACTTGGAAAGATAATAAATTACAAAATAAGCACGCAGTAGACACTCCTAAAACACTTGAAGAATTCTACACTGTTTTAACTGATGAAGTTAATAAAATTAAAAGCGAAAATAAAATCGATGGCGTAGCAATTTCATCTCCAGGTGCAGTAAACAAAGAAACAGGAATTATTGGAGGCTCAAGCGCTATTCCTTACATTCATAACTTTAAAATTGTCGATGAACTCGAAAAGCGTTTTGAATTACCCGTTACTATTGAAAATGATGCCAATTCTGCTGCATTAGGAGAACTGGCAGACGGTAGTGGCAAGAGCTGCAATTCAATGGCATTCTTTGTCATCGGAACTGGCGTTGGTGGTGCTTTAATCATTAATCAAAAAATTTGGCACGGTGCTCACCTATATGGCGGTGAATTTGGCTATATGATGATTAATGATGGACAATTGTCAGCTTTGGCCTCACCTGTTGCAATGGCTAAAAGATATAATGCTCGAACAGGAAAACATGCTAACGGAAAAGACGTTTTTGAAGCCGCAGACAATAATGATCCAATTGCGGCTCAAGAAAGAGATACAATGCTTCATGCCCTTGCTACAGCAATCTTTAATATTCAACATAGTTTTGATCCAGAAAAAATTGTATTGGGCGGCGGAATTTCAAATAATCCTAAACTCTTAACCTTACTTAACGAAGAAATCGAAAAAATTAGAAAGAGTATGCCTAACCTCGTTACAATTAAACCTGATTTGGCTATTTGTAAACTTAAAAGTGATGCAAATTTACGTGGTGCAGTGGCTGATTTTGAACAAAATCATAAGTAATTTCAAAAAATATCCGCTAAA
>NZ_BALY01000075.1 GCF_000615445.1 Lactobacillus hamsteri DSM 5661 = JCM 6256 | reverse complement strand
ATAAAAAATGATCCTACTTTCATAGATAACACTTTTATATATTTGTGTTGTCTACTTAAGTAGGATCATATCATCAATATCAAACCGTTGATTTAATAGGATTTTTTGTATTTTTCTTCAGACACTTTTCAAATTATGATTCTTGCTTTCCCTCTTGAATTTGTATAGTACGAGGAGAAACATTAAGTCCATATTCTGAAATTAAATCATCTGGAATAGCTAACTTAACTTGAACCTTCTGCCCAATTTTGACATTTTTATTTGGTTCAATTACTTGATATACATTAGCTTCCTCATCATCTTCTAACATATAATGTAAATCATTTATTACATCTTGAGCCCTATCATCATTTTTAAGCAATTCAGTAAATTTATCATTTACAATAGTTTCTTGATTATTTATTGCTTTTTCTGCTGTATTATCCCTTATTTGCACAAAAGTCATATTATCAAAAGAAGAAACTTTCATATTTTTTAAATAGTTAAAAATCTCTGAATTATTATCCTTCTTTTTTAGCATAATAGTCAAAAGACTTTTATCAATTTCAGTAGATGTAGTTTCCGTAAATTCGGCCTCTCCATTTACATCAACAATTTTTAAATTTATATTGGCTAACGGATTATTAGGGTTTCGTGCGGGTGAATTTACATAAGATTTCCAAGCAAAAAGCAATCCAAATGTTACAACAATAATTATAGCAATAACAATTTTGATATTATTTATTTTTTTCATTTATACCTCTATCCTTCTATTTTTAGTTTGAACCATAAGCTTAATATAACCTAACGTTCATAAACTATGCGTTAAAAATGCATATTTACACATAGTTTCACAAAACCTG
>NZ_BALY01000076.1 GCF_000615445.1 Lactobacillus hamsteri DSM 5661 = JCM 6256 | reverse complement strand
TATAAGAAAGGATAATTGAAGAATAGCAATGAAACCAGGAAAATATGAAGTTAAAGCCAAAGGTCATGGCTCAAGCTATATGCCAATGATTGTTACTCTTTCAGAGAATAAAATTGATGATATTAAGGTAGATGCTAGTGGTGAAACCAAAGGAGTAGCCGACGAAGTTTTCAAGCGTCTTCCTAAAGAAATTGTGGATAATCAAACTTTAAACGTTGATGCAGTTAGTGGTGCAACTATTTCAAGTCATGGTGTTATTGATGGCGTTGCAGCTGCAATTGAAGAAGCAGGTGGAAATGCGGAAGAATGGAAGGAGCGTGCTAAGCCTGTCGAAAATAAAGAACAAGATGAAGAAATTACTACAGATGTTGTAGTTGTGGGTGCAGGTGGTGCAGGTCTTGCTGCAGCGGTTCGCTCATTGCAACATGATGAAAATGTAGTTATTTTAGAAAAATACCCTCAAATTGGTGGTAATACAACCCGTGCTGGCGGTCCAATGAATGCTGCAGAACCAGATTGGCAAAAGAACTTTGAAGCACTTCCAGGTGAAAAAGAAACTTTGGAAGAATTGGCTGCAACTCCAATTGAAAAAATTGATCCAGAATATCAAGCTGATTTTAAGAAATTGCAAAAACAAATTGAGGAATATGTTGCTTCAGGTGCAGATTATTTATTTGATTCAACACTTTTGCATGAAATTCAAACTTATTTGGGTGGTAAGAGAGTTGATTTAAATGGTAACGAAATACATGGCAAATATTCATTAGTTCATGAGTTAGTTACTCAT
>NZ_BALY01000077.1 GCF_000615445.1 Lactobacillus hamsteri DSM 5661 = JCM 6256 | reverse complement strand
AAACTGTCAAATCTTTTGTGTAAATAACTCTTTCTCGTAGATTGATTTTTTTAATTATTTATTCAAAATAGGATTCTAAAGTGTCTTGTACTTGACCAAAGCCTTTATGAATTCGCTTGAAATATCGATCATTGTAGCTCATTGCTTGTATTCCAATAAAAGTATCTAATGACCGTTCATTTGGAAACTCTGCTTTAGGTTTGGCTTTGCGCTTAACAACATTATTAAAGGATTCAATCATGTTAGTTGAATAGATTGAACTTCTGATCTGCTTCGGATAGTTATAGAAAACCAGCAGATCCGTTTCAATGTCTTTTACATTCTGAATTACATGCCCGTAAGCTTTCTGCCATTTACTGTAAAAGCTATGTAAGACAGTTATACCTTCTTGCTTGTTAGACTGTTGATGAACTTGCTTAAAATCGTTCATAATTGCCTCACGGTCTTCCACACGTACTTTAGCGCAGATATTACGCATTACGTGAACCAGACAGCGCTGGAAGTGAGCTTTAGGATAGGTTTGCATTAGTGCAGTTTTCATACCCACAACGCCATCTGATAAAAATAATTCAACTTGTTTAAGGCCTCTGCTTTTCATATTTTGGAGCAGCTCCGTCCAGACTTCGATATTTTCGCTAGGAGCTATGCAATAATCGATCACCTCTTTGTGACCGTTGGGCTTGATGCCAATGGCAATATATACCGCTTCTCGTTCAAAAGTTTCTCGACGCAACGGTATATACGTTGCATCGAGATAAACACAAAAGAACTTATCGCT
>NZ_BALY01000078.1 GCF_000615445.1 Lactobacillus hamsteri DSM 5661 = JCM 6256 | reverse complement strand
CTAAAGAAAAAGCCGGATTCATCACGGGATTGAAATCCTGTGTTTTCTCCGACAAATAATCAATAAATAACTAGAACATCATCGTCGTAAACATGATACTCATGCTGACCTACAAATGGTGATCTTCTTAGAATATGATCATCATATTCTTCAGGTAGCCTGCCCTTATTTCGTAAGACTATGATAGATTCCTCAATTTCATTCATAATTTCTTTATATTCATCTTTGGAATATTTTTCTTTTAAAAAATCAGCACTCTTCCAAAATCTATGCGTAATTTTAATTCTATAAGCCATCATCACTCTCCAAAGTGTTTTTTAAATGCCTTTCTAATTTCTTCATCAGAATTATATTCTTCCGCATCATCCGGCAAAATCCCTAATTCTTTCAATTCATCATCACGTAATTCTTGCTTAATACGATTATTAACTTTTTCAGAATAGTTTTCAAAATAATATGCAAAAGGAGACTGATTCATTTTAGCCAATTGAAATGCTAAAATTCTAAATCCTTGTGGTGTTGTCGTTCCATCAGAATTAAACATTTTGTCTAATTTATCTTTTATTTCTTCAGGAACTTTAAATTGAATTAATTTTTCAGACATATTATCAG
>NZ_BALY01000079.1 GCF_000615445.1 Lactobacillus hamsteri DSM 5661 = JCM 6256 | reverse complement strand
TTTTATAGAAAACCAATTTGCACCTTTTTTGATTTTCAAATTTTTCAATCTATTAATTCTAAATATAGAATTAAATAATTTAAATAATTTTAGAATATATTTGTGTTTTCTAAAATCAATATTAGCTGGATAATAATAGCTTACTCTGTGTATTATAGCAGAAGTAATCGGATGATCATATTCAAGATATACTTCTTTATTAAAATATTTTTTAAAATAATCTACTGTCATTAAAGGCATATCATTTGAAGAAATCAAGTGAATATAATCATAATTGATCTTTTTACTTTTTATTATTTCTAATAATTTTATAGTAGCTTCTATTTGAGTTTGATTTCCCCATTGCACAGAAATTCTATCAGGCAAAAAAAGAATATTCGATTTTTCACTATTAAGCTTAGGTATATTAAATTTTTTATCCCAATGAATATAAAAATCTATCTCTGGATCATCTAATACATTAATCGTTTCTTGTAAGACATCTGCATTAGTCCCACTTCCAATTACCATAATTGCATGTTTCATTACAAACTAACTCCTTAAAATCCTTATATTTGTATTCTATGAAAAAAATTCTTCTTGTACAATATCACACTACCATGC
>NZ_BALY01000080.1 GCF_000615445.1 Lactobacillus hamsteri DSM 5661 = JCM 6256 | reverse complement strand
GAGACTGTAAAATAGTTTGTGTAAGGATGAATTATTCCTTAATTTAATTTCCTAAAACATTAGAAAAAGGAGTTCCTTTCTCGTATGATTGGTTTGAATAAAAAAACACATACAGAAAGAAGAACTCCTTCATGAATGATTTTACCAAAAATATAACTCAAGCTCTATTCAATCAAGATAAAATTAATGATTTGCTTCGTCACGAAATCCAACAAGCTGTTAATGACTTGTTAGAATCTGAACTGACTGCCTTTTTGGGATATAATCCTTATGCCAGAAAAGGCTGGAATACTGGCAACTCTAGAAATGGTGCGTATTTCCGCAAGATTGATACTCAGCTTGGATCAATTGAGGTACAAGTGCCGCGAGATCGCAATGGTATGTTTCATCAGCACACTCTGCCAGACTATAAACAACATACTGATCTCTTGGAAGACATGGTTATAAAGCTTTATTCTAAAGGTGTAACCACTAGAGAAATAGCTGATTTGATCGAAAAAATGTATGGCAGTCATTATAGTCCGGCTCAAGTGTCTAATATCTCTAAGCAAATGATTCCCAAAGTTGAGGCTTATCACAAGCGTAAGCTA
>NZ_BALY01000081.1 GCF_000615445.1 Lactobacillus hamsteri DSM 5661 = JCM 6256 | reverse complement strand
AGACCGTAAAATAGTTTGTGTAAGGATGAATGATTCCTTAATTTAATTTCATAAAATATTAGAAAAAGGAGTCCCTTTCTCGTATGATTGGTTTGAACAAAAAACACATACAGAAAGAAGAACTCCTTCATGAATGATTTTACCAAAAATATAACTCAAGCTCTATTCAATCAAGATAAAATTAATGATTTGCTTCGTAATGAAATCCAACAAGCTGTTAATGACTTGTTAGAATCTGAATTGACTGCCTTTTTAGGATATGATCCTTATGCCAGAAACGGCTGGAATACTGGTAATTCTAGAAATGGTGCGTATTTTCGTAAGATTGATACTCAATTTGGATCAATTGAGGTACAAGTGCCACGAGATCGCAATGGTATGTTTCATCAACACACTCTGCCAGACTATAAACAACATACTGATCTCTTAGAAGACATGGTTATAAAACTTTATTCTAAGGGTGTAACCACTAGAGAAATAGCTGATTTAATCGAGAAAATGTATGGTAGTCATTATAGTCCAGCTCAAGTGTCTAATATCTCTAAGCAAATGATTCCCAAAGTTGAGGCTTATCACAAGCGTAAGCTG